>DATJWZ010000275.1:0-4417 GCA_035500795.1 Candidatus Eiseniibacteriota bacterium | reverse complement strand
TATCCTTCCCACAT
Organism: Candidatus Eiseniibacteriota bacterium; assembly: GCA_035500795.1. Classification (GTDB taxonomy): domain Bacteria; phylum Acidobacteriota; class Terriglobia; order Terriglobales; family Acidobacteriaceae; genus Sulfotelmatobacter. The sequence goes on along the minus strand of DATJWZ010000275.1, from coordinate 4,403 downwards.
GCTGGCCAGCTACGCGGTCGAGGTCACCCGTTCCCGCGGACGCCGCATCGCTGAACCCCCGCATCCCTACCGCAACGATTTCCAGCGCGACCGTGACCGGGTCATCCACGCCCGCGCCTTCCGCCGTCTCGAGGCAAAAACTCAGGTCTTTACCCGCCGCTACTCCGACCACTTCCGCAACCGCCTGACGCATACGCTCGAAGTCACGCAGATCTCCCGCACGATCGCCGGAGCTCTCGGCCTCAACTCCGATCTCTCTGAGGCCCTCGCACTGGTCCACGACATCGGCCATCCGCCCTTCGGCCACGCCGGAGAAAAAGCTCTCAACGCCGCCATGCACGAGCACGGCCTCTACTTCGATCACAATCTGCACGCCCTGCGCATCGTTGAAGATTTCGAGCAGCGCTACGCCGCCTTCCGCGGCCTGAATCTCACCTTCGAAGTCCGCGAAGGCATCATCAAGCACTCCCACGACTACGACGAGAAAGATCATCCGGCGCTCGCCGAATATCTGCTGGACCAGCGCCCACCGCTCGAAGCGCAGCTCATCGACCTCGCCGACGAGATCGCCTATAACACTGCCGACCTCGACGACGGCTACGAATCGCATCTGCTGTCATTGGAAGAAATCCGTGAAGGCGTGCCGATCTTCGAGCGTTTTTACGGACCGGTGAAGCAGCTTTATCCCGAAGCGCCGGAGAAACTGCAATTCAATGAAACGCTCAAGCGAGTCCTTAATCGCCTCGTCGACGATCTGGTCCGCAACACGCAGAAACGCATGACGGATGCTGGCATTCAAACCGTGGAAGACGTCCGCTGCAACCCCCAGCGCCTCGTCGCGTTCAGCCCAGCCGTAGACGCCGAACGCAAACAGAACAAAAATTTTCTCTACGAAAATCTCTACTTCAGCCCATCGCTAGCCGACGAAAAAGACGACGCCGAACAGGTCATCACCGAGCTATTCGCCTACTGGACAGCCCATCCCGAGTCCCTTCCCCACCAATACCAGGACAAAGCCAAGGAAGAGGGCCTCCCTCGCGTCATCTGCGACTACATCGCCGGCATGACCGACCACTTCATCTACGAGCAATACGAAAAACACTTCGGATAGATCAATCTTCTCAGCCCATTGTCATTCCGACGAGTCGCGCAGCGACGACGGAGGAATCTGCTGTGGTGTGCAGCACCACGATTTTCAAAGCGCACCTGAAAAGAGATCTGCGGGATCCTGCGTCGATGCGCCGAAAAGAAGTTCTCTTCGCTTCTGCTAAACTACGCGGCCATGAGAACTCTTGTGACTCGGATCTTCCTGCCCCTCTTGTTGCTGGCCACACTCGCCGCAGCTCAGGAAGTGATTCCTCTCTACCCCGGAACGCCCCCGGGATCGACGCTGCAGAACTATCCCGAGAAAGAATATTTCTCCAAGTTGTGGAACACCGAAGTCGTCACCAACGTGACCAAGCCGACACTGACCGTTTTCAAGCCCGTTCCAGAGTTGAAAAACGGCACCGCGCTAGTGATCTGTCCGGGCGGTGGCTTCATGGCTCTGTCCATCACCAGCGAGGGCATTGATGTTGCTAAGTATATGGCGGCAAGAGGTGTGACAGCGTTCGTATTGAAGTACCGTCTGGCCCACACCGGTGAAGACGCCACTCAGGAATTCACCACCCTCTATGCCGATAAAGCCAAGTTCCGCGAAACAATTGGGAGCGTCGTTCCCCTCGCCATCGCAGACGGACTAGCGGCCGTTATCTATGTCCGCCAGCACGCGTCCGAATGGGGTATCTCTCCCGATCGAGTCGGCATCATCGGATTCTCCGCCGGTGGATCCGTTGCCAGCGCAGTCGCCTTCCACTACGCGCCCGAAGGCCGGCCTGCGTTCGTGGCACCCATCTATGCGGGCGGCGACTCGTACAAAGAAGCCACCGTTCCCGATGACGCTCCGCCCATGTTCATCGCGGCGGCGACCGACGATAACCTTGGACTCGTGCCCACCAGCCTTGGCCTGTATGAGAAGTGGACAGCGGCCAAGAAATCAGCCGAGTTGCATATTTACGCAAAGGGCGGCCACGGCTTCGGAATGCGCGCCCATGGCCTTCCAACGGATCATTGGATTGACCGCTTTGCCGACTGGATGGAACTCGAAGGCTGGTTGAAGAAGTAAAGGCGCTCGATTGTCATTCCGACGAGTCGCGTAGCGACAACGGAGGAATCCGCTGTTGGGTGCGTTGCCACGATTGCTGTCGGGAATCACCGGAGAAATCCGCGTCAATCCGCGGAAAAGAAGTTCACTCCGCCGCCACACTTGCCACCACATCAAACAAAATCCGCGGCCCGCGCCGCACTTCCTCCACGCGAATCCGCTCATCATTCCCATGCTCGGTCGCGCCCTCTTCCTCAGTCGCGGTGTACGGGCTGAACCCATACGCCACAATTCCCAGCGGCCGATACCTCTGATTCTCCGTATATCCGCTCGTAATGTGCGGCACCACAGGCGTTCCAGGAAAATATTTCCCCGACACTTTGCGAATCGCCGCAAACAGCGAGTTATCCGTCCCGGAATAATTCGCCACACGAAATTCCGATTCCAGTGGCTCAATCGTCACATTCGGATCATTCACGACTCGGCGAAGCGTCTCCGCAACCCCTTTCGGATCGCCCCCGGGCAAAATCCTCACATCCAGATTCGCCCACGCCTCCGGAGGAATGACATTCGTTTGTCCAGATCCTCCCAACATCGTCAGCGAAATCGTGTCCCGTAGCAAAAAATTCAGTGACTCATCCCGCTCGACCTGCTCCTCAAACTTCTTGTCTTCAATCGCCTTCTTGATGTCCCGGTAGTAAGCCGCCCTTTCCGGAGTCTCATACGGGGCCATGTCGCGCAGGAATTCATCCACCACAGGCAACACCCGCAATGGAGTTTTGTACGCAAGAATGCGGTCTAACGCCCGCACCAGCCGGTTCGGCGCCGAATACGGATTCGGCCTTGATCCATGCCCCGGGCGTCCATGCGCCACAACGTGCAGCCAATACGACGTCTTCTCTCCCACGTCGACGCCAACATATTTCACCTTCCCATTCTCAAGAACGTTCTCCCCGCCCTCATTAATCAGGAACTCCGCATTCTCGAGCAGATCTTTTTGATTCGTGAGGAACCAGTCCGTCCCCATGCCATTAGCCTCTTCATCCGCGACAGCGAGAAAAATTACATCTCGATTCAGTGCGACCTTCTCCCGCTTCAGCATTACCATGACGACGAGCTGCGCCAGCCCTTCATCCTTCATGTCTTGCGCACCCCGACCCCAAATGTATCCGTCGCGAATCTCTCCACTAAAAGGCGGCACTTTCCAATGCGAAGCATCGCTGGTCACCACGTCCATATGGTTCAAGAGAATGATGGGACGAGGGTGCCCCATTTCTGCCGCGCCTTTTGCGGCAGAAGTGGGGATTTTGCTTTCGGCGTTTCCCGGAATCCGCGCCCACAAATCTCCTCTTCCTGGCGCAATCTCAAACACCCGGTTCTCAATCCCCTCCTCATCCAAAATCTTTTTGTAAAACGCGACCGCCCGCATCTCGTTTCCCGGAGGATTCGTCGTATCGACGCGCAGATACTCCTGCATCCACTTCACCGCCAGATCGGAGTACTGCTGCATGTGTTCCGAAGAAATCCCTGAAGAGGGCATCGCCGCCTCCCCGGCACTAACCCAACCAGGAAGAAGCAGCACAAAAGCCGCAACAACAGGTACGAATCCCGACATACGCACCCAGATCCTCTGAATAGCGCCCAAATTCCCCCCTCGAAACCGTGTGTTATCCGACAAAGCGTGGTTCTGGAAACCGCCTGTAACGAATGCCAGTTTTACACGCACTTTTTATATCAGCTTTGCCAAAATTACCCTCTCCCAAACCCGGGAGCCTCGCAATCCCCCAATCCGACCGCTACAATATACATATCTATCAATCATTTAGCAGTTCAACCTTCTCAGTCGATTTGGCATCCGACTTGTACTACCAGAGTGTGGCGCCAACGCATTCTGGTGTCCGGAGTTTCAAGGCCAAGCGGCGCGTCACCGCCGGCCAGCTCAGCGAATCCGCTGGCTTTCTTAAAGTTTCAGGGACGCAATCAATTTCAAGCACGCATAGGCGTGCAGGGGCAGCACAGATCTGGACTCAACCGTGCGCCCAACTTGGAGGAAGTCATATATGAACCACCGTCTCGTGATCGCCCTGCCATTGGCTGCCGTGCTTGCGGTACCGGCCCTTGCGCAGACAACCTCGTCTTCCCAGGACCAGACCCAGCCCGCCGCGCAGACTCAGTCGACTTCGGCTGATTCCAGCAGCACCGGCAACGCCACCGGCAAGGCGCCCTTGGCCGCTCCTTCTCGCGAAGGCTTCTGGGGACG
>DATJWZ010000274.1:0-1429 GCA_035500795.1 Candidatus Eiseniibacteriota bacterium | reverse complement strand
CCTGTGGCCGGAGAGCATGGCAAAGTTCGTTCCCGCAGGTTCCGATCTCGTCTTCCAAATGCACTACACAACCAACGGAAAAGCCGATCTGGACCAGACACGTATCGGCCTTGTGTTTGCGAAGACGACGCCGAAACAGCGGGTCATTACATTGCAACTGAACAATCACGCCCTGATCATTCCGCCAGGGGCTGACGATTTTCGCGTTGAAGTTCAAGGCATGCTTCCGAATGATGCGACTTTACTCAGCCTGTTCCCACACATGCATCTGCGAGGCAAGCGCTTCGAATACGACATCGTTCATGATGATGGCAGCATAGAAGTCTTGCTGCGCGTGAATTATCACTTTCACTGGCAACTCAGCTACAAGTTGGCTGAACCTCGTCTGCTAAAGGCTGGAACGAAGTTGCGCGCGATTGCGTGGTACGACAATTCGAAAAACAACCCGCACAATCCTGACCCTACAAAAACGGTGGTCTGGGGCGATCAGACATCGGACGAAATGATGGTGGGATTTTTTGACGTTGCCGTCCCCGCCGGCATGGACAAGTGGAAGTTCTTCGAAAGCCGGAAGTCTAGGGCGGCGGCTGGTTCAAATTGATGCTCAAGCGCTTGCGGGCGATGCTGGTCCTTTGTACCCTTGTATAGGTTCACACCCATTGAGCGCTATCTCAACGCCACCACTCGCCGAAGGCGAATGTAATTTTTCCGCTCGGAAGAGATCTTTCTCCTATCTGGCACTGATCGTTGTCTTCGCTGCTGTCTATTTCGGAGCCCTGTTCTCGCCTCCGCTACTCGACGACGCTGACAGCACCCACGCCGAGGCCGCCCGCGAAATGTTCGTTACCGGTGACTACGTCACGCTCCACGTAAACGGAGTGCGCTATCTGGAAAAAGCTCCTTTGCCGTATTGGCTCGTGGCCGCGTCCTATCACATCTTTGGTGTGAATGGATTTGCCTCGCGGCTGCCTATGGCGCTTTCAGTATTGCTCCTAGGCTTGCTCGCTCTCGTATGGGCCCGCCGCGCGTTTGGGGAACGGGCAGGAGTTTACGCTGCGGTCTTCGTCTATACAGCGGCCGGGGTGTTCTTGTTCACACGCATCCTGATACCGGATGTCTTGCTGAGCCTGCTGATTGCTGCATCACTTTACTTCTTCTTGACAGCTCTAGAAACGCGAAATGGAACTTGGCGGTGGTACGCCGGATACGTGTGCATGGCGCTCGGAGTGTTGACCAAAGGATTGATCGCACTGGCATTCCCGGGCGGAGCCGCTTTCATATATCTGGCGTGGACCGGCGAGTGGCGGCGGTGGCGCGAGTTTCGCCTGGTAACGGGCCTGGCGCTATTTTTCGTGATCGCCACGCCATGGCATATCCTTGCGGGCCTGCGCAATACCGGTGGTCAAAACGGTCACGGATTCTTTTGGTT
>DATJWZ010000273.1:0-15282 GCA_035500795.1 Candidatus Eiseniibacteriota bacterium | reverse complement strand
ACCCAGTTCGCGAAGCGTCTGGCGGTCAGTGGTAGTGGCGGGAAGCGTCCAGGTGAGATTCACTCGGTCGCCTTTGCGCGATGCGCGTAGGTCGGTTGGTGCGGTTGGAAGGTTAAGAGAGGGCGGTTGCGGCGGTCCCATGGTAGCGCACGCAGAAAGCACCACTGGCATACAAACGGCCATCCACCGCATCAGAGAAGAGCGTCTCATCCGCCTGAAATCAGAGTATCAGAATGCCGTATTAGACCGGAGGCGTCCTTCTCAGTGCGGAAATCCTGCGACTCCGCGCTCAAGATGACGGCGTTGGAGTAGTCCCGATGCAGAGGATCAGTTCGTCAGTTCTTTGATCGCTTCACGGAAGACTTTCGTATGCCGATCCACATGCTCGGACTCAGTCTGCGGACACATCAGGGCCATGTTGTGGAAAGGCGTGAGCAAGATTCCTCGATTCATGGCATACAGGTGCATGAAACGTTCGAGTTCGAAATCCATGACATCGTGCGCTTGCTTGCCGTTTTTTTGCTCAGGACCGAACATATATTCGGCGCGGCATCCAAGACGAGTCACATGCCACGGTAATTTTACTTCGGCGATCGCTTTCGCAACTCCATCAGTCCAGCGGACGGCCATCGGGATCATGCGGTCAAAGGCTTCTTTCGTCAGAACTTTTGTGAGCGTTGCGCGCATCGCGGCCAGCGAAAGAGCATTTCCGGCTAAAGTTCCGCCGATGCCACCTACATCGCAATTTTCCAGTTCTTGTTTCGCGACGATGCGATCTGCCACCTCTTGGGAGAATCCGTATGCGGCTCCCGGGATACCGGCGCCGATTGCTTTACCGAAAACAATGACATCGGGATCAAGATTCTCGGCACGCGTGTAGCCGCCTGGGCCAGCGCAGATCGTGTGTGTCTCGTCGATGATGAGTAGGGTACCGTGCTCGCGGGTGATCTCCCGGAGAGCTTTGTGAAATCCCGGCTCGGGATGCACGATACCAACGTTGGTCATCGCCGGCTCAGCGAGGACGCAAGCCACATCTCCTGACACAAGCGCGGCTTCTAAGGCATCGATGTCATTGAATTCGACGACCTTTGTCGTAACTGCGGGATCGACCGGTGGGCCGATATTTCCGGCCCGTGGGCCGGGCGTACCATCCTCATGAATCGTGATGAAAGTTTCATCGACGGTTCCGTGATAACACCAGTTGAAAACCAAAATCTTCGGTCGGCCTGTGATCTGGCGCGCAAGGCGGATCGAAAAACGATTGGCATCTGTTGCCGTGAGAGCGAACTGCCAGTATGGCAAGTTGAAACGCTTCTGCAATTCTTCGGCGACGATAATCGCGTCTTCTCCCGGAAGCATCAGCGTAATTCCGCGCCGCAGCTGCTCTTCGGCGGCCTTCACTGTGGCAAAAGGAGAGTGACCCGTCATCGCGCCGGTATCGCCGAGGCAGAAGTCGATGTAGCGATGTCCGTCGACGTCAAAGAATTCTGCGCCTTGCGCTTCGCGCACGAATGGCGGAAACGCTCCCGCCCACTTCACCATCCAGTTCATCGGCACGCCTGCAACGAGCGACTTGCAGGCGCGGTCAAAGAGCGCCTTCGATTTCGGGCGCTCGTCCACAAACTTCTTTTGTTCGCGTTGCATCAGGGACTGCAAGCGGCTGCGGTCGATGGATGTCATGGATGAGAAAAGATAAACCACGGAGAACCCAGAGGACCACAGCGAAGTTCCTGTGGTCTCTGTGATTTCCGTGGTGAAAATCCTTACAGAATGTACCGGCTCAGATCCTGATCTTTCACGATGTCAGTCAGCATCTTGCGGACGTAATCGGCGTCGACCGTGACTTGCTCGCCCTTTTTCTCCGGAGCTTCGAAGCTTAGCTCGTCGAGAACACGCTCCATAATCGTATGCAAGCGGCGTGCGCCGATGTTTTCGGTGCTCTCGTTCACGCGGAATGCAAAATGCGCAATTTCGTCCAAGGATTCAGGAGTGAACTCGAGCTTCACGCCTTCGGTCTCCAGCAAAGCTGTGTACTGCTTGACCAGAGACGATTTCGGCTCGGTCAGAATTCGCACGAAATCTTCCATGGTGAGCGACTGGAGTTCAACACGTATGGGGAAGCGTCCCTGCAATTCCGGAATCAGATCGCTGGGCTTCGATACGTGGAACGCCCCGGCCGCAATGAACAGGATGTGATCCGTGCGCACCATACCGTAACGCGTATTGACCGTGGTGCCTTCCACGATGGGCAGGATGTCGCGCTGCACGCCTTCGCGGGAGACATCGGGCCCGTGACCGCCTTCACGGCCGGCAATCTTGTCGATTTCGTCGAGGAAGACGATGCCTGAATTTTCGACGCGGTCGATCGCTGTGCGCGTGACCTGATCCATATCGATGAGCCGTTGCTCTTCTTCCTGGATCAGATACTCAAAGGCCTCATTGACCTTCATCTTCCGCTTCTTGGTGCGCTGGCCGAAGATGTTTGGCAACATGTCCTTGATATTGACGTCCATCTCTTCGACGCCCTGGTTAGTCAGGATTTCGAAAGACGGGAAGTTGCGCTCCCGGACATCGATCTCGACCATACGGTCGTCGAGCTTGCCCTCACGCAGTTGCTGGCGCAGCTTTTCGCGGGTGCGACTGGAAGACTCGGTCAACGAGGTGTTGCCCTCGATCACTACGCCGCCGGTAGTTTGATCCGGGCGTGGAGGGGGTGAAGGCGGTAGCAAAATATCCAGGAGACGCTCTTCGGCGTTGAGTTCGGCTTTGTCGGCGACATCTTCGAGTTTCTCTTCGCGAACATTGTCGATGGCGATTTCGACGAGGTCTCGGACCATGGACTCGACATCGCGCCCAACATAGCCAACCTCAGTGAACTTCGAAGCCTCAACTTTGAGGAACGGAGAGTTCGCAAGCTTTGCCAAACGCCGGGCGATCTCAGTCTTCCCCACACCGGTGGGACCGATCATGATGATGTTCTTGGGGATGATTTCCTCGGCGAGATCGGGCGGCAGCTTCTGGCGGCGTGTGCGGTTTCGTAGGGCGATCGCCACAGCGCGCTTGGCATCTTTCTGCCCGATAACGTGTTTGTCGAGCTCGGCGACGATCTCGCGGGGAGTCAACTCATCGAGAGCTAGCTGATCTTCTTCGGCGGTTGAAGGTAAGTAGATTGCCATAAATCAGTCGTCGGTCCTCAATCGTCAGTCGTCAGGCCATGATTTGGGAGAGCGAGGACTAGCGACGCTTCAAAGTTCCTCGATCGTTACCCGGTCATTGGTATAGATGCACATCTTGCCGGCAATCTTCATTGCCTCTTCAGCGACCTGACGGGCGGGGAGTTGCGTATGATCGAGCAACGCCTGGGCCGCGGCCTGGGCATAGGGACCACCGCTTCCAATCGCTGCAATACCGCTGTCAGGCTCGATGACATCGCCTTGACCGCTCAACAAGTACGTCTGGTCTTTATCGCTGACGATCAATAAGGCTTCTAGATTGCGGAGGAATTTGTCGGTGCGCCAGTCGCGCCCCAGTTCGACGGCAGCCCGGCCCAGATTCCCGTGATATTGCTCGAGCTTCGCTTCGAATCGGCTAAAGAGGGTGAAAGCATCGGCGGTAGACCCGGCAAATCCGGCCAGAATTTTGTCGTTATAAAGCCTTCGAATCTTCTTCGCCGAGTGCTTGATCACCGACTCGCCCAGCGTGACTTGGCCGTCCCCAGCCAGGACTACGTTGCCGTCGCGGCGCACGGACAGAACCGTCGTGGATCGTATCAGTCGTTTCGTAGCCATGAGCGCAATTTCTGATTATAGCAGTCAAAAATGGGCGCATCGGAATCGACTCAAGGCCAATGTTCTTCGCTATTTACAGATCGCCTCAGTAACCGGTAAGGCGATTACCAGTGTGACATTTCTTGGACGCGCATTTGTCCGTAGCGTGTTGTTCATGCCTAAGTTTGCAGCCGTGCTTTGCCAAGACCAGAAGTCCCTGCAGGTATTGCGGACCGTTCTGAATCAGATGGACACCGAACTGATGCACTGCCGGTCGCGTCAGGAAGCGCTCGAGTCGGTGATGAGCGGCCAGTGCTCGACGATGATCGTGGACTTCGATCTGGCGGGCGCCGAAGAAGCAATACGCATGGCATCATTGCTGCCTCCGGCGCAGAAGCCGGCCCTCCTCGCAATCGCAACCCGTGCGTGGCCGGGGACGGGGCAGGCTTTTCAATCCGGGGCGAGCCGGATTCTTTATCGTCCGCTGACCGGCGAGGTGATTCGCGAGGCGCTGAAGTCCGGACGGAAGGCTGGCAGAAGCAATCGCCGCAAGTCCGAACGGTATGAGGTGAAGACGGTCGTTTACCTGGAGGTCGAGCATGGAACACTGTCCGGGATCAGCATCGACATCGGAGAGCAGGGACTTGCAATACAGGCGACCGAGCCAGTGCCGATTCAAACGAACCTGGTGTTCCGCTGCATATTGCCCGGCACAAACGTTACGCTTCATGGACATGCCGATGTCATCTGGGCGAGCGACCAGGGGCGCGCCGGACTCTTCTTTTCGAAACTGAGCTCCGCCGCGAACAAGCACTTGAAGCAGTGGCTGGCAAAACGGGGCAATCACAAGCATGCGGTACGCGATCTGCTTCCTCCGGCAGACGCGCATGTCTCATTCGCCGCGACAGAAGAGGACGAATTGCAGACCGAGGCCCAGTAGCTTTTGACTGTAGTTCTTGGGATTTCTCCTCTGCTGCCGGCTTCGCTTATCATCGCTGTAAATGCCGAACAGCGAGTCGACCTCCGTTTTGACCTCGACAAACGTGACTTTCAACGGACACTCCATGGTTGGCGTGTTGAAGCGAGTGCTGGTCTGCTCGCCCCGCAGCGCCAGTTGGGATCAAACGGATCGTGTTGCCCGTTGGCAAGAACTTGGATTCGGTCATGCACCTGACCCAGACAAAGCCGAGACCCAACATGCGGCGCTTCGGCGTGAACTGGAAGCGGTTGATGCGGAGGTAATTGAGCTTCCCTCTTCCCCGGAGCTTTCGCTCGATGCGGTGTATGCGCATGATGCCTCCCTGGCTACCGACTTTGGGTTAATTCTCATGAGGCCGGGTAAACCAAATCGCGTCGCAGAAGGACGACATCAGGGACGATTCGCCGCGGAGTTGGGGATTCCCATTGCCGGCGAAATCGAGGGTCCCGGAACGACCGAGGCCGGGGATATCGTGTGGCTCGATGACAAGACTCTGCTGATCGGGCATGGCTACCGCACCAACAAAGCTGGAATCGAGCAGATGCGAGCGATTCTTTCTCCGCAGCGCGTTGAGGTGATTTCCGCGCCACTTCCTTATGGGCCGGGGCCTTCGGCATGCCTGCATTTGATGTCGCTGATTAGCCTGGTAAACGAGAAGACAGCACTCGTCGATCTGCCGTGGCTGGCGGTCGAAACCGTTGAATTGCTCGCGTCGCGCGGATTTAAGTTTGTCGAGATCGACTACTCGGAGCGGGAGACACTGGCCTGCAATGTGTTAGCACTCGGAAATAACCGATTGCTTGCGATTGAAGAGAACCACAAGACGAACGAGCGACTGCGGCAGCATGGATTTGATGTGAGGAACTTTCCGGGCAGCGAGATCTGCATCAACGGCAGTGGCGGGCCAACGTGTCTGACCAGACCGTTGCTACGTGGATGAGCGGACGGGATTGCGGTGGTTGATATGATGTCTGTTCACAGGAACAAACATCCATCGATGAGTGTGCTGATGCGTTTCATCAGTCGTTTTTTTGGGGTTTGCGCACTTGGAGTCGTGGCAGCCGTGATTGTGTCTGCCCAGACACCGGCTACGCTGCCCACGGTTTCGCTTGACTCGGTAACTGCATCCGATCCGTTGCACGATGGCATCCAGATTCAGGCTGGGACTGCAACTATGCGGATCACGGCGGTTCGCGACGACATCATTCGCATTCGACTCTCGCCGGATTCGACGCTTCCAGAGGATGCATCCTGGGCCGTACTGGCGGACGCGCGGACCAAGACGGTCGCTGTGCAGCCGATGCAAGACAGTACGGCAGACGGATTTCGAACCAGAGCTCTCGACGTGCGCGTGGAGAAAAATCCACTGCGCGTGATTATTCGCGATCTTTCGGGGAATGTGCTCTCAGCCGATGCGGTGGGTCGCCCAACAAGATTCCAACTCGGCGGATTCAATGTTTATAAGGAAATGCCAGGGCCGGAGCACTATTTCGGACTCGGGGACAAGACTGGACAATTCGATCGACGCGATCAGGCATACACGCTGTGGAACACCGATGTAGGTCCGCAGGAATCGGTCGATCCGTTGTACAAAGCGATCCCGTTTTTCCTCGCGATCGACGGCACACGAAGTTACGGCATTTTCCTGGATAACACGTGGCGCACGTGGTTTGATTTCGGCAAATCTTCTCGGGATTCGATTGCATTTGGAGCCGATGGCGGGCCGCTCGATTACTACTTCATCTATGGGCCCACACCGAGGCAGGTGGTGGAAGGCTATGCATATCTGACAGGGAAGCCTCCGCTGCCGCCGTTGTGGTCACTGGGATTCCAGCAGTCACATTACACCTACACGCCCGAATCAAAGCTGCGAGACATTGCCACGCGCCTGCGAACGGACCGAATTCCTTCGGATGCTGTTTATCTCGATATCGATTATCAGGACAGGAACCGTCCGTTCACCGTGGATGCGAAGACATTTCCGAATTTTCCGGGGCTAGTGTCGGACCTGCGGAAGCAGCATTTTCATCTGGTCAACATTACGGACCTACATATTGCGCATGCGCCGAATCAAGGGTATGCGCCGTACGATTCCGGGCATGCGTCAGATCAATTCGTGAAGAATCCGGACGGCAGCGAATTCGTCGGGATCGTGTGGCCGGGGCCGGCGGTGTTTCCGGATTTCACACGGGCGCAGACGCGGGAATGGTGGGGCGGGTTGTATAAAGAATTCGTGAACGAGGGAGTTGCAGGGTTCTGGAACGACATGAACGAACCTTCAGTATTCAACGGACCCGGAAAGACAATGCCGTTGAATACGGTTCATCGGATCGAGGAGCCGGGCTTCACGACGCGGGCGGCCACACACGCGGAGATCCACAACATTGTGGGATTGGAAAATGCGCGCGCAACGTACGAGGGTCTCCTGAAACTGCGTCCGGATGAGCGGCCATTTGTGCTCACTCGCGCCACGTTCGCCGGAGGTCAGCGATACGGTTTCACCTGGACCGGCGACAATTCGGCAACCTGGAACCATCTGCGGCTCGCGACGCAGATGGTGCTGAATCTGGGGCTGAGCGGAATTTCGTTTGTAGGTGCGGATGTCGGTGGGTTCAACGGGACCCCGTCGTCCGATCTGCTGACGCGCTGGGTTGAGTTAGCCGCATTCTCACCCTTCTTCCGGGATCATTACGACAAGGGCAGCGGGCCGCATGAGGTTTGGGCAAATGGGCCGGAGCAGGAAGCAGTGCGGCGGCGCTACATCGAGACGCGATATAAGTTGCTGCCTTACATCTATTCCTTGGCCGATGAGACATCACGAACAGGGTTGCCGATGATGCGGCCGGTGTTTCTGGAGTTCCCGGAGATATTCGCTCCGAATGCGAATTTCGATCATTGGGACACTGAGTTCCTGTTAGGCCCAAGCCTGCTGGTTGCGCCGGCGCCATTCGGGGAGAAACTCGATGACTATTTTGTCTCGTACCCGAGTGGAACATGGTTCGATTTCTGGACGGGCGAGAAGATGCCGCATCAAGCTGGAGTGCCTTCGATTGTGGACGTGGTCACGGCGAAACCCGGAAAGCAGTTTCCGGAGCTGCGCAAAACACATCCGAAGCTCGATACCCTGCCAGTTTATGTGCGTGGTGGGACGGTGCTGCCGCTGCAGCCACTGATCCAGAACACGGATGAGACGCCGGGCGGACCGCTGGAACTGCGCGTGTATCCCGGCGAAAATTGCAGTGGGTCGCTGTATCTAGATGACGGGCATACGTTCGCATATCAGCAGGGAAAGTTCTTGCGGCAGACGATGACCTGCGAATCGGACTCGAATACGACGCGGTTGAAATTTCATGCGCGCGAGGGGTCGTACCCGGCGTGGTGGAAGATCATGGAAGTTGTGGTGTATGACTGGCCTTCGGCGCGGGCGGAGGCGAAGGTGTCGGGAAGTGCGTATCCACTGAAGACGACGTATGACTTGAAGCAGCGTGCGTTGCACATCATGCTGGCGGACCAGGCGGGGGAGACGGAGCTAAGCATCAAGGGCCGAACCGCCCGATAGGCCATTCATAGTTCGGGTGTGACAAGATTCGCCAGTCGCTTGGGCGCTGTGAGCACGTAACTGGTCAGCAAGAGTTCCTTTACTTCCTCCCAGTCGACTTTGCCCTGGTCGAGACGAAGGGCGACCCAACCTCTCGATGCGAGGTAGGCGGGCAGATAAAAACGCTTCGGTTGAGCTTCGACCAGAGCCTTGTTTTCGCCCGGCAAAACCTTGCAGGCGACGGCAACGATCCCGTCGCCATGGTGATTGTCAAGGAAATAGGCGAACGTCTTTTTTCGAATCAGAAATTGTGCATGCGATCCGTAGATCCGACGTTCGATCTCGGGAAGGGCTCGGGCAATCTTCGTGAGCCCTAGGAGGCGTGAGTTTTGCGCCGTACGTTTAGTCATGCACTCGAAAGAATTAATCCGCTGTCTTCCAGGTCAAGAATTCTATTCCAGTAATCCTAATTGCATACGATGGAACGGCTTGAGTTCCTGATAAAATTGAAGTGCGATGCTTCTTCCCTTCGTCCGCGAACTCTTCGCGGACGTTGAAACGCTTCCAGGCTCGTTGCGTGTAGCCTCCCACCTGAAAGAGGGCACGGGGCGGATTCGTGTTTCCGGTTTGTCCCCGACAGCGAAGGCCCTGCTGCTGGTTTTGTGGCAGCGGACTGCGGAACGGCCCCTGATTTTCGTGGTCAACGATAACCGCGCGATCGAGGAGTTCGTGCCGGTGCTGCGCGGATTCTGCGAACTAACGGCGGCGGCGGATCCCGATTCGGTTGTGTCGCTTCCCGCACGGGATGTGCTCCCTTTCCAGAATTTATCTCCGCATACCGAATTGCAGGAGGAGCGCGCGACCGCGTTGTGGAAGATTGCGACGGGGCGGGCGTCGATTGTGGTGTCGCCGATCGCCGCAACGGCGATTCTGCAGCGATCCACGGAATACTACACGGACCTCGCGCGTACGCTGCGGCGAGGCGAGTCGTTTGATCTCGACAATTTGCTCGCGCACTTGAACACCGTGGGCTATGCCTCGGCGGATGTGGTGGAAATGCCCGGGCAGTTTGCGCTCCGTGGCGGGATTCTGGATGTGTATTCGCCGGAGGCGGAGCGTCCGGTGCGCATTGAGTTTTTTGGGGATGAGGTCGATTCAATTCGCAGATTCGATCCGACATCGCAGCGGTCGTCGAATCCCATTGATGAGGCGCTGCTGCTGCCGCTGACGGAGACTCCAGTGACAGATCAACTGCTGGGAGCGATTCACACGCGGCTGTCGGGCGAGCGAATCGCGGGATCGAATGAAGAAATTGTGGAGGCTGCGGTTCGGGCGGGTGGAGTGACAGTTTTTCCGGGATGGGAGTTTTACGCGCCGGTGGCGGGGGCGGACCGGACGGTTTTTGATTTGCTGCCACGTGCAACTGTCCTGCTGGATGAACCGGATCAACTCCGCGCGGAGTTTGATCGTTTCTGGTCGCGCGTCGGGGAGATGCACGAGCGGAGCGGCGTGGGCAACCTGGTGCGACCCGAGGATCTCTATCTCGCTCCCGAAGGCTGGTGGAAGAAGCTTGCAACTTTGACGGGCGCGGATATCGAGCATCTGGGGATCACGCAAAGCGCCGAGGACGATTCGGTGACGATCCTGACGCAGCCTACGTCGCGGTTTCATGGCGCTGTGCCGTCCATGCTGGAAGAGGTGCAGAAGCTGACGGGTGCGGGGAATCAGGTTTTGTTCTCGGTTCCGAATACCGGTGAAGTGGAGCGGCTGGCGGACATCTTTACCGAATATAACGTCAGCTTCCGGCTTGGCAGCCGCACGCGCGGCGGCGAGAGCTACGCCGATGAGACCAGCTACTTTGCTGGTGAAGTGAATACCACCACTCTCGCAAAGGCTTACGTTCCTGATGGCGTCATTTTCCCCGACGCGCATCTGGCGATTTTTGGATCGCGCGACTTGTTTGATGAGTCGGAGTCGGTTGCGGCGCGTCCGCAGCGGACGAAGTCAAAGGTGTCGGCGTTTCTGTCGGATTTCCGCGATCTGCAGGTCGGGGATTATGTCGTCCACGTGGAGCATGGGATCGGGCAATACCAGGGATTGAAGGAGATCAATCAGGGCGACGGGAATGCAGAGTTCATGTTGCTCGAGTACGCGGATGGAGCGCGATTATACGTTCCGCTGACGCGGCTGGATTTGATTCAGAAATACCGGTCATCGGAAGGCGCTAAGCCGGCACTCAGCCATCTTGGCACGCAGGCATGGGCGAAGACCAAAGCGCGCGTGCGCAAGGCCATGAAAGACATGACCGAAGAACTGCTGAAGCTCTATGCGCAGCGCAAGATGGCGCACGGTCATGCGTTTCCTACGGGAAATGACTTCGTGCGCGAGTTTGAAGATTCGTTTGAGTTCAATGAGACCGAAGACCAGGCGCAGGCGATTAAGGATGTGATGCGCGACATGGAGTCGTCGCTGCCGATGGATCGGCTGCTGTGCGGCGATGTGGGTTATGGGAAGACCGAAGTCGCCATGCGCGCGGCTTTTAAGGCAGTGAGCGATAACAAGCAGGTTGCGGTGCTCGCTCCCACGACGGTGCTGGCGTTCCAGCATTACGAGACGTTCAAGCAACGGTTCGCACCGTTTCCGGTCACGATTGAGATGATCAGCCGGTTCCGGAATGCGAAGCAGCAGAAAGAAATCCTGCAAAAGGCCGAGGCCGGGAAGATTGACATTCTGATCGGGACACATCGGATTTTGTCGAAGGACATCAAGTTCACCGATCTGGGATTGCTGATCGTCGATGAGGAGCAGCGGTTCGGAGTGCGCCACAAAGAACGCATCAAGCAGATGCGAAAACAGGTGGACGTGCTGACGATGTCGGCGACACCGATTCCGCGGACGCTGCATATGTCGCTGGTAGGGCTGCGCGATATGAGCGTCATCGAGACGCCGCCGAAGGACCGGATGGCGATTCAGACGGTAGTCGCGAGTTGGGACGACAAGCTGATCCAGTCGGCGATCGAGCATGAACTGGAACGCGGCGGACAGGTTTATTTCGTCCACAACCGGGTGGAGAGCATTTGGGAGATAGCGGCGAAACTGCAAGAGCTGGTGCCGAAGGCGCGGATCACCGTTGGGCACGGGCAGATGTCAGAGGGCGAACTGGAAAATGTGATGTTGAAATTCATGCATCACGAGGCCGACATTCTTGTTGCGACGACGATTATTGAGAATGGGCTCGATATTCCGCTGTGCAATACGATCCTGATCAATCGAGCGGACCGGCTCGGTTTGTCAGAGCTCTACCAGCTGCGTGGGCGCGTGGGACGGTCGAACCGGCGCGCGTATGCGTACTTGCTGATCCCGCGGGAGGTGGAACTCACACCGATTGCGCGGCGTCGGCTGGCGGCGTTGAAAGAATTTTCAGACCTTGGCGCCGGATTCAAGATTGCGGCTTTGGACCTTGAGCTTCGCGGGGCAGGCAATTTGCTTGGCGGAGAGCAGAGTGGACACATTGAGGCGATCGGGTTCGAGCTTTATACGCAGATGCTCGATCGCGCGATTCGTGAGATGAAGGGCGAGGTTGGAGCGGAAGAGGCTGAGACCCAGCTCAATCTTGGCCTCAATATCCGAATTCCTGCGGAGTATATTCCCGAAGAGAATCAGCGGTTGCGGATGTACAAGCGGGTCGCGGGAGTCGAGACGGAATCGCAGTTGTCGGATGTGGGTTCCGAATTACAAGATCGTTACGGCGAGCCGCCGCAAGCTGTGCGTAACTTGCTCGATTATGCGTCGTTGAAATTGGTGTGCATGCGAGTCGGAGTGATCGCGATTGATCGAAAACGCGATTCGGTGATGTTCAAGTTCAAGCAGAATGCGGCGGTCGATCCCGAGCATTTGGCACGTTTTGTGGCATCGCAGCGTGGAACTCAGTTCACGCCAGACGGGATGTTGAAGTTCAGTTTGAAAGCGAACGCAGCAAACGAGGTTTTGCAATCGTTGCGGTATACCCTGGAACAGCTTGCGGCGGAAGAGGTATCACCCAAGCCCAATTAGATTGGGTAATCACTGACGCAAAAGGTGCAAGCTCAGGGGCTAAAGCCCCGCATCTTGACCGAGAGTTACCGCGGCCCTAAGGGCCGCTCTTCCATTACATCGTTAAGCCCTGCTCATGACATGCTCGGAAGCCAGAGTCACTGGTGGGAACTGCTTCATCTAATAAGTGTCCAGCTAATAGATGTCCGGCGGATTTGTACAATTCCGTCGAGTTTGCCGGATGCGTTTATATGTCATTTCTGACACCAAGAGATCTGAATGCGCCTGATGATCGGTTTTTCCGGGCGAAAATCACCGAACGGGTCGACTTCGCCGCTGATCTGTGGGTGTTGCGGGTTCGTGCGGGTGGAGAGTTCGACTTCGTCCCGGGACAGTTCGCAAGCCTAGGCCTCGAGATTGATGGAAAACGGATTGAGCGGCCTTATTCGATTACTTCCACACCTTCGGACAATGAAGTGGAATTCTTTTTGGAGTTGGTGCCCCATGGCGCTTTGACGCCGCACTTGCACCGACTGCAGGTTGGGGACGAGTTGCTGATGCGGAAAGTTGCGAAGGGGAAGTTCTCGCTAAATACGAGTAACGGAAAAATAAATCACCTGCTGGTATCGACTGTGACCGGAGTTGCTCCATTCATCAGTTATGTCCGAACTCTGTGCAAGGAATGGAAAGAAGGTCGATTTGATGGATCGCAGAATCTTTATTTGTTGAGCGGAGCGAGCCGACCTTGGGAGTTGGGATATCAGGATGAACTCGCGCATTTAGAAAGCGAGCTTCCATGGTTCAAGTACATCCCGACGGTGAGCCGTCCATGGGATCACGCGGAGTGGCGAGGTGAGACCGGGCGGATTGAGGACATATTGCGGAAGTATGCCGATCATTGGGAGCTCAAGCCAAACGACACGGCGGCTTATTTATGCGGACATCCGGAGATGGTCGATAACAGCAAAGCAATTCTGAAGCGGCGCGGGTTTGTGGAGAAAGGCGTGGTGAAGGAAGAGGTGTACTGGATTCAGCACAGGTAATTGGCCGCAGGGATGGGCACTGCATGCGGGCAGCAGATTCCTCACGGCTTCGCCGTTCGGAATGACAAAGGTTCTCGGGTAGGTTAGTTTTCTGCGGGGGCGAAGAAAACCAGCACTGAGAGTTCTTCTGTGATGTCGTAGAACTTGTGTTCGACTTCGGCTGCGACGAAGAGGAGGCTTCCTGCAGAGATTTCGGTGTCCTCGTCGGCGGCACGAAAGTGTGCGCGGCCACGCAGCACGTAATAGAGTTCGTCCTGATGATGTGGAACCTGCGGATCGATGGATCCTGGTGAGAGAACGTAAAGGCCCGAACTTATTGCTGGGACGCGAAGAAATTCCCGGTAGAACTGTCCGCTTTGTGCGCGTTCACGATTTACGCTGGCGATCGTCGTGAACATAGACTTCACGCCAGAATTCCTCCAAAAACAAATTCTGTGAACTGCGGAACGAGGTTGTGCAATTGCAGACTTCCCTCGGGCTTGTACCACTGATAAATCCAGTTGATCATGCCGAGCAGAGCGAAAGCGGCGGCGCGAGGGCTGACGGAGCCCTTCGCCTGACGAGATCGTTGCACCTCAGCCATCAATCCTTCGACAAAGTGGATGTAGTCCTTTTTTCTCGTATTGATGCGCCTGCGCAGGGTGGGAGGAAGAGGGTGGTTTTCGTGAAGCATCACGGTGATCTCGCGATCGCGGGGACTAAGCACGACTTCGATATGCAGTCTGATTAAGGCCTTGAGCCGTTCGACCGGATCGGCGATGCCGCGCACGGGATCGAGCACGCGCTCCTGCGTGATCTCCATGGCGTGATTCATGATCTCGAAGAGGATCTCGTCTTTGCTCTGGAAGTGGTGGTAGAGACCTCCCTTGCTGAGCTTGAGGGCGGCGGCCACATCGTTCATCGAGGTGGCGTCGTAGCCGCGCTGCTGGAAGAGACGGGCAGCGGTACGGAGGATTTCCTGGCGGGAATCGACAAGCGTCTCGCGGGGCATCGCGTGTCATGGTAAACAGTTGCGGGCGGGAATGCCAATTTGGATTGAGAAGCGCAACAGCCGCGTCGAGTTTGTGAAATTCTCGCTGAAATAAACGTTCGATTGTTTTCCCGAAATGGGACGAGTGGATTCGGCGGAGGTATCCCCCCCGTGGATCTCTGGAATCATCAAGTTAGGGCGAAATTGGGGAATAATCTATGGCGCTCAATCACTTACGGGCACAATCTTGATTTCAAATAACTTAGCGGCAGGAATCTGCTGCGGGATTCCCGGAACAGGACATTGCTGGCTTGGGCGGCAGTGTCTTGGCCGCAGCCATGATGGCTGAATTGGAGGCATGAGCGCAAGGGCAGATGTCACATTGACGAAAGGGGAGACTGTGGAAATCTTTGAGCGCGGAAGCTCAGTGGGCGGTGGTTACGCGGAGGTTACTGTCTCGGCTTGACAGCGGAGAACGGGCTGAGTAGCATAGGGGAACCGACCGACCGGTCGGTTTCCAGCAGGTTCGAGAGGAGCACGATGGCGGTAACTATTTTTTACGAGCGTGATGCAAAGCCGGAAGTACTGAAAGGCAAGACAATCGCGATTATCGGCTACGGCAGCCAGGGACACGCCCAGGCGCAGAATCTTCGCGACAGCGGACACAAGGTGATCGTTGGGCTCGATCCCACACGCAAGAGCGCGCAGCAGGCCCGGGCTGACGGTATGGTCGTGGTTGCTCCAGACGAGGCCGCGAAACGCGCTGACTGGATTCACATTCTTACGCCTGACGAAACGCAGGGTGAGCTTTATGAAAAGTTGATCAAGCCGTATCTGCACCCTGGAAAAGTTCTAGGCGTCTCGCATGGGTTCAGCATTCATTTCAAGACCATCGTTCCTCCGAACGACGTTGACGTTGTGATGATCGCTCCCAAGAGCCCGGGGCATCTGGT
>DATJWZ010000272.1:0-3885 GCA_035500795.1 Candidatus Eiseniibacteriota bacterium | reverse complement strand
CTATTGTCTCGTTACACCGAGATTGCCTGGCCCGTTCTGGTGTATCCGAGTTTGACTGCAGTGTTCACATTCGCTTTGTGGATTGTTCTGTTCCGGTGAATTTTATGACGACTGTTCCCTTGGACAAAGAAATGGTTGCGACCGCAGGCCAAAATCAAGCGCGGAAGTTGCATGACGTGTCGTCAGAGACCGGTAGGTGGCGCAAGCCTTTGGGTCGCACAATCAGTATCGCCATCGTGGCGGCCGCAGTGATCCTTGGACTCGCCGTACTTTACCGCGAGAACTACTATCCGCGCACCGAAGACGCCGAAATATTTGCCAATTTCATTGGCATAGCTCCCCAGGTCGACGGTCCTCTCATCCGGCTGAACGTGAAAGATAACCAGTTCGTGAAGAAAGGCGAACTGCTGTACGAAATCGATGAACGCCCCTATCAATATGCCCTCGAAAACGCGGTTTCGGAGCAGAGCACTCTGGAAGGGCAAGTCGGGGACGAGCAACGAAAAATAGCAGCGTTGGAGAGCGCAGTTTCCGTCGCACAAGCGAACATTCACAGCTCGGAAGCCGACGTGGTCAACGCGGAGCGGGGCGTCGACCGGGCGCGCGCCGAATGGACTTACGCGAACAACAATTTGCATCGCATCGAACCATTGTTGGCCAAGCAGTTTGTCACCGTGGACGAAGTGGATAAAGCGAGATCTTCTGAAACTGCAGAAGGTGAAGCCCTGAGGCAAGCTGAATCTCGATTGCAGTTGGCGAAGGCGGAATTGAACTCTGTCGTGGCGCAGCACGAACAGGCCAGGCATGCGGTCACAACGCTCGAACCCTTGATCAATCAGCGTGGAGCAAAAGCCGCAGCGGTGAAGAAGGCTCGCTACGACCTGGACAACTGCCGCGTCTATGCGCCGTTTGATGCTCGTGTGACCAACCTTACGATTTCCGAGGGCGCTTATGCTCACGTCGGCCAGCAAATGTTCACGCTTATCGATGCCCGCACTTGGTGGGCGGTTGGTAATTTCCGAGAAGGACAACTCAAGCGCATTACTCCGGGCATGCGGGCTGATGTCTATCTGATGTCGATGCCGAATCTCCGCTTTGCGGGTGTGGTGGATAGCGTCGGATTCGGAGTCACTCCGGACCCGGATAAAATCGGCAGCTTACAACCGGGTCTTCCCGACCTGCAGCGCACGTTAAACTGGGTTCATCTGGCGTCGCGCTTCCCGGTTCGCGTGCGCGTTGAAAATCCCACCCCTGATCTGTTTCGAATCAGTGAGTCTGCCGTAATCACGATTCGGGGCAACTAAAATGGCCACCCTCGCCCAAAGCCTGCCCCACCCATCCGGCGCCCTGACCTGGCTGCGAGAATTTCTCAAAGAGGAACTTGCGCCTTACCCAGGCAGGGCTGCGCTTGTAGGGAGGATGACACTTGCAGCCGCCCTCATCGTGATTGTCGGAATGACCTTCCGCATTCCGTACAGCTGGCAAGGTGCAGTTTATGCACTCATGGTTTCTCGGGAAAACACTCGAGCGACGCTGCAGTCTGCGGCAACGATATTCCTGGTGACCGGAATCGGCGCCGCATATCTCATAGCATCTGTTTGGTTTGTTATCAATGTTCCCCTGCTTCATTTTCTCTGGGTTATCGCGACTTTCTTCCTCGCTTTCTATGCGGTGAGCGTGCTGACGAGCTATACAGCAGCTGTGGCGTTCGTCAACCTGACCGCCGTTGGAATTCCACTGTGGGATCGGCGTGTACCGGCCGAAACGAGTGTTGAGGACACACTTTGGCTGTGTCTAGCCGTATTGGTGGCGGTGGTCATCACTGCGGCTGTAGAACTCGCCTTTGTGCGACTGCGTCCGGGAGACGAGGTCGTCTTACCCATGGGTGACCGATTGTCTGCAGTCGAAGATTTATTGACTTGCTACGCTGAGGGCCGCACCGTAGATCCTGGTATCGAGCAGAAAATCATAAGGCTGGGTACACTCGGAACATCATTATTGCGGAGGGCGTTGCGGCGCGGCGCTTATTCGCCCGAGTATTCCGTCGAGATGGGTGGTGTCGTAGCCCTCATTGGCAGGCTCGTCGATCTTGCAGCGACCTTACCTCAGCTCAGCATCGACCTTTCCCACAGTGACCAGTTGCGGTTCGGCAACTTGGCCTCGGTCGTCCAAGGTATTCGGGATGATCTGATGAGCCGGCGGATTCCGGGTCCGGTTCGCTTCGATACAAATGAAGGATCTGCCCCCTTCGTGCCATTACTGGGCGAGATGGAGCATACAGTCACTCTTATCCCCCAGGCGTTTGCGGATTGCGGATCAATCCAACCCTACTTGGTGATAACAGAGGATATAGGGCACCGAACACTCCTTGCCCCGGACGCTTTCCGCAACCCTGAGCACCTTCAGTTCGCGCTCAAAGGCTGCCTGGCCGCGAGCGCTTGTTACGTGATCTACAATGCGATCGCATGGCCGGGCATCAGCACGGCCGTGACCACATGCCTGCTGACCGCGCTTTCTACAATTGGTTCATCCCGCCAAAAGCAGCTTCTTCGTATCACTGGCGCTGTCGTCGGCGGCTTTCTAATCGGGATGGGTTCGCAGATATTCATTCTGCCGTATCTCGATTCGATCGCCGGATTTATCGTTCTCTTCGTTGCTGTCACCGCCTTGTCTTCCTGGTTCATGACATCGAGTCCCCGATTGTCATACTTCGGAATTCAGGTCGCCCTGGCTTTCTACCTGGTCAACGTGAGCGAGTTCAAAATGCAGACCTCACTCGCTGTCGCCCGAGATCGCGTAGTGGGAATTTTGTTGGGACTCTTCATTATGTGGCTGGTATTTGATCAGTTATGGGGTGCGCCCGCAGCGATTGAAATGAGAAGGAAGTTCATTTCCAATCTCCGGCTATTAGCGCAGCTCGCAAGAGAACCGCTTTCGCAAGACCCGAGAACTGCAATCGCGCGGAGTCTTGCTCTTGGAGAGACAATCAATGCCAACCTCGACAAGGTACGAGCTCTCGCAGACGGTGTTCTGTTTGAATTCGGGGCTTCCCGCGAGCAGGATCTCGCCCTGCGTGATCGCATCCGACGATGGCAACCGAATGTGCGCATGCTGTTCATCACCCGGGTCGTCTTGTGGAGGTACCGGGTTAGGCTGCCGGGATTCGAGTTGCCGGAAGCAATCCAACCGGCACAGCGGGAATTTGACAATCGCCTGGCTATGGCACTGGACGGAATGGCCGATCGAATGGACGGTAAGGCGGCGACACGCGTGGACGATTTGACAAGTGCTTATGCGCAACTCGAACAGGCGGCATTGCAGGGACTGCCTAATCAAAAACGCCAGCTCATGCCACACATACAGTCGTTCCTTCTTCTTTCGAGCAGAATCGCGGCTTTGACAGACTGTTTAAGAGCGGAAATGTGAGTCTCTGCTCTTCCCGGCGCTCAGGTGATCACGAGTGCCCACTGCTCAATGGCCTAGACGGCGTACCCCGTTCTTATTCTTTGCAACCGCTCTCATTCAAAAAGAACCTTTGCCATCATCCCCTTGTCTTCATGGTTCAGGAGGTGGCAGTGAAATACGGACATTCCTCGGATAATGGGATCCGTAAAGTCCATGACCAGATCCACTGTGCCTCCGTAGGGAACATTGACGGTGTCGAGCCATTCTGACCTGTCAGGTCGGGCGCCGTTAACCTTGTAGGCGAAGAAGTGAACCTGGTGAATGTGAAACGGATGTAATTCGCGCGTGGCGTTGACGATTCGCCAGTGTTGCAGTGAGCCAATGCGCACCTTTACCAATGGCTTGTCATCCATCGAGAATTTCCTACCGTTGATGTAGAAACCGTTTTTATCCTCGGTGAACACGACGGTGAAATCGGGC
>DATJWZ010000271.1:0-1012 GCA_035500795.1 Candidatus Eiseniibacteriota bacterium | reverse complement strand
CTGCATGCGAGCCGGGCACTTGGGCGTTCAGATTGGGAATCATGTAGGGGAGAAGAATCTTGACGATCCCGGCATCGTGACCTTTCTCCATCATTGTGCGAATGAAGGCGCCGCGGTGCTCGTGCATCCCTGGGATATGTTCGGGCAGTCGCGGATGCCCAAATACATGATGCCTTGGACGGTTGGCATGCCTGCGGAAACACAACTCGGGATGGTTGCATTGATTCTGAGTGGAGCGTTCGACAGACTGCCGCGCACGCTGCGCATTTGCTTTGCACATGGCGGCGGCAGTTTCGCATTTCTCCTTGGGCGATTAGAGAACGCCTGGCAGCATCATCCTGTGGCGCACGGCGCCTGTGAGTTATCTCCCAAGCAGTATCTGAACAGGTTCTCCGTGGATTCCGCTGTTTTCGATTCTCGTGCTCTTAGGTTTCTGGTTGAAACCATGGGCGACGAGCGCGTGATGCTTGGTTCCGATTACCCGTTTCCGCTTGGTGAACACGGAATTGGATCGCTGATTCGGTCGAGCGAATTATCTTCCAATTCGAAACATCGGCTGCTCGGAGGGAACGCGGCGTTTTTCCTCGGCCTTGCGGAAGAACCGGAATCGAAGGAAGAAACCAGGTCAGAGAGACTGATCGTTCCCGGCGGTGAGCGGTTGACGTACAGTTCTTACCTCCGGGTCCCGGAATTACTCGAATTGCAGCATCCGCAGTCCAGGCCTCAACACCATGATGAACTGCTGTTCATCATCGTGCATCAGACGTACGAGTTGTGGTTCAAAGAGCTTTTGCACGATCTGGATGGTGTGGTCGCGCGCTTGAGCGCTGCAGGCCGGAAACCGGAGTCGCACGACGACGTGTATGAGGCTGCGCGCCTGCTGCGTCGATGTACTGAAATCACTCGGGTGCTGGTCGAGCAATTCACGATTCTGGAGACAATGCTGCCAACGCACTTCCTCGCCTTTCGTGGCAAACTCGAGCCAGCCAGCGGATTTCAGTCGGAACAGTTT
>DATJWZ010000270.1:0-4949 GCA_035500795.1 Candidatus Eiseniibacteriota bacterium | reverse complement strand
CCCTTTCTGACAATACGGGCATGTGCCGTCCGTTCCCCCAAGCCATGAAACTCCTACGCGCGAACCGACGGGGATGTCGTCGGTGCCGCCGTCGATGACGTCACCGACAATCTGATGACCGGGAATGATCCGCAACTGCTTCGGTGGAAGCTCGCCTTCGGCGATGTGTAGATCGGTGCGGCACACCCCGCAGGCACGAACGCGCAGCAACACGTGTCCCGACCGTACGCGTGGGTCAGCAACATCGACGATTTGGAGAGGACGTTCGGAAATTGGTGCGGGAGACGAAAGGATAGCTGCTTTCATGAGGGAGACTTGCCAGCACTATGATGCCAAAGTTACGAACTGTGGACATCACTGGTGGTATGCAAACCTGGCGGATTGTCTTTCCGAACAGTATCTAGCGCCGGCCGGGCAGCGGGGTGAGACGCCCGCCGGACTGCTGGCGGGGCTCCGCCGCTAGGGCAAAACGTGTTGTTCTTTCCCTGCGATTTGTCTTGACTTTCGACATAATCGAAAGTAATAGTTTTCGTTCGTAATAATATGAAAGAACTCCCAGCTGGAGGCTGCCATGAGCGTCTGCCGTCGCTTTGAAGGTTGTGTAGCGCCCATCCTGATCGTTTCCGTGCTCGCCGTGATTGCTTCCACTGCAGCGTGGGGGCAAGGCTCGTATGCAGCGCAAGTGCGCGGCCGTGTGACCGACCAGAGCGGAGCGCTGGTGGTGAATGCGACGGTAACCATCACCAACGACGCTACTAAGATTACACAGACCGCGCAGACCAATGATCACGGCGAATATTTCTTTACGGGCCTGCGCCCGGCTACCTACACGGTGAAAACGCAGATGGCCGGCTTCCGGATCACTGAGAAAACGAACATTGTTTTGCAGGTGGACCAGCAGACCACGGTCGATTTCGAGCTACATCCTGTGAGCATTAACGAGACGATGGAGGTGACGACTACCGCTCCATTGCTGGATACAGAGAGTGCGACCTTGGGCACGGAGGTCACGAGCGAATATGTGCACGAGCTGCCGCTGGCCAACCGCGACTTTTTCGGGCTCACATTCCTGGCGGCGGGCGTGACGGAAGTCGCTGGATCGGGAACGAGCGATAACTATCCATCGGGTACAAATTTCACCTCCAACG
Source organism: Candidatus Eiseniibacteriota bacterium (assembly GCA_035500795.1). Lineage (GTDB taxonomy): Bacteria > Acidobacteriota > Terriglobia > Terriglobales > Acidobacteriaceae > Sulfotelmatobacter. The sequence continues at coordinate 3,801 of DATJWZ010000270.1, read as the reverse complement.
GTCAGCGGAATGCGACGGCTGAGATACGGCTGGACGGGGCTCTGCTCAGCGCACCGGAACAAGGCGAGGGAGGAAACTCGAACGTCTACTATGAGCCGCTGGTCGAAGGCCTGCAGGAAATGAAGGTGCAGAACAACAGCTTCTCAGCGGAGTTCGGGAATAACGGTGGCACGGTTGTAAATATGGTGATGAAGAGCGGGACCGACCAGTTCCACGGGAGCGGGTGGTATTTCCTGCAGCGTGCGGAATTGGACGCGCGCGACTTCTTCAATCCCGCGCCCAATCCGAAACCGGACAGCCGGCGCGATCAGGGCGGATTTTCGCTAGGCGGACCGATCCGAAAGAACAAAACATTCTTTTTTGTTGATTTTGAAAAAGTGAGCAGCGCCGGCTCGCAGAGCGGAATTACAACGGTTCCGACGCTGGCAGAGCGGCAAGGAGATTTTTCGAACACGGCGAATGCGATTTACGATCCGACCGCAGTCGGGTGCGGTGTTCCGTGCATCACAAGGCCACAAGTACAGAGCAACGGGCAACTGAATGTGATCCCGGCCAGCGAACTCGATCCGATTGGAATTGCGGTATTGAATTTGTATCCGAAGCCGAGTAACGGGAATGAATTCAATAACTACAACTACAGCGTGACGACGAACGCGCCCGACTACCAATTCGATATCAAGATCGACCACCAGCTCGGTGACAAGGACCGCATCAACGGCCGTTACAGCCGGGGATGGAGCAACTATACGACCCCGACGACGTTGGGCGACGGCTTTGATAATGATGGAATCGCGAGCGGGGTGACGGTCGCGCAAAATGCGTCGTTGGAGTATAACCGGACTTTCAATCCCCGCATCGTTTGGACGAACCGCATATCGCTTGACCGGGTACACGAATTGTCGGTACCGGGGATCCCAACGATCTCGAGCTTCAACGCGTCACTGCCCAGCGGTACGCCAGGATTGCCTTCCGTTTTCCAACAGGCGAACGGAATCGACAAGATGCCGAGCTTTATCATGCAGGGGAGTTCGCCCTGGAATAATCTCTACGATCAGTGCTGCATCAACACCACGTTCGGACACACGCTGGTCAGTTACTCGTCGCAGTTAGTCATCTCGAAAGGGACGCATCTGATTAAAGTTGGCGGCGAGCAGAGGATTTTCTATAACAACTTCTGGCAGCCAAACTATCCGACAGGGCAGTTGACGTTTACTGATTTCACGACGTCGCCGAGTCCGAACAGCGACACGGATGCGGCCGGGAACTCGACGGGTAATCCTTACGCCAGCCTTGCGTTCGGTTATGGCGACAATGTCAACGCCTCCAGCAACCTGGTGGTGACTCCTTCTGTCGCCAATCGATCGCTGGAGACGGGGTTCTATGTACAGGATGACTGGAAGGTCAGCTCAAAGCTCACCATTAATCTTGGCTTGCGATATCAGTGGAGTTCGCCCTACACATCACGCGGCAACCAGATTCAATTCAGCAATTTCACGGCGGACAGCGGCGTCAATCTCCCGCTGAATTCGGTGCCGACTGCGGCGCCGTTGGGAACTCTGAGCAGCCAAGCGACCCTGCAGGGGTATGGAGTGAATATCCCAGCATCGACGCAGTTACTTGGCACGACGCAATTTGCGAATTCGAACATGAGGACGATTCCCGTTTATCGCAAGGATATCGGTCCGAGAGTGGGCTTCTCCTATCAACTGAATTCAGCGACGGTGTTGAGAGGCGGTGCGGGCATTTATTTCGGGATGAGTCCGGCGACAAACTTTCAATATCCGGGCACGGCATTCCGTCAGACTGCAAACCTGTTCTTCACGAACGACAATTTCGCCACGCAAGCTGCAACTTTGGAAAATCCATTTCCCGCAGGATACACGGGGCCGCAAGGCACGAAGTACGGGCAATATGCGGTTTGGGGTTATCAGAACGCCAACGATCTAGGTACAACTGCCGCACGGGATGCGGAGCTTTACCAGTGGAACGTGGGAGTTCAGCGGTTGTTGCCGAGCCAGATCGTGCTGGGCGCGGACTACTCTGCCAATCGAAGCACGCATCTGCCCTGGGCCGGCACAAACAACCGGTCTTATATTCCTTCAGCTTTGCTGGCGCAGATTACTGCTGCAGTCACTCCGACGGACCCGACGTGTCAGAACGACAGTTGCGTAAGCAACCTGCTGCAGACACAGGTTGGGAATCCGTTTTATTCGATGTTCAATGCCGGGTGCACTGCAACGGCTACTCATCCGTGCTTCAACGAACCGAACTCGAACTATGGCAACGCAACTCTGCCGCTGTCGACTTTCCTGAATACGTATCCGCAATTCGCAGGTGATTTTGAAGGATTGATGCTGGAAACTGCGAACTCCTGGTACAACGCGCTGCAGATCCGGTTCCAGAAGCGCACGACCCACCACATCAGCTTCGAGGGCAGCTACACAATTTCGAAGGCGACGGACGATTCCTCGGCTGGCAGAAACAACTGGGTAGGCGCGCTCGGCCTGGGCTTGCCGCAACAACTGGACCGGTTGTCTGCGGAGCACAGCATTGGAGGCAACGATACGCCGCAGCGGCTTGCCGCGGCAGTCGTGGTCGATTTGCCGATCGGCCGGAAGCAATGGATTGGCGGCAATATGAATCGAGGTCTTGACGCTGTGATCGGCGGTTGGTCGATCGCGACGATAATCACTGAACAAACGGGACAACCGATGGCGATCGGGATGGCCACGGGACGATTGGCAAGTGGAAACCAGCGGCCCAATGTGATTTGCTCGCAGCTTACGACTGGGACCAGCATGCACCGGGTCGGGCTGGATTGGGAGAACGCGGGAAATACGGCGAATTTCCTCACCTATCTCAATCCAAACTGCTTTGGTGACCCGGGAGACGAGACTCCGGGAAACGCTCCACGCTACTTTTCGGGGCTGCGCGTCGACGGAGTTCACAATGTGGACGCGAACATCTACAAGTCGTTTGTGCCCAAAGAAGGCATGCGCATCGAAGTGCGGGCGGAGATGTTCAACTTCTTCAATCACCCGCGGTTTGGGCAGCCGAATTCTGGCGTGGGAGATCCGCTGTTCGGGACTATTACCGGTGATGCTCCGGGGGAGACGCCGCGAGCCTTCCAGTTCGGAATTCGGTTCGAATTCTAAGGATTCTTAGATTGCAGAACTTGCTTCAGTCGTACGCTATGCGGATCGAGCGGCTGCGCGAGGATGTACCGCTGGATTCAATTCACCTCAGCGGCTAAAGCCGCTGGCATTTCGAACCGTCTGCGGCGCGGCTCAAAGCCGCGCCCTTTCAAGGAATGTTGGAGAGGACGATCGAAATCTGCTTAGAAATCGCATGAAAAGACAAATACTCGCGGTAATCCTGCCTCTCACGTTCGCTGTGGGGATCCTGATAGCTGCTCCTCAATCTGAAAAGCAAGACTGGACGAATTACGTTCGGATCGGTGCGTATGGCCTTCGAGGCGGCGATGCTGCGGAGATTGTGCGCAAGGCTACCGAGAGTAATGTATTCGGGATCGAGGTGGACAATGACATCCCTGGACGATACGAGAGCTTTCTAAATCCCGAGGTGAAACTGAGGGCAATTCGCGACGTGGCTGAAGCAGCGCACAAAGCCGGGAATCACGCATTCGTTTACATCGCGGGTACGGAGTGCATCACGGCACATGGAGACAAAGTCCCGCACACGTTGGCGAAAGATCACCCTGATTGGCTGCAGCGCAAGATCACCGGCGAGCCAGCCGTTTTTGGTGGTGGGACGGCGTTCTGGATTCGGCCGGGCGATGAA
>DATJWZ010000269.1:0-1444 GCA_035500795.1 Candidatus Eiseniibacteriota bacterium | reverse complement strand
TGTAATGGACATAGACAGTGTTCCGCGTGCGAAACACCTGTTCCACGCGTACGCTAACCTGACCTTTCGCCTTGCGCGGACTTTTTTGTTTGATCTCCTCGGCTCCCATGAGCGCACGGGTAAGCACAACGTCGGCAAACTGATCTGTGTCAGTCGCCACAACAGGCTTTGGATCTGGCGCGGGTGCCGGTTGGGCGGTATCAATCGCGAAATTCATATCCTTTGCCTCCTGCGTGATTTCGAGTTCGTAGGCAAAGCGGCGGGAGGCCGTCCAAACGAACAGATCCGTCGCCGCTCCTGACTTGATTGGCTTGACGAAGACCTTGTTTGCCTCTCGCTCAATCTGGAAATCCGAACTCCCAGCAGCCGCCATCGTGACCGGCTCATGAAATTCCAGGACCGTCAGGTGGTTCAGGGCGGTCGCAACGTGGACGACGGCGTTCGGGCTGGGAGTGACCGGCTGTTGGGACAATGCAGCGATCGCACAGAAGCTATATATAAGGATGAGAGAAACAGTTCTATTCATAGTCCCTTCTTAAGACCCTGAGCGGAATCCAGAAGGATTCCGCTCAAAGGGGTTCGTGCCTCACATGACCCAGGCCGCATCACTCGCATCCTCATCACTGAAAGCGCCGGCATTAAATTCCACGGCTTCATCGACTACGGCAGCAGGGATTACAGCTTCCGCTGTCTCTGATTCAGCGCAAGATTCGGTTGATGTTTCTCCCTCAGCCTGCTCGGTTTTGTCGTCGTCGAGGAGGATCTTGCCGTCCCTGTACTTGAACAGGAACGTGTGTTTCTGCCCTCCTCCTTTAAGTGGATCAACCAGGAAAGTTCGACCCGCCGAGTCGGTACGAACGAGTCCATCGTAGAGCCGTGGAACGTGCACCCGGACGGGCTTGCCGCCCGTGCGCTCCGCAAGTTTCAGGATCAGCTCCTGCGGAAAAGCAAGAAAGAGAATCGAGCCACTGGAGCGCTGGCCGGTACACACAATCCGGTTCAGCGCCTGCAGCCAGCCCATACGGTTCTCCGCCTTGTTTTGCGCCCAGATGCGGATGAACGCGAGAACTGCTTTCATCTCGTACCTGCCCCGTTCTTCGTCACCGCGGCATGCGCCGTATGCCTGGTTCATGGCAAACAGCTTCTGCCTGCGCAACTCCTTGTCGGAACTCTGCCGAACCGTGTCCCATTCGGCCTTCGCTTTCTCCAGTTGTTCTTTGAGTTGCTCTCTTCTTGCTGCGATCTTGCCAACCATCGCGGCGTAAACCCGATTGACGAAACGGCAATCTTCGAGCATCTCGCGGCTGACCTGTTCGCCCACCACAAGCGCCTTGAATGCCTCAATCGGAGCCTTGTTGATCAGCAAGTCTTCGATCTGCTTACGAACATGGTTATAGAGGTGGCCGACACGATCGGTCTTCTCCACCTCCAGATGGAGTGGTAA
>DATJWZ010000267.1:0-2029 GCA_035500795.1 Candidatus Eiseniibacteriota bacterium | reverse complement strand
ATTTTGAGGTTGCGATCCTGAATGGAAAGCTTCTGAAGCAGTCAACCTTTGAACTAATGTGGACACCGCTGAAACCCTCGGACGGTTCGGAAGACACCTATGGTCTCGGATTTGGCGTGCGAAATATCGATGGAGTGAGAGGGGTGGGGCACAGCGGCGGACAACAGGGAACGAGCACGAATTTCATGATCGCGCCGGAGAAGCGTGCGGGAGTTGTTGTGCTGACGAATATGGATGGCCTGGATCCGGCGGAATTGTCGGTGGAGATTTTGAAAATCCTGGCCGGAACGGCCACAAAGAAATAGGCCCCTAAGATCGGCGATCAAGGTTCGGCCTCTGATCGCCGATTTCGGCAGTGGGCAACCGGCGCAGAGTCGACTCGCATAGGGCGAACTGCAATGCAAGTCAATAACTCATTTGTCTGTAGCGAATGACATGCAGTGCAGAAACTCGCCTTTGGATAGATGCACTTCGGCACCGGGCGCCGCAATGCCGTGATCAGTAACGTAGAGTTCGCAGGATTGCTCGCGGATTTTCACTGCTTTTACGCTTACGTTGTGTTTGCCAACAGATGCTTCGGCGTCACACCACGCGTTGCTCTCCTTAGGATTTGCTGGAACGAAGCAGCCTAACTTGCCGTCGATGTAAAAGTTAGCGTATCTAGCGGAATCATTGAAGAACCGAATGATTGGCTTTGGGGACTGCCATCCTATTGCGAGGGAACCGTTGATTAGACAGACAACGAACAGCAAGCGCCATTTCATCCGAATCAAAGTCTCCTCAGTGTCCCGAGTGATATGGATGGCCCTTCAAAATCGTGAACGCCCGGTACACTTGCTCCAACAACACCACACGCGCCAACTCGTGTGCCAGCGTCATCTTTCCGAGTGAGATCACGTTCTGTGCGACGGACCTCGCCTCCACGCTGAACCCATCCGCTCCCCCGATTGCGATCACCAGCGGCAGCGGATTCCGGTCCTGATAATCGCCGAGGAATTTTGCGAATTGTTCCGAGGTGAATTCTTTTCCACGTGAATCCATCAGCACCAGCGTGGATTTTTCTCGCGCCTTCGCCGACGAGCCGAACTTCGCCAGTAAATCTGCCTCGTCCCGGACAGGAATTCCTTCGACCTGCACGTAGCGGGAGATTCTATTCAGATATTCGTCGGTGAGCGAGACAATCGCCGGCTCTTTTGTCTTGCCAGCCTTGATCCATGCGATCTTGAGTTTCACGGGAGAAAGTCAGAAAACCCTGGACAGCACATGAGTCAAAGCGATCATGCTCTGACGCGTCTCTTCTTTTTCGACGCGGCCGGTTTCGCTGCAGTCTTCCGCTTCTTCGGAGCAGCTCTCAAATCCGAAGGCTCCAGCCGTTTCGCCGACTTCCACAAGCGTTCCAGATCGTAGAACTTCCGAGCTTTTTCGGAGAATACGTGAACCACGAAATCCACGTAGTCGATGAGCACCCACTCGGCCTGGCTATAACCCTCGGTGTGCGTGGGGCGCAGGCCGGCGTGCTTCAGCCGCAACTCGACTTCGTCGGCGATGGCCTGCACCTGCCGCGGATTGGTGCCGCTGCAGAGCACAAAATAGTCGGTAAATGCGCCCGACCCCTTCTCCATCTCAAGGATGCTGAGTTCTTCTGCCTTTTTGTCGAGGCAGGCTTGAATGGCGGCAGAGATTTGTGTCTTCAGTTCGTTCTTCTTCATTCGATAACGGATGTTTTTTTGATCTTGGTATTCGGCTAATCGTGATCGCTTATGCGGCGGCGGAGTAAGGAAGCTACTTGCCTGATTTCGGCGCTTCCGCCGCGGCGCGCTGGCGCAACTTCGCCATCGTCGCTGCGGAGGGATCCTTTCGATTCTTGTTCTTGTTCCGGCGCTTCGTTTTGGTCACGTAATGGTTCTGGGACATGCTTCTCCTCAATTCGGCGGTTCGGGACGCCGGCCCTTGCTTGAAAGCGCTCATTCCAAATGAGCGGTCTTTAACATCATAACTTGTTACGGGGATTTTCTCCGTGAACTAACGG
>DATJWZ010000266.1:0-6553 GCA_035500795.1 Candidatus Eiseniibacteriota bacterium | reverse complement strand
CGACGACTTCGCGCAGAAAGTGAATCAGGAAAAGGCCGCCGCGCAGAGCAACTGCGAATTCCTCGAGAGCACCGGCTTCAACGCGATTACCGTCGAGCAGGATCCCAAGAACCGCATGGCCGAAATCGAGAAATACACCGCTGCTTTTCCGGATTCCAAGTTCGGCGATCAGGTTTCCAACTACGCCATGTACACGCTTGGCCCGGGACAACTGAACGATCAGGCGCGGCTCGTGTCTTTTGGAGAGAAGATTCTGGCAACCGATCCGAATTCGTTGCCCGCGTTGTTGCTGCTCGCCAGCTATTACGGGGATGACAAGAAGCCGGGCAGCGCAGCGAAAGCTATCACCTACGCACAGAAGGCAATCGAAGTCGCCAAGCCTGATGCACCGGATGCCGACAAATCGCACAAGACAGCCGCCGGCGCAGCTCACAACACGATCGGCTGGGCCTATCTGAAGGAAGAGAAAACTAGTGCTGCGATTCCTGAACTCAAATCCGCAGCCGCGTTGCTGAAGGGGCAAGACGATCAGCAATACGCGCGCGCTCTCTATGGCCTGGGATTCGCTTACGGCAAGCTCAACAAACTGACCGAGGCGCGTGAGGTTCTTACCGAGGCCGCAAAAATCCAGGGGCCATTGCAATCGATGTCGCAAGATCTTCTCGCGAAAGTGAACAGCGCGCGGGCAAAGGGAAGATAGGCTCGACCGCGCAGATTGAATAGTTTTCTTCGCGCACTTCGCGATTCCTTGGTGATCTTCGCGGTAAGGTCTTAACCGCCGCGTTCGCCAAGAAATTCCAACGAGAACGCATAGTTGCGGAGCGGAGAGGAATCAAGCCATCGGCGAAGCAGACAGCGAACTCCTCCGTCGTCGGTCGTTCGCCGGAACGTGCTAGCGACAAACGACCAACGACGAAGTTAAGTCTCTGTAGCCTGCCCTGGTGTTCTACTTCTTCTTTGGGGTGCTCTTGGGCGTGCTCTGTGGATGGTTCTGCGGATGATTCTGTGGATGGTTCTTGTTGTACTGTCCAGTTGCTTCTGAAGCCTTCTTGTAATCTTCAGGGTGATTCTCGGCTTCTCGTCGAATCTCCGGGTGTTCTTGTAGTTCCTTGTTCAGGTCCGGATGGGCCGCCAGATATTTTGGATCATCGATGAGCTTCGGATTGTTCTTCAGTTCGTTTCTTTCTTCCGGATGCTCATTCAGGTATTTGTTGGTGTTGGTCACCATCTTGTGATCTTCCTGCAGCGTGTGCCGCTCAGTGCTGTTCACAAGCGATTTCGGATTGTTGACCGCGGACTGTTTCAGGCTGGGGTGCTGGTTCATGTATCGCTGCACCTCAGGATGCTGGCCCAGCCATTTCGGATCGTTTACCAGACTTGGATTTTCGTGCAATTCTTTGGCGGCTTCTGGATGGTTGGTGAGATACCGATCCATCTGGTTTTGCTCCTTGCCGGTCGGCGCTTCATTCGGATCGACCGCTTGGGCTACGCCTGCGCAGGTGAATGCTGCGAGGACAATTGCGACCGCAAGGCTGAATAATTGATACCTGGGGGATTTCAACATAGGCCTCCTATACAGGGTGTAATACGAACAGGGCGTGATGTACCGTTCTCTGCGATCTGAAACCCAGGGCCGAATACGAAGTTGCGCCAGCCAGCTAAATTCGTTTACAGAGGATGACGCATTCTTGCAAAAGGGTGCAACTGCTTGGCCGGCCCTAGGGAAATCATTGAAAAGGCAAATGGTTCTCCGCCCGGAGTTCCGGGAATTGTACATCAAGTGACGGAGAACTAGACGCAGCGAGCGGGGCCGGAGGGCTTAAGCCGCGATATTAATCTTGCCTGTCTGCCGATTGAGCATATGTGGCCCTCATGCTAGACTTCGCTACCCCCAGTCGCGAAGTTCCGTACATTTCACAATTCAAGTAGTGGAGGTCATGGCGATGGCTTCACTGTCTCAGAGCGTTTCCGCGCCGGCTGCGCGCAAGCTGGTCCCGAATCGCAACGGACTGCTGGAGGAGTACTTCTACTTTGCGATGTCGCTGCTCTTCGCGACGATCGTGGTCACCGGCTTCAGCCGAACCGTCAACCAGAATCTGTTTCATCCTGCAATTCCGCGGCCATTTCTTCTTTGGGTACATGGCGCGGCGTTCTCCGGATGGGTCGCGTTTTACATTTTTCAATCGGCGCTGGTGCGAAGCCGCAACGTGAAGTTGCATCGCAGACTGGGCTGGATTGGCGCCGGACTTGGCGCAGTAATGGTTCCACTCGGCCTCACCACTGCAGTCATCATGAACCGTTTCGACGCCGTAGAGCTTCACCAACCCTTTCCGGCATTCTTGAGCATTCCGTTCTATGACATGCTGGCCTTCGGAACGATGTTCTCGCTCGCGATCGCTTGGCGACGCAAGCCCGAACTTCACCGGCGTCTGCTTTTTCTTGCCACCTGTTGCCTGCTGGATGCGCCCTTTGGCCGTTCTGATTTCATCTTCAACCACGATCTCTATTTCGTATGCCTCGATATCGTGGCGCTACTCGGTGTGGTGCGCGACTTGATCGTGAACCGTAGCGTGCATGCTGTGTATCGCTATGCCTTGCCGCTGATGATCGTTGGCCAGGCCTTCACGGTTTACCTGTGGCGCGGCAGCCCCGCATGGTGGCTCAGAGCTACGCAGACCATCACGAGCTAAAGGCCCAGACCCTGTCCGTTCCTTGGCGCGCATTGGCGTTACCCGTTCGATCATTTACGAGTTAGCTTTAATAATTATGTGCGCCTTGCGGAAGCCCGCAGCCACGGCTCCGTTATCGTTTGACGTCTGGAAGTTGAAATTGCGCCACGATTGCGAGCTCAGAGACAAGCTGCCGTCATTCCATGCGATGGGAGATTACGTCCTGCAATTTTTATGGGAACGCGGGCTCGCTCCCACGGTCCAAGCCATCATCGAAGATGATCCGCAATATCAACGGAGACGGCCTGTCTAGAGCAGTGATTGTCAGCGCAAACGGCAGACTCCTCCATGATCGCAGTGCATCGCGTCCGAATGACAAGCTTAGGAGTAGAAACCTTGGTGACTCGACAATCCTTACGAATTCTTTATGCCTCACGCCTTAACATGCAGCTGTAGGCGGAGTCCTCCCCCATCGCTTATGCCAGACCGCCACGTAGAGGAATTGGTTCAGGTTCTGAAGCAGCAAATCGCCGAGCTCGCCGAGCAACAATCGCAAGCGGTGCGATCTGCGATTTACCTCGGCATGAGCCGCAAAGAAGAAACGGAATACGACCAGCGGCAAAGCAAGATCGCCGAACTCGTCCGGCAATTGAAAGTGCTGGAAGAGTCCGCCTGAAATACCAGCCGGCCTTAATCCAGATTTACCATGATCTTGCGGAAGCGTGAGGGATTCTCGCTCCATGAGCGCAACGCGTTTGCGGCTTCCTCGAGGGACACGACCAAGCTCACCGCCTGATCTACGGGAAACTTTCCTGCCTCCAGGAACTTGATCACCGATTCGAAATCTTCTTCCTGCGCATTTCGTGAGCCGCGAATGTCCAATTCTTTTTGCACGAACAGGCGAGTCTCGTAACTCACGGCCTCTTTGGCGTAACCGATGTAGACGACGCGGCCAGTGAATGCGACTTCTTCCACGGCGGCCCGGAAAGTCGCGGGGGTGCCAATCGCTTCGATAGCAACGTCAGGGCCCCGCCCTTCAGTCATTTCGAGCAGGCGCTCGTGCAGGGGCTCGTGCGTGGCGTTGATGGTGTCAGTGCCTCCGGCTGCTTTTGCGAGCGCCAGCTTTTCGTCATCCACGTCGATACAAATGGTGCGTGCGCCGCTCGCTCCTGAGGCCGCAACCGCTCCAAGCCCCACGCCGCCGCATCCCCAGATGGCGACTGTGTCGTTGGCGCTCACGCGTCCCCGCGCCACCGCGTGAAATCCTACCGTGAGCGGCTCGACCATGCACAGTTCCTTTGTCGTCAGCTTCGCCGGAAATAATTTCTCGCGAGGCATGCCGATGAATTCAGCAAGTGCGCCATCGCGTTGCACGCCGAGTGTCTGGTTAAACTGGCAAGCATTCGCGCGTCCATTGCGGCATGACGCACACTGGCCGCAACTGGTGTAGGGGCAAAGAGCAACATCGGTTCCAATAGGGAGATCGCTGCCGCGGCCAGGATTCTCGACGACCGTCGCGGAAACTTCGTGCCCAAGAATCCGCGGGTACGACACCAACGGATTGAGTCCGCGAAACGAATTCAAGTCGCTGCCGCAAAATCCCACCCTGCGGACTTTCAGCAGGATCTGGCCGTCAGTGAGCACCGGATTTGGGACACTCTCAACCGATGCCTCACCCGGTTTGCAAAGTACGAGAGCCTTCATGATACGCAGAGGAAGGTAGAAGCAATCCCTTTTGATGTCAATGAATTCGTGCTCCTCCGCGACCTCTGCGGCAGTTCTCGGCGCACTCCGCGGTTATTGTCTTACCGCTGAGTGCGCAGAGAGTTTCCGCAGAGATCGCTGAGAAACGAGTCAGAACCAGGACGTGCGAACAGCTACTCGACATGAACAGGAAGGACCAGCTTTTTTCCTTCGACTACATACTCCAGTTGATAATCCACTTTTTTCTTCGGGGATAGCGGGAAATAGATGTATCCAGCGACGGGCGCGGTCGTGGCGCCCTCGGAAAGACCCTTTTCCGTCAATTCGGTCTCCATGACGCTGCGATCCTTATCGCTGACACCAGGACCGTTTGAGCCGCCAACCGCAACGCCGACTCCAACCTCAGTGGAGACACCACTAGCCCTCCGGGGAGCACCCGTTACCGGATCATAAGCGGTTCCGGATTCGTATCCAACTCCGCTGGAGGGATAAATGGCAACATCACGATCGCCTGCAGCTTTCTGCTGGATCGAAGCAGCTACAATTTTCGGACTCGAAGGTTTTGTGGCAGAGGCGGCATTCTTGGCGCGAAGAGCGAAGTCATCCAGTGAAACATTGAACGAACTTCCCTGGCCGGGATAGAGAGCGATTTCCATGACGATGCAGCAGCAATTCACATCAGATACGAACGTCTTCCGTGCTTCGTCGCGCTTGAGCAACTTTGCACCTAAATTGACGCGGTTTTCTTGCGCGTGTAATGGATATTGATCGGCTGAGGAGCGAGGGACGGTTCCTTTCGGACCCGCCAACGCCGCGGAAACGAAAAGCAGAACGACGAAGCTGCTGAGGATTTTGTTCACATTCGTTCCCCTCCCGTCGTGGGCTTGACCAGCGTCGCCTCGATTTTCAGCGTCTTTCCCGTTAGCACGTAAACGCGCTGCTGGTATTCGCGGCCATCGGGCGACGACAGCACAAGATCGTATACACCGGGATCGAGCCAGAAGCTCTTGAGATGCTCAACTGTTCCCGCGTATCCGCCATTGAGATACACGCTCGCATTCTTCGGAGCGTCCCCTAACTTCACCTCACCTTTCCCGTCTCCCGGGCTGAAATAGCCAGCGGGGTAGCCCAGCGGGAAGCCCCAGAACGGATCCCACCATAGCGCGGCGCTGAATGGAGAGTAGAAAGGCCCATAAGGAAAGCCATAGGGATAGGCGCCCGACCAGAAATGCGAGTAACCCGCCGAGACTACAAATCCGCCAAGGCGAACGTGCGTCTCGCGCCTCGAAGACTGTTCATCACCCTGATTATCCGCGGCAGGGGTGGCTTGATGGTCTTGAGTCTGTGTTTGGAGCGAATTGCTGGAAGATACGCTCGAATTGTCGCCGGCGGCTGTTGGCCGGGGTCGGTTCGATGTCTTCGACGGAGGGTCCTGCGCGTAGGTGATCGTGACAACTGCGAACAAAATACCGAGGCAAACCGAGGCCCGTTTCATAGGCACACCTCGCTAGCTAGTTATATTCCCTTTTTCAAGCCAGAGTTGCCCTCGATACGACTTTTTTCAGACTTGTTCGTGTGGAAGTCGGTGATCGTCCATAATGGACGGCATGCTGAACCGGCGCAATTTCCTCAAGACGAGCGCAGCTTCGCTGCCATTGGCGGCCGCGATCCAGACGCTCAATCCCGCAAATATGTCAGCAGAGACGATCGCCGACGCAGCCATCAGGGGCGCGGTTCCGAAACTCATTCCACTGCCAGCCAGGCTCGCTCCCGTTGATCCGTCGAGTTTGCCTTGGCAGCGGAACATTCGGCGCGTTGGACAGAGCAACATGACCGAGCACGATCCGGCCGTGATGAACATTGAAGAGTGGGCGGACTATTGGCACGGGGCAGGCGCCGACATCGTTTTCATCAGCGTGACCGGCATCCTCGCGTTCTATCCATCAAAGGTGCAGTTTCATCGTCATGGAAAATTCCTGAACGGGCGCGACTTTTTCGGCGAATGTGTTGCTGCTGCCCGGAAGCGCGGGATGCGCGTGGTCGCGCGCATGAGCCCGGATCTGAATTGGGGCGATGCTCTGGAAGCTCATCCGGAGTGGGCCATGCGCAACGCCGACGGCTCCGTTCAATTCCGCGATGAAGATCCGCGTTTGTTCCACACCTGCATGTTCACGAGCTAC
>DATJWZ010000265.1:0-5822 GCA_035500795.1 Candidatus Eiseniibacteriota bacterium | reverse complement strand
TATGACCGCACCTCCGGCAACTACTCTGGTACCGTCACATGCGAGCCAGGAACGGAACGAGCCATCGGGGATTGTTTTCTCCAGATAATCGGCGGTCGCTCTTACCATCGCTGAAAGAGCGGCATCGTCGGAATAGCCCATGTCTTCGCACATGCGGCGGCGATGATGCACGATGGCGGGGATGTCAGCTAGGGTGCCTGGGCGGATGGTGATGATTGAAGCTCCTGGCATTCCTTGAGTTTATCGCGACGATCTGGAAGGAATTGTCACTCGTGGATGCATGCCATTCCTTAAATCAAAATCCCCACTTCTGGCAACACCGGCCAGAAGTGGGGCACCCATCGGATGAACAGTATGGGTTACTGTTTGGTTTCTTCTTTGGCTAGCTTTACTTTTGCTGCGTCCAGTTTTTGCTGGACCTTAGCGTAGGCATCCTGATCTTGCTCGGCCGGGACTGTTTTATTCCATTCCTGGACGGCGCGATCCCAGTGCGTGGCTGCGAGTTTCAGCCGGCCTGTTTTCTGGTAGAGATCGCCGAGGTGCTCCTGAACCGTCGGGTCAGAGCTCATGTGAACCGCGGCTTTGTTCAGGTTTTCTTCGGCCAAATCGTATTTGCCTAATTTGAAGTACGCCCAACCGAGAGAGTCGAGATACGCGCCGTTGCTGGGTTCGAGTGTCACTGCCTGCTTGATGTAGCTGAGCGACTCTTCCAGCTTTACGCCGCGATCGGCATTCATGTAGCCCAGATAGTTGAGCGTGGCGGCGGCTTGAGGATCGGTTGGCGGAGTCGTCGCCAGGACTTTGCGGAATTCGGTTTCGGCCTGATCGTAAAGCTTCTGGCGCTGGTAGAGATCGCCGCGCAAGAAGTTTACGTACGCCTTGTCATCGTTCTTGGTGGAGAGTTGTTCAGCTTTCGCGAGGGCGTCTTCCGCATCTTTCCAGCGTTTTGCGCGCGTATAGATGATGCCGAGGCGAACGTAAACGTCGCGATCCTCAGCGGTGCCCTTCAGCATCGAGCGAACATCGGCGACGGCCTTGTCGAAATCGCCCATGTCGGCGAGTTGGGCGTCGAGCACCATGCGCAAGTCGCGATCGTCGGGCATTTTCTGAGACGCTTCTTTGGCTGTGGCTGTGGCTTGCGCCCAATCTTTCTGTTCGCGGTAAGTGTCGATGATTTCCTGGTAACCGCTGCGGGCGTTATCGTCGCCGAGCGTCAGCATCTTGCGGAAGGTGTCGATGGCAGCAGTGTAATTCTCCTGCTCGCGATAGATCATCCCGAGGCGCTCGATGAAGATTGCGCGGTTGTTGCGATCAGCCTGGCTGGTGGCGGCGTCGCTCTTCTCGGTCTTCTTCAGCAGATCCTGCAGGATTCTTGCGGCATCATCGTATCGGCCCTGCGCCTGATAGACGGCGGCGATGCTGTAGGGGACGTCCATGGTGTCGGGAACCAGGCTGTCGGCCCGCTTGAGGTTTTCGAGAGCGAGATCGTACTTGCCCTGACGGCGGTAAATCTCGGCCATGCGAACGTAGGTCTGCGCATCTTCAGGATTCGAATCGGCAATGACTTTGTACTGTTCGAGCGCGGCGTCAAGCTGGCCATCGTTCAATTCGTTTTCAGCAAGGCCCCGGATAGCGTCGAGATTATCGCGATCCAAAACAATGGCGTGCTTGTAGGCGTCGATCGCGCTTTTGTAGTCCTTGCGTTGTTCGTATGCTGCGCCGAGGGCCGAGTAGAGTTTGGCCGAGCGAGCAGAGTCCGGAATGGAGCTGAGGACTTTAAGAGCGTGTGACGTGTCGCCCTCATCGGTATAAAGCATGGCGAGGGTCGTCACGGCTTCTTCGGAATTGGGATCGATCTTGATAGCGGTTTTGAGTTCAGCTTCAGCCTTGCCCAATTCGTTTGCCAGACGGTATAGCCGACCCAACAGCAGGTGATCATCCACGCTCTGCGGATCTAGTTTCGTGATCTGCTCGTACTGCTCGATGGCAAGCTTCAGGATGTTGTCGGAGCCATTGCCGCCCGGCATGTCGCCCAGGGAACGGAGATAGATGCGTCCGAGAAGGCGGTGAGCCTCGAGGTTCTTGGGATCGCGTTTGATGATGTCCTGAGCTTCTTTGACGGCATCGGCAATGCGACCAGTTTTGACGTAAAGTTCCGCGAGGGCGGAAGTGAGGAACTCGGAGGAAGGATCGGCCTCGATTGCGAGACGGTATTCTTCGGTCGCCTTGACGGCCAAATCGCTACGGCCATAGGCAGTGACCATCTCCTCGTACATGTGTGCGAGCGTGTAGTGGTAATAAGCGGCGGCCTTGTCGACTTTCCGTGGCGTGGACTGGGACGAGTTGTCAGGCTGCTTAGCGTCCTGGGCTGCCGTTGCTTGGCTGGTTTGAGCGACGACAGCAACGCTGACGGCTCCTATCATCAACAAAAGGCAAAGAATTCGATTCATTCTGGACCTGATTGCGCTCGCAGCGCTTTTCCGATTTACCTCAGCTTATTAGGATGCAAAGCCGACGCGGGAAAGGTGCTTCTATTCTACCCCGATGATGGGTTGGGACGCGAAAAATCGGTCAAGACCGGAAGGACAGGGACCTCGGGATTGTTGAATTGGTGATTGTTGATTGTCGATTGAGCAAGCTTCGGGCTTCCGGCTTTCACTTCGGGAAGACTCTTATTGTCGTAACAATCCGGAAGCCTGTCGGCCGAAGCCGGTAGGCGGCGTTTCAGTGTCTGAAGTGGCGGACTCCTGTGAACAACATGGCCAGGCCAAGGCGGTCGGCGGCTTCGATGACCTCGGGATCGCGCGTAGAGCCGCCGGGTTGGATGATCGCAGTAGAACCGGCCTTTGCGATTTCTTCCACGCCATCGGGAAATGGGAAAAAGGCGTCGGATGCTGCCACTGTGCCTTTCAGGGGGAGTTGGGCTTTCATCGCGCCAATTTTGGCAGAGTCGACGCGGGACATCTGTCCGGCGCCAACGCCGACGGTTTGTCCATCGCGGGCGTAGACGATGGCATTCGATTTCACGTGCTTGCAGACTTTCCAGGCAAACAGCAGTGCTCGTGTCTCTTCTGGAGTTGGAGCGCGCTTCGTGACGACTTTCAGGTCGGAATCCTGTAAGGCACGAACGTCGGCGTCCTGTACCAGCAGTCCCCCGGAAACCTTCTTGAGAATCCATTTCTGATCGGCGGGCACTACTTCGACCAGGCGGAGGTTTCTCTTCGACGAGAACTTCTCTTTGGCGGCTTCATCAAAGCCCGGCGCAGCGATAACTTCGAGAAAAAGCTTGTGCATTTCTTCAGCGGTTGCCAGGTCGATAGGTCGATTGACTCCAATCACACCACCGAAAGCCGAGACGGGATCGCATTCAAGAGCGCGCTTGTAGGCTTCTGCCAGCGTCTTACCTGTGGCCGTTCCGCAAGGATTCGTGTGTTTGATGATGGCGACCACGGGTTGATCAAATTCCTGGGCGAGGTCCCATGCGGCCTGAAGGTCGACAATGTTGTTGTAGGAGAGTTCCTTGCCCTGAAGCTGCCGAGCATTGGCGACGCCTTTGCCGGAGCCATCGGAATACATCGCGGCCTTCTGGTGTGGATTTTCGCCATAGCGTAGGTCGAGTGTCTTATGAAAGGCGAGGCGCAGAGTTGGCGGGAAAGTCTGCTCGCTTAGATCGACGCTTTCGGGGCCAACGCGCTCGAGAGTCGAGGCGATGGCTGAATCGTATGCGGCGGTCGTCGCGAAGGCCTTTTGGGCCAGCATCCATTTTGTTTCCTTGGAAAGCGCGCCCCCGTTTTTTTCAAGTTCAGCGGCGATCGCTTCGTAATCGGGAGGGGATGTGACGATTGCGACGTCCTGAAAGTTCTTGGCAGCAGAGCGGATCATCGAGGGCCCACCGATGTCGATGTTTTCAATCAGCTCCTCGAAGTGGACGCCGGCTTTGGCTGCAGTTTTCTCGAAGGCATAGAGATTCACGACGACCATGTCGATGGGCTGAATGCCATGTTCTTTCACTGCGGCAACATGCTTTGGATCTTCGCGGCGATGGAGAATGCCGCCGTGGACTTTTGGATGAAGTGTCTTGACGCGTCCGTCGAGCATTTCCGGGAATCCGGTGAGGTCGGAGATGTCTTTGACGGAAATGCCTGAGTCGCGGAGGAGTTTGGCAGTTCCACCTGTGGAAACGAGTTCAATGCCGAGCGCGGAGAGGCGGCAGGCGAAATCGACGAGTCCGGTCTTATCGGTGACAGAAAGGATGGCGCGCTGAATGCGGGCTGACATGACGTTCCCCTTGACGGATGCTAGATGAATGGGTGACCGAAGATTTTACCAGCAGCTTGAGTTGAGTTGCTGCGGAGAGCGATAGAGATGTCGCAGAAAGAAAAGAGGCCGCGGAAGAACTCCGCGGCCGTAGTTTTTGCTAATGTTTGGCAGTTGCTTACTGCAGAATGGCAGCTCCGGGTACGCCGGCGCTGAATTCTGCCCATCCCGCGAGGCCCACATCGTAGCCGATGTTCGACTGATTCGAGGAATCGAAGACACCGGTGAAGTCCGCGCCATTCGTATCGTCGGAGGTCGCTGCGATCCAGTACTGAGTTCCTTTTGTCAATGCAGTCTTGGGAATCGTGACCTCGACCACACCGCAGCAGGTGCCGAACACCGGAATCTTGGTGGACGATCCGCCGGCGATGAGAGTGCCGACGACTCCGCCATTATCGCTATACAAGCCGAGATCGACGAGACTGGTGCCGGTCTCGATGCCGATAGCGGCGACGAGCACAGTTGCAGTCGTATTAGACGTGGTGCTGAACGGGATAGCAATCCATTGCTCGGGAAGTGCAACGGAGTTGCTGGGCCCGAGAACGTAATATCCGTAGGTGTCGTTATAGAGGTTGCTGTAGCTGGGGCCCAGGTTGGTCCAGATCACTGCATGACCGGCTGGCGGATTCCATCTTTGAGTTGGAGCCGAGGAGCCTTTGGTGTGGGCAGCCTTGGGGCCTTGTGCCCAAAGGATCCCGGAGGCAAGCGTCAATACAAGTAAGCAGCCAAGTAAACGCTTCAACATCATTTTTTATTTTCCTCCCAACGTTTTTTTGCAGCTTTGCCCCAGATTGGTGAACTCTCGGGGGAGCCCCTTCCCCAGGGGGAGCGTTCAGTGCGAAAGGATGGCCGAAAAGCTGCGCCGTACGCCCCGAGCCGCGCAGGACATAGTATGCGCACTTCGCAAGATGTCAACGCGGAAGAAAGAATCGGGTCGAAAGTCACTAGCGGCTGGGAAGGAGGTGGTGACGAAGGGATTGCACAAAGGCTGGATCGCGCGAGGGATCAACTCTTGGCTTTGGCTTTGAGCTTTACCCCACCGTCCGTGAGTTCGACGGAGTATTCCACGTTATCGCATTTGTACTGCTTGCGAATTTGTTCGGTCTTCTTCTGCACGAAGGTGGTGAAGGAGTCGATGTTGCCGGTGACGCTTTCTCCGGCCTTTTTCTTCGCCGCGACCAGCGTGTTATAGAGACGTTCCACCTGCTCGCGCTCGCTCTGGTCGACATTGTGCAGGGTGAATGGTTGTGGCGCCGGTGCGCCCGCCGCAGCTGCACCATGACCGACACCATAAGCATGATGGTGGTGAGGCTTATGTTCTTCTTCGTCGATGCGCACGCCCTGCACTGAAAGCAGCGCATCCTGCGGACGGCGATAGCCTTCTTCACGGATACGGCACTTCTTGCGCCAAAGATCGCTGTAGATAGCGTAGCGCTGCGCCATTTCGTTGTAGCGATAGCGCTGGGAGAAGTTCATCCGCCCACCGTCGGAGAACTTCCGAAGCA
>DATJWZ010000264.1:0-1615 GCA_035500795.1 Candidatus Eiseniibacteriota bacterium | reverse complement strand
GTTAAGACAGTTCTCAGATCGTTACGCCATTCGTGCAGGTCGGAACTTACCCGACAAGGAATTTCGCTACCTTAGGACCGTTATAGTTACGGCCGCCGTTCACCGGGGCTTCAGTTCAAAGCTTCGCTTGCGCTGACCTCTCCCTTTAACCTTCCGGCACCGGGCAGGCGTCAGCCCCTATACGTCGTTTTCGACTTTGCAGAGACCTGTGTTTTTGTTAAACAGTCGCCTGAGACGATTCACTGCGGCTCTCATTGCTGAGAGCACTCCTTCTCCCGAAGTTACGGAGCTAATGTGCCTAGTTCCTGAACCTACCATCACCCGAGCGCCTTAGAATATTCTTCTCGTCCACCTGTGTCGGTTTGTGGTACGGATACCTTGTCCCTCCTTAGAGGCTTTTCCCGGCAGTCGACCCGGCGGATTTCCCTATCCGGATCTCCTCTCCCCTGGGGTTGGAAACCATTGCCTTCCCCAAGCTTGAGTCTGCGTCCCCCCTTCGGTCTTGATCGGAACAAGCTAGTGCCGGAATATTAACCGGCTGTCCATCCGCTACGCCCTTCGGCCTCGCGTTAGGCTCCGACTAACCCTGAGCGGATTAACCTTTCTCAGGAATCCTTAGACTTACGGCGGCCAGGGTTCGCACCTGGCTTTTCGCTACTTATGCTGGCAGAGTCACTTCCCAACGCTCCAGCGCTCCTTTCGGTACGCCTTCGCTGCAGTTGAGAACGCTCTCCTACCAATCGCTCATTGCTGAACGATTCCGTAACTTCGGTACCATGCTTGAGCCCCGTTATATTGTCGGCACCGAGCCGCTCGACCAGTGAGCTGTTACGCTTTCTTTAAAGGATGGCTGCTTCTAAGCCAACCTCCTGGCTGTCTGAGCGTCCCGACTTCCTTTCCCACTGAGCATGGATTTGGGGACCTTAGTTGACGGTCTGGACTGTTTTCCTTTCGACAATGAAGCTTAGCCCCCACTGTCTGACTCCCTCGCTACACATTCACGGCATTCGCAGTTTGGTTGGATTCGGTAACCCGGGAAGGCCCCTAGTCCAATCAGTTCTCTACCACCGCGACGGACCACGAGAGGCTAGCCCTAAAGCTATTTCGGAGAGAACGAGCTATCACGGAATTTGATTAGCCTTTCACCCCTACCCTCAGCTCATCGGAGCTTTTTTCAACAAACACCCGTTCGGCCCTCCAGTAGGTTTTACCCTACTTTCAGCCTGGCCAAGGGTAGATCATCCCGCTTCGCGTCTATTCCTGCCAACTTATGTTCGCCCTATTCGGACTCGCTTTCGCTTCGGCTCGCTTACGCTTAACCTTGCTGACAAGAATAACTAGCCGGCTCATTATGCAATAGGCACGCGGTCAGGCTTTCCGCTTGCGCGGCATAGCCCTCCCACCGTTTGTAGGCACACGGTTTCAGGTACTATTTCACTCCCCTCGCAGGGGTTCTTTTCACCTTTCCCTCACGGTACTGGTTCACTATCGGTCAGAAGCACGTATTTAGCCTTACGGAATGGTCTCCGTAGCTTCCCGCAGGGTTTCTCGTGCCCCGCGGTACTCAGGTACCAGCTTCGAGTCCGGATTGTTTTCGCCTACGTGGCTATCACAC
>DATJWZ010000263.1:0-10557 GCA_035500795.1 Candidatus Eiseniibacteriota bacterium | reverse complement strand
CGCCCGGAACGCCGACCGCCACCAGCCAAATACCCCACCACTGGACGACCTCTCCGAAATAGTTGGGATGTCGCGTATACCGCCACAGCCCGCTTCGCAGTATCTTGCCGCGATTGTGGGGATCTCTTGAGAACCGCGCGAGTTCGACGTCCCCGACCGATTCGAAAAGGAACCCAAACAGCCAAACGCAAACACCAATACCGTTGAGGAGTCCGAACGTGTCGCCGGGGCTGCGATTAATCATCAGCACCGGCAATGCAACGAGGAATAGGAGCGCGCCCTGCAGGAGGTACACCTGCGCATACGAGCGAGCATAAAACCACTTGCCCCATTCCCGTCTCCAGGCCAAGTAGCGGAAGTCTTCCGTTTTGCCGCGATGGCGGGCATGAATGTGCCATGCCAGACGCATGCCCCATACGCTCACCAAAATACACATCAGGAGGCCTCGCCTTCCGGAACCGCCCGCTAGGAAGAAAGATGTCCAAGCTACAAGGACAAAGCCCAACCCCCATCCAACATCGGCCACATCGTTTCTTCTCTTGATCAACGAGACCAAGAACCACAGGGTCATGTATCCCCATAACACGACGCCAATTGTCGGATAGTAGTTCATCGGAGGATCTTGTGCGCGATGAGGTAGGTTCCGACAGATACAGAGCCTGCTAATACCGTGCCCCAGGTCAAATCCACCACCGTTAGTGCAAGCGGCCAATCCTTGAGCGTGGCGAGATTGGTGAGATCGTAAGTCGCGTAGGTGATGAGGCCGAAGAGTGCCCCGAACAGGAGGGCACGCACCCATGAGTCCTTTTCGACAGCTGGAGCAATGACGAAAACCACCAGGCCTGAAAGAAAGAGGAGGTAAAAGAGGATGGCTGCCGCCCAATTAACCTTGGGAGTCATCAAAAATCCGATGTGTTTCGTGTAGAAGTTCTTTGCGGCTACGCCGAGCCAGACCATATCCATGCCAAAGAAAATCGGCAGGGCAATGCAATACAGTTTTATGAACATAGCGTCACCAAGCGTGGTTCACATTCATGATTTGAAATAAGCTAGCGCGGTTTGAAGTTCCCAAAGAATCGCTTCAACTCGGGGCTGAACTCTCGAATCAGGTTGATGCCTACCACCAATCCCATCTGCCGGTGGCCCATATGTACTCCTTGAACGAATGGGTCGTAGCGCTTGGGACCAGGTAGTCACAATCATGCCGCTACCATAAGCGCCTGCGAGCTGCGGAAGATCGAAGCGTTTTCGCCCCTTACTGTTATAGGCAAGAAAGCTCATCTCGACCGCGTTCCATGTCCGCTGCAGGCCACCTCGGCACCGGCAGCGGAAGTAGCGTGGGTCAAGCCCGAGCATCGCGTCGCCCACTTCGTGCACACCCGTGTCAATGGTGAACAAGGCGAACGTGGTTCCCACGCGTTTGCCGTAGCCTTCCCATGAGCGCGTCCATTCCTTGGGATCGTTTCCGATCTGTCCTCCGCTGGCGGCTCCAGCCGCGGCGATGTACGTAAATGGCGAGCCGAGATACTCCTTGAAAAAGCGATCGGACCGCTGTGTGGCGGTCAGGGATACGTAGCCCGGGGCGTCCGGCGGAACCGGAGCAGACTGCGCCATGCCTAACGCAGAAACGCTCATGGCCACAAGACAAAGAATGCTACGTCGTAGGCCGAGATTCATTGGCGGCGTTCTCTGAGAGCACTTCGCAGGCTAGCTCCCTTGGTTTCATCGAATACACCTTCAGACCTCCACAGCACTTTCCCCTGGCGATCCACCAGAAAGGCATAGACCTTCTTTTCGTCAGTAATAAGCAGTGAATCGAGAAATGGTTTCTTCTCCAGATACAACGTAATGGTGCGTTCACGCGCCTTGCGATCCGGTATTCCATGCCGCATGCCGGTATCGATAAACCAGCGCATGAAAGCATTGGGCCTTTGAATGGTGGGGAGTTCGTAGTAGTGAAAGCCAGGATCGATTTCCTCGAATAGCTTCATTTCCCGCAACCATGTGTCCACATCTTTCTGCTGGTCGCGTTCAAATGCCACCAAGAGGAGGTTGCGCTCGCCCTCGAAGTCTGCGGGCAAGTTGAAGTCACGCTTTTCGAGGTTAGCGGCCTTTACGCTGGGGAAATGTTCTCCGGCTGAACTCTCGGGCAGTGCCACGCTACGACCTCCGTCGGAACTTGCGATGAACGTAACCAGAAGCGATGCTAGGGTCCAGACAACAATCTTCATTGAGTTACTCCAATCAAGCCTGTGAATCTATGCTGACTCGGCGGTATTCGGACGCAGCCCAGATGAGGCGGCGACCCGGCGCAGCGCCCGGGAAAGCAGGAAATAAAGAAGACAAATTGCGACCGGACCTATCAGCAGCCAGGCCGAAATGGCGTGCACTTCCGTCCGCCACAGCGTCGCAACCGCGTGCGGCAAGTCGGTCCGGACCATCGTCAAAATCTGCGCAAGCGACAATGGCAGAGGCGCAACGCGAAACAGCTTCTCCCCCATTCGGATGAAGGGCACCAGCAAGAACAACTGCACCGGATAAATCAGATAGTTCACTAACTGGATGGCAGGCAGATTCAGCTGGAAAATCAAGGCTGCGACTGCACACAGAACGGTAGTTGAACCGAGTACCGGAAAGATGCCGAGCACGATCCCGAAAGCCAGGCTTAAGGCAATCTTCTCCGGCGTGATCCCTTGGGTAAGAAGGACGACGATCGGTGCAACAACACGACGATGAAAAAACACACATTTCATGATTGCCTGCAGCGCTCGGCTAGAACCTTGCTCCCCGAGCAGCCAGTTGGCGTTCCAGCGCGGAGAAATCGTGCAGCACCATCCAGCGTGACCCCGCAGTTGCCCGATCCAGATGCAACTCCGGAGGGCCACCGAGCCATAGAGCGGCAGCCCGGGGCGCTTTGCGGGCGATGTAGTCGAGATCTTCCAGCGCTTCGGAATTGGGTGCGGATGAAAGGCTGAGCAAGACAACATCGGCTTCACTCTTACGCGCAGCCAGAACGATGTCCGCCGCCGGCAAATCCGTTCCCAGATAGATGGCTCCCAGACCTCCCGCCGCGGCAAGCATGGCAGCTGTCAGAGTGGGGAACGCGTGGCGTTCATTTGTCGGCGTGGCCAGCAAAACCCGAGCCGGTGGATTCGACGGAGAATAGGTTCGCACCAGCGAAGCCAGCACGCCGGTAAGCAGATTGGTCAGCATGTGCTCCTGCGCAATGCTGCACTTGCCTTCATGCCAGCGCTCGCCGACCGTCCGCATGAGGGGTAGCGCGGCTTGATGAACGAAAGTTTTCGGACTTCCCAAGGCTGCTGCCAGACGGTTGATTTCACGGTCGGTCTCTGCATAGTCGAAGCGGTCGAGTGCGTGTAGAACCGGCGCCAGGACGTCACTCGAATCGTTTGTCTTGGCAGTGGATTGTCCGGCTGCGATGGAAGAGCTTTTTTCCAGAAGTTCCCGCAACTGCCGGTCACCGAGCGCGGCTACTTGTCCGATGGAGTGTCCTTGTTCGACCGCCCGCCGCAGCAGGAGCAACTTCTGGATCTGTTCCTCGGAATAAAGACGTCCTCGTGCAGCCCGTTTGGGAATGACGGTCCGGTACCGGCGCTCCCAGGCGCGCAGTGTATCTAGAGGAATCCCCGTGAGTTTAGCCACGGCACTGATCGGGTAGGAGGTCGGCATCTATAAGGATCCTAACAATTCCTGGGCTCATGTGTCAAATTCACGTCCTGGACAAATGCTTGACAATGTTCCCCTGGCGTTGATACAACAAATCAGGAAGCAATCCGCTCCCTACCTGAGCGCGTACTGCTAAGCGAGCTTCTCGAACCTAAGTCAGAAGTCAGAGGCAAAAGCCAGGATTCTTTGTGATCAAGCAACTACATAACTACAGTTTCGGTACGGTTATTCCCTTTGTGCTGCTGCATGTGGGCTGTATTGCCGCATTCTTTGTCCCTTTCTGCTGGCCACGGGTGGAGCTGATGCTGGCGATGTACGCCGTCCGCATGTTCGGCATTACCGCCGGATATCACCGCTACTTCAGCCACCGCAGTTACAAGCTAGGACGCGGGTGGCAACTTCTAATGGCATTTCTGGCGGAGACCTCAGGGCAGAAAGGCGTCCTGTGGTGGGCGGCTCATCATCGCGTCCATCATCGGCACGCGGATCAGGATCCCGACATTCACTCTCCGTTGAAGCGTGGATTCTGGTGGGCTCATGTTGGTTGGGTGTTGTCGAACGAATACGACAAATATGACCCTGCGCTCATTAAGGATTTTGGCAAGTATCCCGAACTGCGCTGGCTCGACAAGCACTACATGGTCCCACCCATCGCCTTAGCGGCGCTGCTGTTACTCGGTGGCGGGCTGGGAGCGTTTGTCTGGGGATTCGTGATCTCGACCGTTCTGCTGTTTCACGGGACCTTCACCATCAATTCCGTGGCGCATCTGTGGGGATCGCGGCGCTTCGAAACATCCGACGACAGCCGCAATAACTTTGTTCTCGCCATCATCACGCTGGGCGAAGGCTGGCATAACAACCACCACAAGTTCATGTATGCGTGCCAGCAGGGACTTCGCTGGTGGGAGGTGGACGTTACTTACTACGCGCTGAAGATGCTGAACTGGCTGGGAATAGCCAGGGATTTGCGGGGTATTCGGGTGCCGCTGTCGGAAAGTGAGGCGGCATGAGCCGGATCGCAGTCATCGGGGCGGGGATTTCCGGAATGGGAGCAGCGTACCTGCTCAGCCAAAAACACGAAGTGTGGCTGTTCGAAAAAGAGGCTCGCCTCGGAGGCCACACCCATACCCATCAGATTGAAACCAGTCGCGGCGTCTTGCCGGTCGATACAGGGTTCATCGTGCATAACGACCGCACGTACCCGAATCTAGTTCGCTTGTTCCGGCAGATGGGCGTCGCACGGCAAGCGAGCGACATGTCCTTCGGTGTGTCCTGCCGCCAGACCGGATTTGAATACAGCAGCCGTGGCCTGAGCGGATTTTTTGCGGGCAGAAGCAATTTGTTTCGCCTGGGACACTACCGCTTCCTGGCGGGGATCATGCGCTTCAACCGGGAAGCCCGCATGCTTCTGCAGGATCCAGCCAATGCGGAAATCACTTTGGGGGATTACTTGCGCGCGAATCAGTTCGGAGGAGAGTTCACGCGTTACTATTTGCACCCCATGGCCGCGGCGGTGTGGTCCACATCCCCGGAAGAGATTGAAGATTTCCCGGCTTTCACCCTGATTCGTTTTCTCGAGAATCACGGACTCCTCGGTCTGACGACAGCGCCTCAGTGGTACGCGCTGCAAGGCGGTAGCAGCGTTTACATTCCGCCGCTGACTGCGCCTTACCGGGATCGGATTCGCCTGGGCGCGAAGATCGATGAGGTTAGGCGCACTACGGCAGGAGTGGAAATTGGGTTTGAGGACCGTCCGCCGGAGTTTTTCGACGAAGTCGTTTTCGCCTGTCATGCGCCGCAAACGTTAGAGCTACTGAGAGACCTAACTCCACTGGAGCGGCGGGTGCTGAGTGGTTTCCGCACCAGCCGTAACGAGACTGTGCTGCACACCGACGCGAGCCTATTGCCTCTTCGGCTGGGGGCGCGTGCATCCTGGAACTACCATCTCGGCGCCAAACGGAGAGCCGCTACGCTGACGTATCACATGAACCGGCTACAGAGCCTGCCGACACCGGAAGATTATTGCGTGACACTGAATGACACGCAATCCATTGCCGAGCGCCACATTCTGCGGGAAATGACCTACTTCCATCCTCTTTATACGTTGGAGGCAGTGCGAGCCCAGGCGCGCTGGCAGGAGATTAGCGGCCGCAACCGTACTCACTTCTGCGGCGCGTACTGGTTCTACGGGTTCCATGAAGACGGCCTGAATTCGGCCATCCGCGTGGCGGAGACGCTGGGGGTATCGTGGAATGCAGCGAGAGAAGTGGCGGCGTGATGGAATCGGGAATCTATTCCGGCACGTTGCGTCATCGCAGGTTCAGTCCTGCCCGTCATGAGTTTACTTACCCTCTGTTCATGGTCTTCCTCGATATCGACCGCCTTCCGGAACTGATGAAGGTCTCCCCGCTCGCGGGATACAACCGGCGCAACTGGATCTCCTACCAGGAGCAGGATCATTTCGGTGATCCGGCCATCACACTCCGCGAGCGCCTGTCGCGCGATGCCGAACAAAACGGCGTTGTCTTTCCGGAGGGACGAATTTTTCTGCTCACTCATCTCCGTTACCTCGGGTACAACTTCAATCCGGTCTCTTTTTTCTACTGCTATGATCGCGAAGACAAGTTGCAGATGGTCATGGCCGAGGTCAACAATACCTTCGGGGAGACCGCAAACTACTGGCTCACGCCCACTGTCGAGCGCCCAGCTGGCGACAACAAGCGGTACCGATTTTCGAAGACATTTCATGTGTCGCCCTTCCTGAAGCTAGGGCAGGAATACGACTGGACTTTCACTCCGCCCGGCGAACGGTTGATCAGTCAAAGCGTCAGTTATGAGGACGGGCGGGAGATCTTCGATTCCACGCTGAAACTGGAGCGCCGCGAGTGGTCGCGGGCTGAGTTGCACCGGGCCTTGCTGCGATTTCCTTGGATGACCGCCAAAGTCATCACCGCCATTCATTGGCAGGCGTTGCGGCTATTGCTGAAGCGAGTCCCGGTGGTCAGGCATCCCGGAGCAGGCCATTTCGACCGGGCAACAGTGCAGCACTTGGGGGCATCATGGCGAGCCGAATAACCACCAACATCGCGAAGAAGATATTCCTGAAGAGTCTGGCTGGGTTACGGGTTGGTAACCTGGAGATTGTCTGTCCGGAGGACACGTACTCCGTCGGGCAGTCCGGTGCAGAAAAAGATCCGCTGCACGCAGTCATCGCTGTTCACGATGAACGCTTTTTTCTGCGCGCATTGCTGGCCGGGGACGTCGGCATCGGCGAATCCTACATGGACGGGGATTGGTCGACTCCCGATCTGGTCGCCGTTGTGCGGTTGGCAGTGCGAAACCTGGACCAACTGGACGGTAGCAATCGTCTCTTGACCTCCTTCCGCAGGCTCGCTGACTTCATCGAGCATCGTCGGCGCCGGAACACCCAGGCCGGTAGCCGCCGCAATATCGCGTATCACTACGATCTTGGAAACGATTTTTACCGCCTTTTCCTCGACCGCAGCCTGGCCTACTCCTGCGCTTATTACGAAAGCGCCGAAGATACTCTGGAGCAGGCACAGATCGGCAAGTTCGATCGCATCTGTCGCAAACTCCAGTTGGGATCGCGGGACCATGTGCTCGAGATTGGCACCGGCTGGGGCGGCTTCGCGGCCTATGCATCTGAGACCTACGGGTGCCGCGTGACAACCACGACCATCAGCCGCCAGCAGCACGACTACGCGCGTGAAGTGTTCTCTCGGAGTAGCGCGGCGGAGCGCATCCAGTTGCTCTTCGAAGACTACCGGAACCTGCACGGAGAGTACGACAAGATCGCCAGCATCGAAATGTTCGAAGCCGTCGGCTACGAGCATTACGACGACTACTTCAGAGCATGCGATCGCCTGCTGAAGCCGGACGGCAGCATGCTCCTCCAGACCATCACCATCCAGGAAAAAACGTTTCACCAATACCGCAAGCAGAGCGATTGGATCAAGAAGCACATCTTTCCCGGAGCTGAGCTGGCTTCGGTCATCGAGATTCAACGATCACTGGCTCGAACCACCCGCATGCAGCTTTTTCATATGGAAGACATCGGGACGCACTACGCTCTGACCCTTCACGAATGGCGCCGTCGATTTCTCGAACATCTCTCCGAAGTGCGCCAACTTGGATTCGACGATCGCTTCGTGCGCATGTGGGACTACTACCTGGCGCACTGCGAGGGAGGATTCCGCGAACGATACATCAGCGATGTGCAGCTGGTGCTCAGCAAAGTGACGAGTGAAGCTCATCTAATGAATGAACCTGAGATGCAACCAGCGTGGCAGGAGAGATGTTGATGACGCATCGAGTACTGATAACCTCGCTTCTTATTCTGACGATCGGAGCTACGCCGTTGTCGTTGTTCGCCGCCTCCGTGCCGTCGGTGGGCAGCTGGGCGCCCGAATTCTCGCTCACCTCGCAGGAGGGTACGGCGGTCAAACTGAAGGACTATCGTGGCAAGTGGGTGGTCTTGTACTTCTATCCCAAAGACTTCACAAGTGGCTGCACGATCGAGGCGCACAACTTTCAGCGCGACCAACCGCAGTACCTGCAGAGGGATGCAGTGGTACTTGGCGTCAGCGTCGATAACGCCGACTCCCACAGGCAGTTCTGCACGAAGGAAGGACTGAACTTCAAGCTGCTGGCCGACACCGATCACAAGGTTTCGAGTGCTTACGGCTCGTTGACCAACCTCGGGCTGGTGAAATTTGCTTCTCGTCACACCTTCATCATCAATCCCGAGGGCAAGGTGGCCAAGGTATTCACCGAGGTGAATCCGAACAAGCATAGTGAGGAAGTGTTGTCGACTCTCGCCGAATTGCAAAAGCAAGCGGCGGCTCCCGGTAAACGCCTCGGGGGCCAACTGATGACCCCATGAACTACGACGCGATCCTGGTTACTTCTTTCGGTGGATGGCACGCAGCGCACTTACGATCCACGCCGACAGCAGGGCGTCTCGGTCTTTCAGGAGGAGATGAGGAGTTTTTCGGTGGGCGACCGCATTCAGTTCACCGCGCCGGCCAACGAACTGAAAGTTGCGAACCGAGAGTTGGGGACAATCGAGAGCATCGAGGAAGACGGGCGGCTGCGCTTGAAGATGGACGGTGGCCGCGCGGTCGAGCTTGATCCGCACAAGCATCCCCATCTCGATCATGGCTATGCGATGACCAGCCACTCCAACCAGGGACAAACTGCCGACCGGGTGCTCATTCACCTGGACACCGAGTTGGGCGCTAAGGATCTGCTCAACAGCCGCATGGCCTATGTCTCGGTCTCACGTGGGCGCTATGACACCCAGATTTATACGAACAACGCACAGACTCTCGGGCAAGAACTCAGCCGCGACGTGTCGCATTCTCCCGCGATTCAGCAAGAGTTAGGAGGGCAAAAGATAGAACCACAAACCACGCACACGAATCAGATCAGTCAGGGTTTCGGTTTAGGTCTGTGATGCAGCATTCCCGAATGAAATTCCCCGGATAGCCAGAGCGTAGCCGAGGCCCGGTCTGTGTCAAGGCCGCGCTTCGCGCGCCGCCTTCGCGGTCGAAGAGCCTTGACACTGGCCTTAGTGCCTCGGCTTATTATTCAGCTATCCGGGGAACGTCAGATTTTCCTGTAACACCATCAGGGCAAATTCATCTGAGTTCGGTCACAGGTAGCGCCCGAAATCCATTCGCCAGCGGAAAGCCGTTTGGTGTGCGGCAGACAACCGCACCGGCGGTCACCCGCGACTTGCCTACCACGTTGCGCACGAAGTCGAGATTTACTGTATCGCAGGCATCCGGCAGTTCCGTCCACTTCGCTTCAAACAGTTCCATGCGCCCTCCCGCATCCACCACGAAGTCGACCTCGCGGGTTCGGTCGCGCCAGAAGAAGAGGCTACCGGTGCGCCCTGCTTGGCGTTCACGGGCCCGCAGTTGCGCGAAAACGAACGTCTCCCAAACTGCGCCTACCGCCGGCGACTGGCGAAGAGCTTCCTCGGAGCGAATATTCAGCAGAGCGCAGAGCAGGCCAGTGTCCGCAAGGTAAAGCTTTGGGCTCTTGACGATGGACTTGGTTCGATTCGAGAACCACGGCTCAAGCAGTACGATCTGACCGGATGCTTCCAGCATGGACAGCCAATGGTTCGCCGTTGAAGGGGCGATTCCGACATCGCGCGCCAGATCGGCTTTGTTTAACAGGTTTGCAGAACGGAGTGCGCATGCGCGCAGAAATCTCTCGAAGTCCCGCAGGCTACCAACATTGGTCAGGGAGCGCACATCGCGTTCGAGATAGGTAGCGAGATAGGAATTGTAAAAAGCTACGGGATCGATGTCTGGGTTTGCATACAGCTCTGGAAATCCGCCGCGCACGATGGCTGTTTCGATGCCGGTTTGCGGCACTGCCGCGTGAATTTCGGCCAAAGAAAGGGTCTCAAGCTCCACGATGTCCGCCCTGCCTGCCAGCGACTCGGAAACGTTCTTCATCAGGGTGAACTTCTGCGAACCAACCAGCAGGAATTGTCCGTTGCGGGTACGGTGGGCGTCCACGGCCACCTTGAGGTGACGGAACAGGCCCGGCGCATATTGGACTTCATCAATAAGGACGGGTGGCGGATGACGCCGGAGAAAAGTGCCCGGTTCCTTTTCGGCCTGCTCGGCCTCGTTGGGGAGGTCGAGGGAGACAAACGCATGTTTCGGGAAAAGGCGCAGAAAGGTAGAGGTCTTGCCGGTCTGTCTGGCTCCGGTCAGCACGACCACGGGCCGCGTCTTCGCGGAGCGCTGCAGGCGGGGTTCAACAGCGCGTGGAATCCACATATGCAAAATATACGATATAATCGCATATTGTGCACGCCTTGCCGTCCTC
>DATJWZ010000262.1:0-4096 GCA_035500795.1 Candidatus Eiseniibacteriota bacterium | reverse complement strand
GGTACTCGAACTGGCGAAAGAATTTGCCAGCCATGGGACGCTACCCAGCTGGCTGGAAGTCGATCGCGATAATTACAAAGCGCGGGTGCTGAATCTGCCCAAGCGCGAAGATATTCAGCTGCCGGTGAACGAGCAGCTGATCGTTGAGTTGTACAGCAAATAGTCGTTAGTCTCTGGTCGTCGGTCGTTAGCTAAAAACCAACGACAAACGACCAACGGCGATTCTGGTCCACTTTTCGAGCCTGATCAGCCTGCGTCAGCGCCTGACTTGAACCCCGGACCGGTTCAGGGAGCTGACGTTGAGCCAAATGGCCGAAGGAGAAACAAATGCTTTGGAAAGGTTTTCAGAAACCGAAACGTCTCGCAGTTGACACCTCCACTCTCACCGACAAGTACGGCATTTTTTGGGCGCAGCCCTTCGAACGCGGATTCGGAACCACCATCGGTAACGCTCTGCGTCGAGTCCTGCTGAGCTCGATTGAAGGCGCGGCCGTCACCGCGGTGAAGATGGAAGGCGTGCTGCACGAATTTCAGTCGATCCCCGGCGTGGTCGAAGACGCGACCGACATCATCCTCAACCTGAAGCAGATTCCGTTCAAGCTTGCAGGTGATGCGCCCAAGGCGATCTATCTGCGCGCCGATCAGCCGGGAGTTGTCACCAGCGGCATGATCGAAGCCGATGGCGATGTCGAAGTGCTCGACAAAGACGTTTACATCGCGACGGTCAGCGAGGGTGGCAAGCTCGACATGGAAATGCGGCTGAAGCGCGGCCGCGGCTACGTTTCGGCCGACAAGAATTTCGACGAGGACCTTGGCATCGGCTTCATTCCGATCGACTCGGTTCACTCGCCCGTTCGCAAGTGCAATTACTCGGTCGAAGCCGCCCGTCTCGGACAGATCACCGATTACGACAAGCTCACGCTCGAAGTCTGGACCAACGGCTCCATCACGCCTGCTGATTCGATCGGCCTGGCGGCGAAGCTGCTGAAGGACCACATGAACATCTTCATCAACTTCGAGGAAGAGATCGAAACCGGAACTTCGTCGAGCGACGAGCGCAAGCCCGAGATTCACAACGAGAATCTCAACCGTTCGGTCGAAGAGCTGGAGCTTTCGGTGCGCAGCTACAACTGCCTGAAGAACGCGAATATTCAGACGATCGGTGAACTCGTACAGAAGACTGAAGCCGAGATGTTGAAGACGAAGAATTTCGGCCGCAAGTCGCTGAACGAGATCAAAGAGATTCTGTCGTCGATGGGACTGAGTCTTGGAATGAAGATCGACGAGCACGGCAACGCCGTGCCCGGGCCGACTTCGAACGTTCCGCTGCCGGCATCGGCTTACGGACCGGATGATCAGCTGTAAGAAACCAGTTTCAAGTTTCGAGTTTCAGGTTTCGAGCTAGCTGTCTCAGCCCACCTGACAACTCGGAACTTGAAACCCGAAACTAGAAACTTGGGGTATACCCATGCGTCACAAAGTTGCAGGATACAAACTCGGACGTAACACAGCGCACCGGCGCTCGCTGCTGCGCAATCTGGTCACCTCGGTCATCGTGGAAGAGCGCATCGAAACCAGCGTTCCGAAAGCAAAGGCGGCGCGCCCTATCGTCGAAAAGATGATCACGCTCGGCAAGCGTGGCGATCTTTCCGCGCGACGTCAGGCGGCTTCCTACCTGATGACTGATGAAGCCGTCGTGAAGCTATTCGACACCGTCGGACCGCGTTTCGGCGATCGCAACGGCGGATACACGCGCATCATTCGCACGGCGTGGAATAAGGGCGATGGCGCCGACAAAGCTTTCCTCGAGTTGCTCGGTAGCGAGAAGGTCCTTGACGAGAAGCGCGAAAAACGCGCCGAAGCTCGTGCCAAGAAGGCAGCCGAAGCCAAGAAGGCGATGGAAGAGGCCGAAGCGCAAGCGGCGCACGACGGCGGCGTGGAGCCAGCAAAGGAAGACGATAAGAAAGAGGAATAGTCTCACCGGTCAAGCAGAAATCAGGCACGGCATTGCGCCGTGCCTTTTTTATTTCTGACAAACCCACCGGTCAATTGATTGCGGGGAGTTGCACATCAGTGCTGTATTTGTGGCTCTTGGAGTTTTCTCAAGCTGCGAACCAGGAACATCGCACGGTCATCGCGAGCGTCGGAGGAGCGCACCATCCGTTCAGATGGCTTAAAGTCGGGCTCGTGCTTTACCCAAACGTGTTCTGAGACAGTGATCGGCATTGAGGTAAGCAGTAAATAGTCGTGACCCTCGAGCGAAAACGTGATTTGCCCGAGATGCACTGTTCCCTCTACGGCATCATCAAACGGAACTTCAGACACGAGGTAACGGCCTTCCCCCGGCGCATAAAGCATCAGGGTGGCATCCGGCGATCCTGTATCAATCGACGAGCCAATGCCACCGTTCACAATCACCTCGTTGTCTCGCACTAGCAGAGGAGCCACGATTCGAAATTCCTTTGGGCCGGGATCAAGTGTCTCTTGCGGGGAATAGACAAGAGGGGGAATATGATCGAGGTATTTTCCTTCGATCTCGACTGCTCCCAATCCCACAACCTGAATGTCGTGCCTATCACCGGGCATAATAGAAAACACTGTTTCTGGAATGTCTCTGAACAAAGACCCGCTGTAATTCACTTCTGTTTCTCCAGCCTCGGGAATGTACTTGGCTCTGATTCCTAGTTGTGCTCGGCCGTCGGAATTACCGATAACACGGGTGTTCATCAAGAAAAGCCCTTCCCGAAGATGACTAACGAAATTACATAGGTTGTCCTTTGGATTTCCATCCGCTCGCATAACGCAAATATGGGCTGTACCAGTCGGAGGAAGCTTGTATTCCAACTCCAGAAATCGCGCGGCTGCGGCTCCTGCTCGTGCCCGCACCATAACCAGACCGCTGGAAAGTGCGAGGATTGCAATCAACATTCCTCCAAAGACTAATCTTGGAATCTTCATCGTTGCCAATCCTTTCTGCCACCAATTTACCGTCCTGACTCTCTCTCGATGCCACTCAAGGGGTGTAGATGAGACCGCTTCATCCATGCTTGCCAATCGTCGTAATTCGGCTCCAATGGTGGCGTACTCACCCAATTCCGATTGGCACTTTTGGCAGGTGCCGATGTGCTCGGCCGCCGCGTGCGGAATCTTTTGCCCGTCACACAATGCTGAGATGTGTTCCTCGACCAGATCGCAATTCACGATCCCTCCTCAATGTTCCGTGCGTCATGCCAGATCCGTCTCAAGGCTTTCCGAGCCGCAAACAAGCGCGACCTTACTGTGCCCTCGGGTATTCCTAAAATGTGCGCCAATTCCGAGTACGATTGCCCTTCGACCTCGCGCAGCCACAATATGGTTCGTTGTTCGACAGGGAGCTTGTCGAATGCATTTCCGATCATTGATTGTGTTTCCGTCTTGCATCCCTCGACGGGTTCTGTAGCGAAGTTACCCAGTGGTTTTTGCCTTCGCCACCACTCCATAGCGCGTTTGCGTCCCGCGCCGAAAACGTATGAACGCAGAGTTCCTTTTCCAGGGTTGAATCCATTTGGATGCTGCCAGATACTCGCGAACGTCTCTTGTTTAACATCCTCAGCAGCCTGATGATTGCCAAGGAGTCTCCTCAGAAAGCTCAGCAAGCTCGCACTATAGGATTGGTACAGGACATCAAAGGCGCTCGCGTCCTTCCGTCGGATCCCATCCCAAAGTTGTTGGTCATCCATTTGAGATACATTCCCCATCGACAAATTCGGGATGAGAGTAGAAAAAGTTCATAGGAAAATGACTATTTTTGCATTTGCGTGCCTTTGCTAATTATTTCAGGTCCACATCCCCCGCAGGTTGCATTGACTTGTATGGACCATCCACGTAAGATTCGCCGCGCATGCTGGGCCAGACAATCTCGCATTACCGCATCCTGGAAAAACTCGGTGGTGGAGGCATGGGAGTTGTCTTCAAAGCGGAAGACACCGAGCTTGGACGTTTTGTCGCACTGAAGTTCCTTCCTGATGAAGTGGCGCATGACGAAGGCGCTCTGGAGCGTTTCCGGCGCGAGGCGCGGGCCGCATCTGCGTTGAATCATCCGAACATCTGTACGATT
>DATJWZ010000261.1:0-2467 GCA_035500795.1 Candidatus Eiseniibacteriota bacterium | reverse complement strand
CCTGCTGCCTGTCCGGAGTTCAGGCCATTGGGCCCACGCAAGCCTTTCTTGAGTCCAAGAGGAGCCGCCACTGTAAAATCGCGACGATCCTGCTTGCGGCGATAGGAAATTTCGTCGTAGGGCGGCTCGGGCAGGAAAGCTTGATCCCAATTGATTTTCCGGGCAAATGCTTCAATCTCCTGGGGCGACATGCCAGACGCATACATCGAGCCGATGATGGCGCCCATGCTCGTACCGGCGATCCGGTCAACGGGAATCTGTTTTTCCTCCATCCATTTGATGACTCCGATTTCCACCAGTCCAAGCGCGCCTCCACCACTCAGCGCGAGGCCAATGCGCGGACGAGTAGGTGCGGGCGAGGCGGGAGTCTGCACCGCGGTATCCTGCGGGTTAGCACATGCCGCACTGATCGACGCAAGAACAAGAAATGTCATTGAGAGACGAATGACGCCACCAGGGATTCGCATGAACGCTCCAGAAACAAGACGGAACAATACGGGCCGAATACTCAGGTTGAATGAAGAAGGTTAGCAGGTCCGAACA
Source organism: Candidatus Eiseniibacteriota bacterium (assembly GCA_035500795.1). Lineage (GTDB taxonomy): Bacteria > Acidobacteriota > Terriglobia > Terriglobales > Acidobacteriaceae > Sulfotelmatobacter. The sequence goes on along the minus strand of DATJWZ010000261.1, from coordinate 1,924 downwards.
GATGAGTCAGGAGAACAAGTCAGCGAGTCGCAGACGGGGCAGGCGGCTGTTGACTGTTTCGAACCTGCTCAACGATGTTGCGTACGGTTGAGATTACAAGTTCCGGATTATCAAACTGAATGTAGTGCGAACTGCTTTTCGAGACGGTTTGCGTGCCTCGAGTCGAGAGATGCGCGAGTTCTTCCTGCATCGTTGCCCAAGCCTGGTTCGTCGACCTGGCGATGTCCGGCGGCAACTCTGAATGGAGTTTCTCAGGATCATGAGAAATGACGGCCAGAGGCATATCACCGAGAGAGCCGGTCGTTGCGGTTTGCGCTGCGCTTTCGTTGAACGCTTTCATCTCTGCGACTTGCTCGCGCGCCGAATTCGAGTTGCATCCGGCGGCGCGTTCCACCGGATCGTCTTCGCACAAACCCAGCAGGCGCGGCACTCCGAAAGGCATGGTGTAGGCGATGAACTCCTGGTCGCGCAGCCAGTTGCCCTCCATCGCCTTCAGGTCTTCTGAGAATCGATTTTCCTGGTCTGGATGCGAGGCATCCACCAGCACCATTCCAGCGACCTCACCGGGATAGGCGCTCGCATACAGCCGCACGTCGAAGCCGGCCATTGAGTGACCGACCAAAACATATGGCGGTGCGATGCCGTCAGCGTGCAGCAAACCATGCAACTCTGCGGCGATGACTTTACTGGTGCGAGGCTCGCCGCTGGGCTCGCTGTAACCGAGACCGGCACGGTCATACGAGCACACGCGGGTGAATCCAGCGATTTGTGGTTGGACCTTCCGCCATGACAAGTAGGAATCGCCCATGCCGGAATCCAGAACGACCGTTGGAGATCCCTTTCCCGCGCACAGAATGTGCATCTTGTGGCCGTTCACCTCGACGAGATGGCCAGACATGGGATTGAAACGGCGGTCGCGTGCTTCAGAAACGTTCTCGTAAATGTACCCGGAGATAGCTGTGACGAGTATGACTAGAACAACTCCCGCCAGAATGCGGCGGGGCCAATGCGCTGCGGGCGTAGATGCCGAGTCTGCCGTCATCAAATCCCAAACACCATGCTTGGTGGACGCATTCTACATGACCGGCGGCACTGTAATTCCCATGACGGCCAGCGACCGGATCAATTCGCGCCGGACGACCGCAACCGTCGCCAGCAGGAACTGTTTCCGCTTCTCGTCAGCCTCGCTCAGGATCGGTACGCGGTGGTAGAAAGTGTTGAAGAGCTGGGCCAGTTGAAAGACGTGCTTCGCCAGGAAGGCAGGCTCGGTCGTGGCGACACATTGGCTGATTATGTACGACGTCTTCGACACCGCGAGCCACAGCTCCCAAATTTCGTTCGCATCCTCGCCCTTCAGATAATCTGCCAGATCCGCAGGAGACAGAGGCGCCGTTTTGCCGAAGGCCTCCGCGTCAACTCCGGCCTTTCGGAAAATGCTGGTCGCCCGCACCACTGCATACTGCGCGTATGGGCCGGTCTCGCCCTCGAAGCTGAGCGCATCTTTTAAGTCGAAGGCGATCACCGCCTGCTTGGTGTACTTCAGCATGAAGTAGCGGAGAGCGCCGATGGCGATCTGCGTGGCAATCCCGAGCCGCTCGGGCTCGCTCAGCTGTGGGTGGCGCGAATCGACCTCTTTCTTCGCTGACGCAATGAGTTGATCGAGCAGGTCGTCAGCCTTCACTCCGAAACCTTTGCGGCCACTGACACCGATCCAGGAGCGAGACTTTTCCTCTTCGGTCAGCTCATAGCCCAACTCGGCGGCGCAACGCGGGGTGAGGACCACCATGCCGTAAGAAAAGTGTGTCAGGCGGCCCGCTGCCTCTCCGTGCCCCAAGTCGCGCAACGCTTCGATCACGGTGTTCTGCGCCTCGGATTGGCGTGCATCGATGACGTTGTAATTTTCCGCCACATCTCCGAAGTGGGG
>DATJWZ010000260.1:0-16149 GCA_035500795.1 Candidatus Eiseniibacteriota bacterium | reverse complement strand
CTTGCTGGTATTAGAAATAGGCCCAGGCTTTACGGCGGCGAGTGTTCCGGATGAAGTTCGTTGCTGGGAACCCGGATTCACAGTGCCGTTATTTACGCCAGACAGCATTCCGCGTGCGGACGACTGTCCCCCACCTGGGGTCGCGGTGCCGTTGTTGACATTCGATAACATTCCGCCGGCTGGTGCGCTCGCCATTACCGAACCGCCGGACGGCGCCAGTGAGAAATTGACGTCAAAAGCCCGGTTCTGACATGAGCCCCAGGTTTTTGTAAGGTCCGAGACGGAAGAAGGCGTAACTGCCGGCAGCATGTTGCACTGGCCGTTGATGATCTTTATGTTGGAGACCGTCGGGGTCTGAGCCGCGACGCTCTGAGAAAACGCGCTAGGCTGAGTGACGACCAATTGAGCTTGCAGTGCTGGTCCGACCGGCAAGTGATCGTAGGCGTAAATGCAAACGTCGTAGATGGTCTGTTTGCCGCCGTATAAGAATGCCTTCACTTGTCCTGCGTATTTGAAGTGGTTGCCAGCCTGGACCAGGGCGTTCGAGGTTCCTGCGCCGGTCACATTGACCGCGAGGCCACTGCAAGATCCAGCTGGATTGTGAGTGATTGCGTTTACATCCCAATAGACGAAGCCTTCAACGTCGCCGGCGTTTGGAGCAGTGATTGGAGTCGGCGCTTCAGCTACGGCCGACATCGGACTTCTTGCCGGCGAAGACGGCGCGTGGTGCGCGGTCTGTGCCCCAATGGTAGGGGCACTTAACAAGGCGACGAGAATGAAATCTGCAATGCGATGGCGCATCGATTTTTGACTCACTAGAGTTCCCCCAAAATGTGTGTTTAGGTCGAGGGGCCGCACTGAATTCGGCGAAGCCGATCCCCCTGATCTCAGACGGCCCCACAGCCCTCCCCATCACGCACAGCCGATCGACGGCGTGCATGCGACGAAAATGAACTGCAAATTGTGATGGGTCAACGGAAACGCAACTTAAACGGGTGTGACGGACTAAGCCCAAGTGGCTGAATCAGTTGGCATGACTCATGACACGGGAAATTCAGGGGGAAAGCACTGCTCGCTATTGGAAAGGTAGTAAAGGAATCAGCGGGTAGCGTCTTGCGCAACAACCGTGGCATTACCGACGGCGGACTCGGCTTGACGGGCGAGAAGTCCCAGCCCGCGGTTACGTGATTCAGACGCCAATGCTTTCAGCTGTCTTTGACCCAGGGAAGCACTTACTTTGAGCTGCAATTCGCCCATCACAAGCCGAGCTTGCCCTTCGATGCTGTAGTAACCCAGCTTTTTGGCGGTTGCTATAACCGATTGCAGTCTCTTGAGAGCTGCAGAGATGCTTGACGCGTCATTTTCAGCCATGTCCACCCGCGCCTGCTGAATTTCTGCGGGTAGCTTTAGCGACGGATCAGAACTTGTCAGGCTCAGATCAACGGCACGCTTGCTCGCCTCCCGTGCTTCCGTTAATTTCCCTTGCATCAAGAGCGAGCGGCTCAATATCGCGTACGCACTGCTGGAATCTGGGTCGCTCTTTTCCTTATCGAATTCTGCCAGGGCGCTGCGAAGCAACGGCTCCGCTTGCTCAGGATGCCCATCCTCGATTGCTACTCCAGCAAGTTCAACCTGGCTTTCCGCTACCAGCTCGAGAGCTTCGATCTTTTGACGCAGTGCGAGCGCCTGCTGAAACTGCTGGCGCGCATTGGACAGATCACCTTCCGCTTGCATCGCCGATCCCAGCTCCACTATGGCTCCGCTCAAATACTGATAGGCCCCTTCCACCGAACGCATGGAATCGATGGCCTCTTGGGCGAACTGTTTCGCCTCGTGTACGTTCCCCTCGGCTAACTTAAGGTCGGCCATTCGGTACAGCGCGTATCCGGAGTCACCATGTTCTATAGTCGCGGTAAGATCCAATGTCTGCTGGTACAACCTGGATGCACCCGGCAGGTTGCCGCGCGCATAGAGTATGTCGGCCGTGTTCACCATTGCGGCGAGGGCGCCCGCCTTATCGCCTGCAAGATCGAAATGTGTTTTCGCTTCGCGGTACAACTGCTCGGCGCGATCCAAATCCCCTTCGTTCGCGAAGTTAATTGCCATATTGTTCAAAATGGCCCCGGTTTTTTCATGTTCACCAAGGCCCGTCAGTACGGCCAGCGCCCGACTATAAGCCGCAATGGCTTGCTCGTAATGGCCTTGTGTGCCCAGCCCATCCGCCATGAGTCGCATGGCATCGGCCGCTCCGACACGATTTCCTGCCGCGACAAATATGTTGTATGCCTCCTCGCAGGACGATACGGCTTCAGCCGGTCGTTCCCCGTACAACATCACCATGCATTCTTCCTTTCTGGCGACGGCGTACACCAGGTTCTCCCGCCGGGCAGAAGCTTTGGAGATTGCACTTCGGATCAGTACAAGAGCGGCGGGCTTGTTGTCTTTTATCGACCGCGACTCTGCCAGATCAATCCTTGGGTCGTCAGAGGATGGCGCGGGCAATTTGCGCAACTGCTGAATGACTTGCAGGGCTTGGCTACCTTCACCCAAGCGGCCCTGAAGAGACACGAGGCGTAAGGCGTAATCGACATTGTCGGGGAACAATTCGAAAAGGGCATGATAGGTGGATGCGGCCTGTTCAAGCTGTCCGATGCTCTCGTAATATTCCGCTTCCACCAGCATGCGCTGGGGACGCGGCAGGTCGAGTGAAAGTTCCAGCGCCTTCTTGGCTTCTTCTTTGCGTTTCTCTTCGTATCCAAGCTGCGCCCAGGCGGTGGCTAGCATGCTGTGGACGAGCGAAAACTTCGGGTCCGCATTTGCTGCCTGTTGCAAGAGATCTTTCGCCGCCAATGCGTCGAACTTGCGCAGCTTCGCAATTCCCAGCGCATACAAACGCGCCGCCTCTGGATCCAGCGGTAAGGAAGCAAGCACTCCGGCTTGATCGGTTCCCTGCAAATCTCCCACGCCCAAGCGGTCGCGCAACTTGGTCCCCACCCGCGATATGAGATGGAACAGGTCCTGAGCGCTGCCAACCTCTGCGGCTTCCGTCAATATCTCTCCGGTGCGCGCGTCCTGCAGGCGGACATCCAGCCGCAACTGGCTGCGCTCGCCTGTTCCGATGGTCATATAGGAGCCAAGGACGAGAACATCGCTATTCAGAGCATTTCCAATGCGAGAAGTGGTATTTCGATCGAGAGTATCGGTGTTTATCCAGGGCGATGAACTGCGAACATTTGCAATATCCTCGCCTGAAACAAGCCGTAGTTTTTCTCCTGCAGCCAATTCGGTGCTCAACATTTCCGAAAGTGCAGTCGCAAGCCAAAGATCGTCGGAATGACCGGAGAGATTCGAAAAACCAAGAACAGCCACTGACTTGCGCATCTGAACCGGCGCGCTGTTCCGCTCCAGCAGTCCTGCATCATGCATGAATCGAGGCCGCAACTGCCACCCGATGATGCTCAAAACGACAACAGTAAGAACGGATCCATATATATAAAGGATGTTGCCGCGAGAACGTTGAGCTTCCGGAATGGGCTGGGATACGGGTGCCTGTGTGAGAGGAGACTCTGGTTTGGGGACAGGCGAAGGCGGACTAGCGAGAGTCAGAGAGGAAATTAGCGGAGTTCTATCGGCAATTGAAACCGGCGCAATGAAGCGATAACCGCGGCGTGGAACAGTCTCTATGAATCGCGGATTCTCAGGATCGTCGTCGATCGAGGCCCGCAGCCTCTTCAGGATGACATTTAAGCTTCCGTCGAAATCAACGTAAGTTCCTTCCGGCCAAAGACCTTGCTTTAATTCTTCCCGGCTGACAATTTCGCCGGGCCGCTCCAGCAACAACAACAGGAGGCGGAATGGTTGCTCCTGAATTTTTACGCGAATGCCGCTACGAGTGAGCGTGCCCTCGGTGGAATCAGCTTCAAACGTCCCGAAACGGAAGAGATTACCTGACCCTACCCCAGCGTCCATCACCCCATCCCCAGAAATGTGGCTGGAATCATAGCATCCCCGCATAGGCGTGTCAGCAATCGTTGTATGCACCTCAATCGAAAGAGGTTCCGGTGTAAGAGAGGATTCATCGGTGTTTCCTTTGACCAGTGCTGCACACGCGAGTGATAAATGGCGCAGCACCACGGAGGAGGAAACATGAAAAGTCTCAACACTCATTCACAATGCATCGTAACGGCTTGTTCGATAGCTCTTGCTTTGACCATCAGCCTGCAAGGACAGACTCGAAGCCCAGGCTCGCAACTCTCATCCGGCGACCACACACTGGCTAAGTTGCAGCCCTTGAACGTCAAGCCGGGCCTATGGGAAACGACGGTTACGCACAAGGTGGCTGGGGAAATGCCAATACCACCGGGCATGCTCGATAAGTTATCCGCCGAACAACGAGCAAGACTCGAACAGAGAATGAAGTCCAACCCTGCGGGAAGTACATCCACATCGAAAAGCTGCGTGACGAAGCAGGACCTGGAAAAGTCGCCGGATTTTGGAGAGGGCAAGGGCGAATGTACCTACACTATCCAGACTTCGACAAGTACTGAGGCTAAGGGAAAGTACAGTTGCGTCACCGAGGGGATGAACGCGACCGGTGCATTGGACATCGTAGTAGTGGATCAGGGTAACGTTAAGGGCACGTCACATGGGACCGTTAGCGGTAGCGGCCACGACCTGCAGTTTGATTCCAGCTTCACATCGAAATGGGTCAGCGCGAATTGCCACAAATAGTCAAACAGGCAGTTTGTGGGCGCTTCGAACTGACCTGACATTTAGTGGAGGTGGGGACTCGCGTTGCGAGATCCACCCGTTTGCAAGGCCACGACGTGGGAGATTTCGAATCGTAGAAATTATTTTCCGACGGCACTCTCCAGGTCTGCCGCGGCTTTGTCGATTCCTGCGGAAACGCGATCGATTACATCTGCCACCATAGGAATCTGTGCGTCGGCTTCTTTCCATTTTTTTTCGTCCATGTATTCACGGACGGCGGCGACCGGCTTGGCGCCGTATCCAGTGTAGGCACCAGGAGCGTAGATCTGGTTCTTGAACCACGGGCGCTCTGGAAGACCTTTTTCATTCAGGAAGAGCCGCGAGATACCGAGCAGATCGGCATTCACGGTCTCGAACGAAGAAGCAGAAACTGTGGCGTCCGTGGCATTGCGGAATTTGGCAAGCGCTTTTGAATATCGCTCTGCAGACTTTTTCAGCGCTTCAATGGAATTCTTCATCGGAGCGAAATTCATGTAAGGCGGAACCGATTCGGCCGGAGGAGGCACAAATGTTTTGTGCGGATCGGCCGTTGCCGTGAAGGCGCCCTCCTGAATTTCCAAATTCCGCTCGGTGATCTCTTCTTGCTTGTCTTTCAGCAGCTTTTCGAGTTCGAATTCGTATTTGGCTATGGCGTCGGCTTGGGGAGCGTAATCGAATGGAAGCAGGTCGGCATCGGCGATGCGGAGCACGATTGATCCGGCGGTTTGAGCCATAGCTCGCTCGTAAGCGAAATCCCTGTCAGCGAAGTGTGTATACCAGTAAAAGTCGTCGTAGATGGAATGGTATTGTGTACCTTCGTCCTCGCCTCCGTAACCAACATTGAGGGATGAGATTCCTGCGAAGTCTTGAAAAGCGGTGAAGTCGGAACCGTCGCCGAGATCACCGAGAACGAGGTCCTTGCGCTTGCGGAGTTTCCCTTTTTCTTCGGAGTCTTTGGCGTGCATGATGGCGCGAAGGTGGGCGCGTTCGAAGACAGAAATGTTTTTTTCTGGGTCAGTGATGTCGTGGGCCACGGCGCCAACGACGGCTTGCAGATCTTGTGTGCCGCCGACGTAAAGATATCCACGCGAACTGCTATCGGAGTTGACGTAGGTGACCGCATGTTTTCGCAAGTCCTCCACATGAGTTTCGACCCACTCAACGGAGCCCAGAAGCCCCGGTTCCTCGCCGTCCCACGCGCAGTAAATGATGGTGCGTTTTGGCGTCCAGCCTTGCTTGTGCAATCCACCCAACACACGCGCTTCTTCCAGCATGGGGGCTTGGCCGGAGATGGGATCATCGGCGCCGTTAACCCATGCGTCATGATGATTGCCGCGGATGACCCACTGCTCAGGTTCAGAACCCTTCAGTGTGGCGATGACGTCATACAACGGCTTGATGTCCCAATTCGACGCAACTTTCAAATGCACGCGCGCCGCGCCAGGACCAATGTGATAGGTCATGGGAAGTCCCCCTCTCCATGCCTCGGGTGCTACGGGGCCTTGCAGAGCGGCGAGCAGGGGCTGAGCGTCGGAGTACGAGATGGGCAGAACGGGAATTTTTGTGATTGTCTTGGCGTCTTTGACATCGAGACGCTTGGCGCCCGGAACTGCGCCGATACCAGGTGTCAGAGGATCGCCGGGATAGTCGGTGTCCATCACGCTTCCGCGCTGCACGCCATCGCGAGGACGCCATCCGCCTGTGGGATAGTCGTCCCCGTGGAAAAAGCCGTCGCCGCGCGGATCGGAATAGATAAGGCATCCAATCGCGCCGTGTTCGGCGGCCACTTTTGGCTTGATGCCACGCCATCCCGAGCCGTAACGGGTGATGACAATCGCGCCTTTGACGGAGATTCCCATGCGGTCGAGTTCTTCATAGTCTTCGCGATTGCCGTAGTTTACGTAAACGAGGGGCGCCGTAACATCGCCATCGGCGGAGTAAGCGTTGTAGGTCGGGAGCTGTTCGGAAGTTTGATTCGACGTGGGATCGACGGAAAGCACTGGCTCCTGCAGCTTGGCACGGAATTTTGTGGGAGCCACGAGCTCTACAATGCGCTCCTTCGGAGTCGGGAAGAGAACGTCGAAATTCTCGATGTGTGCGTCAAATCCCCATTCTTTGAAGCGGGCCAGGATCCACTCGGCGTTGTCTTTGTCATACGGAGAACCAACGTTGTGCGGGCGCGCCGAAAGGCGCCGCATGCTCTCGCGAATATTGTTCGCCACTACCGTGTCTTGAAATTTCTTTTCGAGATCGCGCTCGACCGCGCTGGCGTGGGGCGTATACCCCAGTAGCATGTGGGCGGGGTTTGCGGAAGCAGCTTCCTCCGCAGATTGAGCGATAACGAATTGCACCAACGTAAGCAGAAGGACAAATGAAACAAATGAGCGCAACGATTTCACGAAGATCTCCTGGTTGGATCGAATACGGAAGGCGAATTTTAGCACTGCGGCCGTGTCTGTTGGAGTTAACGTATTCCTAACGTCGAGTGGGACGTTGATTTCGTATGAATCTTGGTGAGGCATCGGATCGGCGGGCTTGGCCACTACAGTTGTAGTGAATCAAAAACCATCGAGATTGACCGACATGTCAGATCTTCGATCATTCTTCTGCAAAGGAAATGGCATCTAAGTTTTCCATGCGACTGCCTCGCGCCAGTGGCCTGCTGCTTCATCCGACCTCTCTTCCTGGTCCGTTCGGCATTGGTGATTTCGGGCCGGCAGCGTTTGCCTTCGTTGATTTTCTTAAGGATGCAGGTCAGGGGTTGTGGCAGGTTCTGCCCCTCAATCCGACGGGATATGGCGATTCGCCCTTTCAGTGTTTCTCTGCCTACGCCGGTAACCATCTTTTAATCAGTCCTGAGAAACTACGGAGCCGGGGAATTCTCGATGCCTCTGACCTGCGAGAATGCCAAGATTTTTCACAAGACGCCGTTGATTTCGAGGGCGTCATCCGCTGGAAGGCGCGACTCCTGAGCAAAGCCGCCGAAGTTTTTAGAAGTGAGGCGTGCGGGGACGATCGGCGTGCATTTGACAAATTCTGTGCAAGAAACTCCTCATGGTTGCCGGACTTCGCTCTGTTCATGGCATGCAAGCAAGAGCAAGGTGGAATTGCCTGGAACCAGTGGCCTCCGGATATCGCGCGACGCATTCCGGACGCCTTGAGCGCCGCGACCAGTCGTTTGAAGCAATCTGTGTTCGCGGTGCAGTACTGGCAATTTGAGTTCTTCCGTCAATGGAGTGAAGTGAAGGATTATGCGCACAACGCAGGGATTCGCATTATCGGGGACCTTCCAATCTATGTCGCTCTCGATAGCGCCGATGTCTGGACGAACCGCGAATATTTTCAGCTTTCTGAGAACGGCCAACCGATTACGATCGCGGGCGTTCCTCCCGACTACTTCAGCGCAACTGGCCAATGCTGGGGCAATCCGATTTACCGCTGGGACCGTCTTCAAGAGACCGGCTATCGGTGGTGGGTCAAGCGTTTCCGTGCCGTCCTGGAGTTGTACGACGCCATTCGTATCGATCATTTTCGGGGATTCGAAGCTTACTGGGAAATTCCAGGAAACGAGACGACCGCAATCAATGGACGCTGGGTGAAGGGCCCAGGGGCTGACTTCTTCGCGGTTCTGGAACGTGAGTTCGGAGATCTCCCCATCATTGCGGAGAATTTAGGCGTGATTACCCCGGAAGTGGAGTCGATCCGCCGTCGGTTCCGCTTCCCAGGAATGGCGATCCTGCAGTTCGCGTTCGGCAAAGATCCGCAAGGCCCTTCTTTCCGTCCTCATAATTACGAACGGGAACTCGCAGTGTACACCGGCACGCATGATAACGACACCACAGTTGGATGGTGGAACAGTACCGGGGCTCGTGATAGCACCCGCACTCCTGAAGAAGTTGCCAAAGAACACGCATTTGGTCGCGCATATCTGAACTTGAAAGAGGAGCCGATTCACTGGGTCATGATCCGAACTATTCTTTCTTCGATTGCCGATCTCGCGATCATCCCGCTTCAAGATGTGCTTGGCCTGGGGAGCGAGGCGCGAATGAATCTTCCCGGCACTGCGAAGGGAAATTGGCGTTGGCGCTTTCGGGCTGGAGCACTGACGCCGGACCTGGCGCGACGCTTGCACGAAATGGTCGAGCTCTACGATCGCTGACTCTCGCGATTGCGTCTCAACGCCGGGTTTACCTTTGAACGCTGTATTCTACTGACTGCGCCTTGAACCGAAGGCTGCTCATCGGGAGGCATTGGTTGTCACTGAAGGCCGAAGCAAGCTGGTACAAGCACGCCATCATTTATCAAGTGCATGTACGCACCTTTTCGGATGCCAATGAGGACGGTGTCGGCGATTTCGCTGGCCTGGCCCAACGGCTGGACTACCTGCACGAGCTTGGTGTCAGCGCCGTCTGGTTGATGCCGTTTTTCCCGTCTCCTCTCAGAGACGACGGCTACGACATTTCCGATTACAAATCTGTTCATCCCAGCTACGGGACGCTTGAGGACTTTAAAACTTTTCTTTCAATCGCGCATCAACGTGGGATTCGCGTCATCATCGAAATGGTCTTGAACCATACTTCCGATCAGCATCCCTGGTTTCAGGAATCCCGAAGTTCCAGAGACAATCCGAAACGCGACTGGTATGTATGGAGTGATTCTGATTCCAAGTATCGCGGGACTCGAATCATCTTTGTCGACACAGAGATGTCGAATTGGGCGTGGGATCCGATCTCCAAATCCCACTACTGGCATCGCTTCTTCAGTCATCAGCCAGACCTCAACTATGACAATCCCGCAGTGCAAGAAGAGATGTGGCGGGTGATGAAATTTTGGCTGCAACTTGGCGTCGATGGGTTTCGGCTGGATGCTGTTCCCTACCTGATCGAGCGCGAAGGGACCAATTGTGAGAATCTGCCCGAAACCCACGCCATCATCCGAGATCTTCGTAAGCGAATCGATGAAGAGTTCCCAGGTACGATGCTGCTCGCTGAGGCGAATCAATGGCCTGCCGACCTCCGTCCATATTTCGGCGATGGCGACGAATTTCATATGGCGTTCCATTTCCCCCTGATGCCCCGTATGTTCATGGGAGTTCGCCTTGAGGACCGCAAGCCGATTACTGAAATTCTGCAGCAGACGCCGGAGATTCCTGCTGCGTGCCAGTGGTGCCTTTTCCTCAGAAATCATGACGAGTTGACGCTGGAGATGGTTACCGATGTCGAGCGCGATTACATGTACGACATCTACGCGCGAGATAAGGCGATGCGGTTGAATCTCGGAATTCGACGGCGTCTGGCTCCGCTACTTGACAATGATCGGCGCCGGATCGAGCTGATGAATGGAATGTTGATGTCCTTGCCTGGAACTCCCATCATCTACTACGGAGATGAGATTGGCATGGGAGACAATGTTTATCTTGGCGATCGCAACGGTGTCAGAACTCCAATGCAATGGAACGGCGGCTGGAACGGAGGATTTTCTGCAGCCGATCCGGAGCGACTCTATTCGTCTCCAATCCTGAACCCAGTCTATGGCTATCAGGCAGTCAATGTGTTGTCGCAAAAGCGCTCCCCACATTCACTGCTGTCGTGGATGCGGCATATCATTGGAATCCGTCGTTCCAATCCCGTCTTTGGGTCCGGATCGATCGAATTTCTTTACCCTGCCAACCATAGGATTTTGGCTTACGTTCGGCAGTTGGGTAAGGAGACAATTCTGGTTGTAAATAACCTCTCAAGTTCCGCGCAAGCAGTGGAACTTGATCTGCGCCGATATAAGGGAAACATTTTGATTGAAATGTTCGGCGGCAACATCTTCCCTCGAATCGGCGACCTGCCGTATCTTCTAACCATGGGCCCCTACCAGTTTTATTGGTTCCGGCTGCGCAGGATTTAGTCTGGGGTGACGTCATCGCGATTCGATGGCGCAAACCATGATTCGGGAGTTTGAATTGGCCGAAGAGAATCTTTTGACGGATGAATTTCTTCGTCAACTGATCAACATCGGAGAGGTGGACATCGTTGTTGGTCTTTCCACTCACAACAACGCGCGCACCATCCGGCCTGTCATCGCGGCGATTCAGGCGGGAATCCTCAAGTGTTTTCCGCGCGAACGAGTGGCCATTATCAATGCCGATGGCGGTTCACAGGACGACACGATCGAACAAGTGAAAAACGCTTCGATCGATGACTTGCGCCGCGACCAAAAAGTGTATGCATTACGTACCCTGCACTCCATCGGCGTTCGCTACGGCCGGGTCCCTGACCCAACCAAAGCGCTCCAGACAATATTTGCCGGCGCAGACTTGCTGCGCGCAAAAACTTGCGTATTGGTTTCTCCTGAGACCACTACGATCGAACCCGACTGGCTGCAACGGCTCGCACGGCCCGCTTATTACGACAACTTTGATATCGTCTGCCCCATCTATCAGAGGCAACGATTCGAAGGAACTCTCGTGCGCAACCTGCTCTACCCCATGACTCGTGCGATATACGGGAGTCGCATTCGGGAACCGTATGGCCCGGAATTTGCAGTTTCCGGCCGGCTCGTTGGGGATTTTCTGAACAACGGAGGCATCGAGCAGGATTGGGCCAAGATGGGCCCGGAAATCTCGCTCACGATTTTTGCCCTCACGGGGAAGTATCGTGTGTGTCAGTCCTTCCTGGGAGTCAAGCATCCTTCGTCTCGAGCCGTGCATGATATGGTTGCGGCAGTGCGAAGAACTGTGGGTGCTTTGTTCGCTTCGCTGGATGGGAATTTCCCCGTCTGGAGCGCAGTAAGCGAATCCCAGCCAGTCCCCACCTTTGGTGCAGCGAGCCCTCTCGTGGATGAAACGGTTCGCATCAACCGGAAGCGTTTACTCGATGTGTTTGCGAGTGGTGTTGCTCAGCTGGAGCCGGTTCTGGGTTCGATCCTCTCGCCATCCTTGCATGCCGAGCTCCGACACATTGCCGGGCTCAGCATCGACGAGTTTGATTATCCGGAGGAGTTGTGGACGCGGACTGTTTTCGAGTTCGCCGCGTCTTATCACAAATCCACCATCAACCGCGACCACATCATTCAGGCCCTCGTCCCACTTTATCGTGGCAGAAGCCTGACATATATCATCGAAAACCGGGATGGCTCCGAAGAAGAGATTGAACGACGTGAGGAGTCTCTGTGCGTCCACTTCGAACGACTGAAGCCGTTTCTGCTCCAAATCTGGGCAGAGAGAAAGTGAGAAGCCCATGCGTGAAATCATCGTGAACGAATTGACACAAGCGTTCCAGCAGATGGCGAGGGATATCGCTCACTACCTTCCTCGGCTGATTGTGATGCTCATCATCGCTTTGATCGGATGGGTCATCGCCTACCTGTTAAAGCTACTTGTACGTAGCCTTTTGCGTCTGACCAAGTTTTCAAAACTTTCGGAAAATGCCGGTGCCACACAACTTCTCCACCAGGCCGCTCTACCTTCTGCGACCGAACTCGCTAGTCGATTCGTATTCTGGATTGCATGGATCGGCTTCGTTCTCTTGGGCGTAAGCGTTTTGGGAATCGCAGGCTTACAGGAATACATTTCGAGGTTCTTCTTTTTCCTGCCTCGATTGTTCGCAGCTTGCGTCATTTTGTTTTTTGGACTGGTGGCGGCTAGTTTCCTGTCGCGCGCGGCGCTCCTTACCGCTGTAAACGCGAATTTTCGCTCGTCGCGTATGTTGAGCATCGCGGTGCGATTTATCATCGTCATTTTTTCGCTGTCGATGACCTTCGAGGTGCTTGGCGTAGCGGAGCAGACGATGCTCATCGCATTCGCGACGGTGTTTGGCGCCGCGATGCTTGGTTTGGCCATCGCGTTTGGCTTAGGGGGACAGGATCTTGCACGAAAGTTTTTGGAAAAGAAGCTCACACCTCACAACAGAGAAGAACGTGAGGATGAACTCTCGCCTCTGTAGATATGCCAGATCAGAGTTGAAGGGAATGAGATAAGACTAGCTCTCCTCTTGTACTGGGCCGATACATCTCTCACGCCCCAATCAAGGCGTTATCAACCTGCTACTTCGGGTGGCCGCTACCAGCCGCAAGAGAAATTTTGCAAAGTTCCAAAACAAAATGCCCTCTCCCCGATTGTCGAGGAGAGGGCAATTGTTGCAATCGACCGTCTGTTAGTCGTCGTCGTCAACCTTGGTAGGTGCCGGGCGATTGAACTCGCTCGGTGGACGAACGGTCGTCTCACCAGGATAGGGCCGAGTAAATCCGGTCGACATGTACCAGTTGTAATGGTTCACGGTGTCCGGATCTTCGGAGTCGGGCTTGTGCAGTTTGCCAGCGAAGACCTGCGCTTTCTTCTTCATCCAAGCGGCCCTCAAGTCCCTCACCTTATGGCTTTCGTTCGGGTTCACCGCACCAGGCGTAACGCCCTGATTCAGCGCGACCTGATTGGGGACATGGTTCCACGGTTGGAAGTTCGACTCGGGCGGTGTGTTGGTGAAGTCCGTCCTCATCGGCGATGCGACGAGGTCGAACTGGTTCATCGGAGGTAGGCCGAGGATCTGCTCGATCGTCCGAGTCATGTTGACTTGCGTGTAGTAGGTATGGTCAGTCGGTCCACCCTGCACGGTGTATGGACTGACAATATAGCCCGGGCTGCGGTGACCATCGATGTGATCGACGCCGTTCTGCGCGTCGTCTTCTTCGATGAAGATCGCCGAACTCGACCAAACGGGGCTATGGCTGATGTAGTCGATAATGCGGCCAACGGCCAGATCGTTGTCCGCCTGTTCAGCGTCTGGGGTCGGCGGACCACCCGTATGGTCGTCCATGACCCACAGGAGGGTCAAATTGGGCACCGTACCGGCTGCGACATCAGCGTTGAAGTCCTGCAGCCACAGATCAACGCGGAACTGATCGGGAATGCCCAGATCGAACTGTGGAAAGTTCTTGATGAGGTGCAGATACACGGCCGGGACGGAAGACTCCGCCTGGACCGTATTCTGGAAGTAGAGCGTCGTCTCGCCCTTCGTTCCTGGCGGTCCGCAATCCGGCCCTCCTTCGAAGCACTGCGAGTCGGCGTAGAAATCGCTCCAGCTGGGTTCTTGCGTAGAGCCATTCGGCTGCAAGAACGTGTCGTTTTCGACGTATTCGCCGTAGATCTTCACCGTCTCACCGGCGGCAGCGGCCTCTGAGAACAGGAAGCCCTTCTTCTGGTATGCGAGAGCATCACCTGCGTTCCCGCCTGGATAGCTTCGGACCCAGTCAGGCGACTGGATGTCGTCGGCGTAGGGCGCCATCGCTTCTGCGATCCACTGGTGACCGTCCGCGGACTGACGGCTTGGATCGTAGAAGTTGTCGAGGAGTGGGAAGCGCTGAATCAGCGCGTGCGCATTGGGCGTGTCTTGACCGCCGAACACAGCCAACGAGGCGTCGCCGTTTCCGGCGGCCACGTCGCCCAGCATCTGATCATAGGTGCGGTTTTCACGGATGATCAGAAACACGTGTTTGATCAGCGACGGATCGCCGATCCTCGCAGGGATTGCGACCGGCTTTGTGTGCGGATTACCACCGCCAGCCGATTCGATATTTTGCAGCAGATCCCAGTGGTTGTTCTGGAAAACCTGCTTTGTCATGGACGTCAAAGTCGCACTGTTTGGCACTGGGACGATGCTAACCGTGCCATTGTCCTGGTGGGTGTTGTAGTCGCAGACACCGTAGTCGCACTCAAACGAGTAACGCGTCCCGATGCCCTTGTCATTGGCAACGAGGATTGAGTTACTGGCCACATCGAACACGACAGAACTCGGCGCATAAGCAACCGGGATCAATCCCAGTACGGCATTCTTTGCGGTCGGTTTGAGATTGACCACCGCGACTGCGTTGGCGTTGTAAAGGGCAACGTAAGCAACAGCATTCTTCGCGTCGACGGAGATTGAGTTGGGCGCCGCGCCATAAGCTGCACCCTGGCCAGGTGCACCGATCGGCAACGAAAGGTTGATCGTTTTCACTAACAGATTGGTGGAGGTGTCGATAACCGAGATGCTGTCACTGTAGGTATTGGCGACCAACAGAAAGCGTCCAAAGAACGCCATCCCGGTTGGGTGCAGACCGGTTGAAATGTTGCCTGTGACCGTCATCGTCGGTAGATCAACGACAGAAACAGTACCGGTAATCGCGGCGCCCACCACAGGGTCGGCCACGATTTCCGTGCCAGCAGAGTAGATCTGGAAATCTGCCTCGGTGGCGGCCCGTCCACCCTCATTGCTTACATAAGCGGTCGTGCCATTGGGGCTGATCACGATGCTGTGCGGAGCGTTGCCGACGCGGATCTGCACACCCTGCGTCTTCGCGTTCAGATCGATCTTGGTGAGAGTATCGTTCTGGTTCAGCAAGGCATAAGCGCTGCTGCCGTCCCGTGAAAGTGCGACGCCGCCGGGGTAAGAAGTACCCGTACTATAAAAGGTGCCGCAGGGTCTGCCGTAATCGCCAATCGGGCTGTTCGGAAAGCACGTGATGAAGGAGTTGTTCGGCGGCACGCTGATCTGGGCATTGTCTTCCAGCAATCCCTCAGGAGTGACGTCAGCGATCGTGACATTGCTGCTGTCCTGGCTGAACACCAGGTGTTTGCCGTCCGCTGTGTAGGCAATGCCGCTATAGCTACCGCTCGAATCGCGTCCGAGCGCGATGTAGTCCTGCAGGACGACACCAGTCTCGGTGTCGAATACCTCGACAGCCTCCGACGCGCCCAAAGTGAGGACAGCTGCTGTGTGAGTGCGAAGATTGGGGTTCAGGGCAATGGCCTTGGCGCGAACCCGGATGCCGAGGTCAACTTGCATGCCCGCGGGGTTGACGATCTGACCACTGCTGACGACCCACGAGCCGTTCGGCTGCGGACCGGTGACGTAGGTTGGGTAAAGCTTGGACTGAGCAACGGCAAGCCCAGGAAGGGACAGGCCCGCCGCTACCAAGCCAGCGAGTGGCCGTAGTCGCTTTCTTCGAGAATTTCGAGAGTGATATCGGGACGCTTTGCGAGACATGTACCGTTCTCCTCTTTGGAATTTTCAACACGTAAACGGGGATAGGCGGTGGGACATCGGGGTAGAACTATGATCAGCGATCATTGTCGCGAACCTTAACAGACGACTTGTGACGGGCGTATGAAGATGATGTGAAATTTCTGTTACAGCGGCTGAGGTTTCGCTCGCGAATGGGACGATCGAATTCTCAATAGCAAAACAGAATCTGTTTTGCGTGTTGTCTTAACTTCGTATTGAGATGAAGCAGGTGGTCGTAGCCGTCGTTGGTCCAGTGGCTGGGCTTAAGACCCTTCACTCACAAGAGCGCTCAGGGGCCCGAGCCACGGTTCGTAGCGTCGCCACCGCGCCACTGATGTGCGATAGATCGGCTGCCGGGTCTGCCACTTGCTGGGAG
>DATJWZ010000259.1:0-4567 GCA_035500795.1 Candidatus Eiseniibacteriota bacterium | reverse complement strand
CAAGACCTCGAATTGAAACCGGCAGAGGTCCGCACTTTCGTGGTGGTCACCGCCGATCCGTCCGAAACTAAGAATCCAGCTCCTAGCGAAACAATCACTGACAAGACCTTACGCGACGCTCCCAGCATCGACGAACGTTTTGAGAGCTCGCTCCCGCTTATTCCTGGAGTTGTCCGCGGACCCGACGGGCACGTCAACCTGAAAGGAACGCGCAATACGCAGAGCGGCGCGCTGGTCAACAGCGCGAATGTTACCGACCCCGTCACAGGCAGTCCGGCAATGAATCTTCCGGTGGATGTCGTCGCTTCGGTGCAAGTCATTTCGAATCCCTATGACCCGCAATACGGCAGATTTACCGGAGCGGTTTCAAGCGTCGAAACAAAGACGAGCGACTATGAGGACTTTCACTTCTCGATCCAGAATTTTACGCCCCGGCTACGAGTCCGCGATGGCAGTATCCGGGGCATTGGCTCCTCAACGCCACGGACAACGTTCACAGGCCCTATCCTGCGAGACAAAATCGCCATAACGCAATCATTTGAATATCGATTTGTGGAAACGCCGGTGAACAGCCTTCCTCCGTTTCAGCGTGATTCCCGGCTCGAGAGCCTCGATTCCTACACGCAACTCGATTTCACCATTAGTTCGAGGCACACAGCCAACGCATCCGTATCGTTCTATCCCCAAAAGGTCAATTACCTCGGCCTAAATACATTCAGCACCCAGCAATCGACGCCCGATTTCCACCAGCGGGGCTATCAGATCAATGTCGAGGACAGTTACCTGATCGGCGCCTCGGGACTATTGACTTCGCAGTTCAGTTACAAACGGTTTGACGCTGATGTGACGGCACAAAGTGACAATCCTTATCAGGTACAGCTGGAAACCACGGACGGTGGATTCTTTAATCGCCAGAAACGCGGCGCCTCGCGGGTTGGCTTGCAGGAAAACTATCGCTTCGCTCCCTGGAAATTTGCGGGATCGCACCAGTTCATTGTTGGGCTGAGTTACGAGCACTCCGAATATGATGGGCAACAGACGTTTTTGCCCGTCGAGTTCGATGGCGTCTCCAATCTGCCCGTAGAGCGCATCACCTACACTTCCCCAACTCTTTTTCAAGTTCACCAAAACGAGACCGCCTGGTATGTAGGCGACCAGTGGGCCATTAATCCCCGCATAACTCTGAACGTCGGCCTCCGATTCGACAACGACGCTATCACAGATTCTACCCACGCTGCTCCTCGTGCAGGGTTTCTTCTGGTGCTTACGAATGACGGAAAAACACTTTTGAAGGGAGGGATCGGCCGATTCTACGACCGCGTTCCGCTCATAGCTGCGGCATTTCCCGATACTCCCAATCGGACAGTAACGGTCCTGGGCCAGAATGGCCAGGCGATCGACTCTGTGTCCTATCAGAACCAGATCGACGGCGGGTTACACAACCCGCAAAGTACGTCTTGGAATCTGGAACTCGACCGACAGGTTTTCGCAGGTCTCGCTCTACGGGTTGCCTATGAGCAGCGCAATACCAGCGACGACCTGATTGTTTCGCCGGTCGCCAATGGAACAACAGGAATACTCGAACTTTCGAATCGAGGCTCCGATTCGTATCGAGAATTCCAGGTGGCTGCACGGATCAAAGTGCGTCAAAGCCTACTGAACGCCTCCTTTGTCCGATCCCACGCCTTCGGGGACCTCAACGATTTGAATCAGTTCTATGGGAATCTTGCGCAACCCGTCATCGAGCCGGATGCACGTGCACGCTTGCCTTTCGATGCGCCAAACCGTTTCTTGATCTGGGGCACGATCGCCGCTCCATGGAAACTGACAATCGTGCCGGTTTACGACTTGCGCACGGGCTTCCCTTATTCGATTCAGAACGAGCATCGCGAGTATGTCGGGCCGCGAAGCATGGATCGTTTCCCGACCTTCTCATCGTTTGATATGCAGATTTCGCGACCTGTCCGATTGTCCTTCCACGGAAAACGTGTCCCCGCCCGAGTTGGCGTGGGCGCCTTCAACCTGTTCAACCACTTCGATCCCCGGGACGTTCAAAACAATCTTGCAAGCGCGAGATACGGGGGATTTTTCAATTCTTCCTGGCGAGAATACCGCGGCAAATTCGTTGTGGAGTTTTAGACATGAAACCTTTTTTCTTACTGATCGCTTTGCTCTTGTTTCCAACCTCTTCGATTGTTGGGGCGGACAATTCCAGTCCACTTCCAACGGCTGAGGAAGTCGTGACCCGCATGGCTGCCTTGGACCTGAAACGGCAATCCTCCATCGAGGGTTACGAGGGGATGCGGCGATATGTCCTTGAAAACCTAGGTTTGCAGAAGCGCGCCGAAATGCTTGTGCGCGTGCAGGGCGACGAAGATGGCACAAAGCATTTCGAGGTGGTGTCCGAAGACGGATGGAAAGCAGCAAACACTCACGTGCTGCGGAAGATGCTCGAGTCAGAATCGGAAACATCGCATCCCGAGTTGCGGGCAATGACCAGACTCAATTTCACGAACTACGACTTTACAGTTGTCCGCGCAGAAGCCGTGGCTGGTCGCATGGCATACGTTTTGGAGATCAAGCCCAAACGGAAGGACAAATATTTGTTCCAAGGATACATTTGGGTAGACGCAGAAGATTATGCGCTTGTGCGCGCCGAAGGCAGTCCAGCGAAAAATCCATCGTTTTGGACAAAATCCACGAATTTCGTGCAGGTCTACCAGAAACAAGGAGCCCTCTGGTTCCCCCTCTCAACGCGAAGTGTCACCCAAGCCCGGTTCTTCGGGACGACAGACGTGAACATCCAGTATTTCGACTATGCGCCCAAAAATCAGCCTTCCCAGGTTCTCCTACTGTCCGCAAGAAAGACCGACAAGCCATGAGAACTGTAAATGAATGCCTCATTCTTGCCGCAGGCAATGGAAGCCGCATCGCCTCCTTGTCTGGTAGCGCTCCCAAACCGCTCGTACCCCTTCTCGGTGCGCCGTTGCTCGAACACATTCTTCTCTCATCGCATGCGGCTGGAATCGACAAATTTGTGATTGTTGTCGGCTACCGCGGTGATGCGATTCGCCGCTGGATCGCTGATCAGTGCTACCAGGACTTCGCGATCACGCTCGTAGAAAACCCCAATTATCATAAAGCGAACGGTGTCTCGGCGCTGGCTGCCAAACCCGCGCTGCGCAACCCATTCATGCTGCTTATGGCCGATCACATCTTTGAACCGAAAACGGCGAGAGCGCTTCTGCAAGAGCGGCTTGCAGAGGATGAAGTCATCCTCGGCGTGGATCACAACATCGACCGCATCTTTGATCTGGAGGACGCGACCAAAGTCAGCCTGGAAGGAACACACATCGTTGACATTGGCAAGCATCTCTCCCGGTTCGACGCGCTGGATACAGGCATGTTCTTGTGCTCCCCTGCACTGTTCGAGAGACTCGAATCCGCCAAGAAAGATGGCGATTGCTCGCTGTCCGACGGCATGCGCCAACTAGCCCGCGAGAGCAAATTCAAGTCCTTTGACGTCGGCGATGGACACTGGCAAGACGTGGATACCCCCGAAGCGTTTGCCTACACCGAGAGTATCTTCGAACGCGACTTTTCTGGGAGCCCATTTCTGCAAAGGCTCGGGCATGCTTAAAGTCCCGTCAAACTCGCGGCCGGCGTTTCGCCTTCTAGCGATCGCGGTGAGTGCTGGACTGTTCATCTACTTGGTCTGGCGTGCCGGACCCGTCGATCTCTGGCGGAACCTTGAAAAGCTCGGCTGGGGCTTCAGTTTGGTGATCGTCCTGGCGGGCGTTTCGCACCTTGCAAAGACCTGGGCCTGGCAAATGACGCTGGGGAAAGAACGCCGCAAAATCGCATTCCCGCGGTTGGTTGGACTTCGTCTAGGTGCAGAAGCGGCAGCGCAACTCGGAATACTTGGGCAGACGTTTGGAGATTCGATCCGAGTCTCGCATTTGAGCCGCGAAATACAAATGGGCAACAGTCTCGCCTCGGTCACTCTCGATCGCGGACTCTATCTTGTAACGGGAATCACGATTGCTATCGCCGGCCTTTTGGCAGCGCTGTGGAGGGTATCGCTCTCCCATGCAATGCGGCTCTATGCGGGGCTGTTCATTCTTGCAGCGACTACATTCCTGTTGTTGGCACTTGTGGCGCTGAGACTGCGCTGGCCGCTGCTGACTGGAAGCGCGTGTCTCATCCGCCGCGTTCCTTACTTGAAGAACTGGGCCGAGCAGAGGTTCAAGCTGATTCAGTCGATGGAGAATGTGCTCTTCGACTTTCATCACCAGACACCCAACTTGTTTTGGGGCAGTTTTTCTCTGAACCTCGCAGGTCAGTTGCTTGCCATTCTGGAAGTGTGTTTAGTCCTCTGGTTGCTCGGAGCGCATATTGGCTTTTTGGGCGGATTGATTATCGAAGCGCTGACTAAACTGGTGAACGCCATAGGCAGCTTTAACCCGGGCAATGTTGGAACCTATGAGGGTGGCAATATGCTGATCGGCAAAATATTCGGCCTGACGAACGCAACAGGACTCGCCTTGGCATTTGCAAGACGGTTGCG
>DATJWZ010000258.1:0-5100 GCA_035500795.1 Candidatus Eiseniibacteriota bacterium | reverse complement strand
TCATCATCGGAATGCCACAGGCTACCTCGACATTCTCGATCGCCCGCCGCATCTCGGCCTTGGCCTCGCCGAACGTCTTCCCATTCTCCATCGTGATGATCCGGCCAATATCGTCGATGTGCTCTTCCAGCAGCATCTTCAACTTGAACAACGGCTGAATGCGATCTTCCGGAGGCGTGCGCCGCCATTCAGGAAAAGCAGCAGCTGCGGCTTCCACCGCGGCATTCACGTCGGAAGAGTCCGCCAAAGGAACGCTAGCGAGAACTTCGCCCGTCGCAGGATTTACCACCTCCCGCCATTCCGAAGCATGCGCATCAGCCCATCGCCCATTGATGTAGTGGGTAAGTTTGTTAGCAGGAGGTGCTGCAACCGTCATAAGAGGTAATGCCTTTCGCTGTCGCGAAGAGTGGGATATCAAACTAGCTCTTAGCCACGATCAATCAATACTTGCGGGTAGCACCGACGTCCTCGCCGGCTGTCGCGAGCGCGTCTTGCGCTTGCTCCCGCCCGCACTACTGAACCAATTGCGCCACTGCGTCCTTCGGCTCGCCAACATTCGCAATGGCAGATTCCAGGACATTCATCGCCTCATTCATCTGCTCATTTGTAATGACGAGCGGAACAAGTACGCGGATCACATTCGAATATGTCCCCGCCGTGATCGTGATCAGCCCGTGCTCGTAGCAAAATTGCGAAATCTTCTTTGTCTCTTCAGTAGCTGGAACCTTCGTCTCGTGCGACTTCACCAGTTCCAGCGCCTGCATACCGCCTAAGCCGCGGATGTCGCCGATAATTCCCCAGCGCCGCTGCCATTCCTGAGCCCGCCGTTGAAAGTGCTCGCCGAGTTCGTTCGCGCGGGCAAGCAGATTCTCCCGTTCGAACAAATCCAGCACTGCCAACGCCGCCACACAAGACAATGGATTCCCCGCAAATGTTCCGCCTAGTCCACCGACGCCTGGAGCATCCATAATTTCAGCGCGTCCAGTAACGCCGGCTAGCGGCAACCCTCCGCCCAACGATTTCGCCGTCACGAGAAGGTCCGCCTCAATCCCATACCGTTCACTCGCGAACAGCGCGCCAGTACGCCCGAATCCGGACTGCACCTCATCCGCAATAAACAGGATCCCGTACTTGTGACACAACTCAACCAACACCTTGAAATAATCCGGCGGAGGCGTAACAAATCCACCTTCACCCAGCACCGGTTCCGCAATCACAGCCGCCACTTCCTCGTTGGCGACCACTTTCTTGAACGTGTCCTCGAGATGCCGCGCGCAGTACAAATCGCATGACGGATACGACTTCGAATATGAGCACCGGTAGCAATACGCGTACGGCACCCGATACACCTCGCCCGGAAACGGTGCGAATCCTGCCTTGTACGGATGCGTCTTGCTGGTCAGAGCTAGCGTCATCATCGTGCGCCCGTGAAATGCATCTTCAAACGCAATGATTCCCGGCCGCTTCGTGTAGGCTCGCGCGATCTTCACCGCATTCTCAACGGCCTCTGCCCCGCTGTTCACAAAGATTGTCTTCTTCGCGAAGTTGCCCGGAGTAACTTCATTCATCCGCTCGGCGAGCCGCACATAACTCTCGTAAGGCGTGACCTGCACACAAGTGTGAAGAAAATGGTCAAGCTGACCTTTCACCGCATCGACAACTTCCTCACGCCGATGCCCGACGTTAAGGCAACCGATCCCCCCAGCGAAATCCAGATACCGATTACCGTCCACATCCTCAAGCCATGCATCCTCGGCCTTGGCGACGTAGATGGGTGTGCCATGAGAAAGCCCGCGCGGCACAGCCTTTGCGCGCCGCTCAGAGAGAGCCTTGGATTTCGGCCCTGGAATTTGTGTACGTAATTGAATAGTCGACATCTTGATCTCGTTCTCTTTAGTCAGTCCCAACCTCGCCTACAGATTTCTCTCAGGACTCGCGACTCAGGACTTGGGACTGCCTCAGTACCACCCAATCGGGGCTTCGTTTAAATTGATATGAACCTGCTTGGTCTCGAGATATTCCTCAATCCCCCAAGGCCCAAGCTCGCGCCCAAATCCCGATTGCTTAAATCCTCCCCACGGAGCCTCCACGTACGTCGGCTGCATGTGATTGACCCAGACGATCCCAGCTCGTAAAGCCTTCACCGCCCGCATCGCCTTGAAAATGTCCCGCGTCCAAACGGCAGCAGCTAACCCATAAGGCGAGTCGTTCGCGATCTTCATCGCGTCCTTTTCGTCTTCAAACGGAATCACAGAAGCGACCGGACCAAAGATTTCCTCGCGCGCAATCCGCGCAGAATTACTCACGTCATAGAAGATCGTCGGTTGAACGTAATAACCTTTCGCGAATTTCTCTGGACGCCCGCCACCCGAGGCCAGCTTCGCTTCTTTCTTCCCGAGTTCAAGATACTGATTCACACGGTCGTACTGTTCCTTGCTCACCAGCGGACCCATCTTCGTATCGCGATCCAGCGGCGCCCCCACCTTGATCTTCTTCGCCTTCTCCGTCATTGCGTCGACGAAGTTCTTGTAAATCGATTTCTGCACCAGGATGCGACTACCCGCTGAGCACACTTCGCCTTGATTAATGAACACTCCAAACAATGCGCCATCGATTGCCGCCTCAAAATCCGCATCCGCAAAAAAGATATTCGGAGACTTCCCGCCCAGCTCCAAAGTCACGCGCTTCACTGTATCGGCAGCCTGCTTGACGATGATTTTTCCAACAGCCGCGCTGCCAGTGAACGCAATCTTGTTCACATCCGGATGCTGCACAATCGGCGCGCCGCAACTCTCGCCGAAGCCGGTAACAACATTGACAACTCCCGGAGGCAATCCGCACTCGGCAAAGTCCTTCGCAAATTCGAGCGCGGTCAGCGGGGTCTGTTCCGCCGGCTTCAACACACAAGTGCATCCCGCCGCAATCGCGGGTGCAAGCTTCCACGCTGCCATCAGCAGCGGATAATTCCACGGAATGATCTGCCCCGCCACTCCGATCGGCTCTTTCATCGAAAGCGACAACGCGTTATCCGGAACCGGATTCACGGTTCCCGTAATCTTCGTCGCCAGCCCGCCGTAATACTCGAAGCAGGTCGCAACATCGTTGATGTCGTACTCCGCCTCGACAATTGGCTTCCCCGTATTGCGGCATTCGAGTTCCGCCAGCGCAGCCAGATTCTGCCGGACTTTGTCGGCCATTCGGAACAGCACGCGCCCGCGCTCCTGAGCAGTAGTCGAAGCCCACGGCCCATCCTCAAACGCAGCCTTGGCAGCGGCGACTGCACGGTTTACGTCGTCCGCATTGGCATCGGGAACTTGCGCGATCACTTCTTCGGTCGAAGGATCGTAAACCGGAAAAGTCTTTGCCGACTTGCTCGAGACAAACTCTCCGTTAATAAACATCTGATACGTCTTTACTTCCGTCTGTACTCCGCCAGGCATCATGGCCTCCACGCAATTTCATAGCGCCGGCGTCCCGCCCGCGCATCCAATCTTTGTAACGACGCGGCTTGGAGCCGCGTCGTTACACCACTAATTAATCAAGGGCCTTAGCCCCTGAGTGAACTGGTTGATAAATTCTCCCGCCACTTCGCTGAGTCGATGCGCCCATTTCTATCGCTGCGCCTCGCCCACGGGCAAAGTCACCGTTTTCACCGAGACCGGTTGTACCGATTTCCTTCGGCCATACACGAAGAAAAAGAACGCGGCCAGCCCGACAAAAAACACCGTACCGCCGACCATCCAAAGCTCGTAAGACCACAACGACGTGATCTGTTGCGCTGGGAAAAACACCAGCAAAATTCCTAATGTCGTCGTCAAAAATCCACAGAGCCCAGCCACAAACATCGTCTCCCGGCTGTACTGACCCAGAGGTTTCGTCTCTCTCACCGCAAATTTCACCAGCGCGCCAAACATGTAAAGAAACGGCACAAGCTGTAGCACCACAGCGAGAGACAACAACTTCTGAAACGTCTCCTGCACGCCTGCTCCCGCAAAGTTCAGCACCACCAGGACAGCCGAAACGATTCCTTGCAAAATCAAAGCAGCATACGGCGTCGCATATTTCGGATGCACATTCCCCAGCCAGCTCGGCATATACGAATCAAGCCCTGCCACAAACGGAATCCGCGCCGATCCTCCCATCCACGCCGATCCAATCCCCGCGATCGACAGGCTCAAGAGAATCGCGAACGGAATCGTGACCCATCCAAAACCGACTTGCCCTGCCATATGCGTTACTGCTTGGACGATTCCCTGCAGAACATTCACGTTCTTTCCAACTGCGATGAGAAGCGTGAGCGTCGCGCCCACATAGAGCGCACCCGACAGCACTCCGCCCCACGCCACCGCACCCGGCAACGTTCGCTGCGGATCCTTGATCTCATCTCCCATCACCGACGCCAGTTCCAGCCCGACAAGTCCAAAACAAATCACACCAAACGAATTCAGCACAAACTTCGGATTCGCAGGAATCGCGAAATCGGCCGCGGTAATCGTCGTTCCAAATCGCCCCCAAATGACGATTCCGAGCCCGATCAGCACCGCCGCAGCCATAAACGTTCCGATCGCTCCAAGATTGTTGATCCACTTCCCCACTCCGAGCCCAAGGATGTTGAAGAGCGTGAGCAGAGCCAGTAACGTGAGCGACGCGATCGAAGCAAACACCTTGTTATCTGCCAGGCCCTGATGCCCCGGTCCTAGCACGTATACCGATACGCCGACGAAATACAGCATCACGGTCGGAACGTAGAGCATGTTGTTGGTCCAGTAGCACCATCCAGACAAAAACCCGTGGAAGTCGCCGAAAACTTCCTTGGCCCACAAGTAAACCCCACCTTCCCCAGGATACCGATGCGCCAGTTCGATAACTGCAATCCCCTGCGGCCAGAAAAACAACAGCAGCGAGATGATCCACAACCAGACCGTAGCTCCGCCATTCGCGGCTATCGATGGCACAACATTCAGATTGAAAACGGCGACAACAAACAGCAGCACCAGATCGCGCCGTCCAAGCGCACGAACCAGATGCGGCTGACTTTCGGGTTGTGAAGTGGTAGACAAAAAAATGTGGTCGGTCGTTGGTCATCGGTCGCTGGAGGTG
>DATJWZ010000257.1:0-8474 GCA_035500795.1 Candidatus Eiseniibacteriota bacterium | reverse complement strand
GCCAGGTGCAAAGGATGCCGAATCAGGTCGTTGATCACGAAAGCATGCCGGCTCACCCGCAGCGCTTCGGTAGCAAATTGCCGCAGCTCCTCTGGTTGCAGATGATGTGCGAACAAACTGCAGCTGACCATATCGAAGGTGGAATCGCGGAAGGGAAGAGCGAGAGCGTCGGCAGCCAAGGCTCGGTGTCGCGGGCGCAGGTGCGAAGGAACACGGTCGAGATCGGTGATGTCGAGGGTGATGCCACGGCGGGCGAGCTGAAGGCCGGCCGTACGTGGAACTTCGCCAAATCCTGCGGCGACCTCCAGGAGAGTCACGCGCTTCAGACTGGCTACCGACGCAACCCGAAAGATGAGCTTCCTGGTGGTCCCAACTCCGCCAAACCAGCGATTAATCCGGCAGAGGTCGCGTAGAGATTTCTGCGTCTCGAGCGCAGGGCACTCTTCGGAGTCAAGAATTTCCTCTGAGTTCGTACGGAGCATGCTTTGGCGAACTACCCAAACCCCAGTTAAGAGGAGTCTAGACCGATTCGTGCCGAAGCGTGTCAAGAAAATGTAAGGCGTAACAACTTCAAAGAACGAAGGAATCCCTACAGCTTTCGCCGGAGCAGTGTTCACTCTACTGGACTTCCGCGAGTTCTTCTTCCAGCAATTGCTTGCTATAGAGATCGCTGTAATAGCCGTTCAGCGCCAGCAACTCATCGTGCGTGCCTAGTTCGACGATGCGCCCACCGTGTAGCACCGCAATGCGGTCGGCGTTGCGCACGGTCGAAACCCGGTGAGAGATGAAGATGGTCGTACGCCCCTGCATCACGTCGCGCAGATGATTGAGAATCTTGTCTTCCGTCTGGGTGTCGACCGAAGAGAGCGCGTCATCAAGGATCAGGATTCTCGGATTGCGAATTAGCGCACGCGCGATTGCAGTGCGCTGCTTTTGTCCGCCGGAAAGCGTAATGCCGCGCTCTCCAACCATCGTCTCGTAACTTTCCGGGAAGCTCTCAATATCGGCCGCAATATTGGCTGCTTCGGCGGAACGGCGGACATCTTCAGCGGAAGCAGAGTCGACGCCGAATGCAATGTTCTCGCGGATCCGGTCGCTAAACAGGAATGTCTCTTGCGGAACGAAGCCGATGTGCTTGCGCAGAGACTTCAACGAGAAATCGCGGATGGGCCGATCGTCTACAAGAACCATGCCCGGCTCTGCGTCATAGATTCGGGGAATCAGGTCCACCAGCGTCGTTTTGCCTGATCCAGTCGGGCCTACGATCGCCAGACTGGTTCCTGCAGGAATGCACAGATTAATGTCGTGCAGGACCTGCTTGCCGTCATAGCTGAAGTTCAGGTTGCGGAATTCGATTTCTCCGTTTACCACTAGGTCCTTGGCGCCCGAGGCATCCTTGATAGCCGGCTCTTCCTGCATGATTTCGTTGATGCGGATCAACGACGCAGTTCCGCGCTGGAAGATGTTGATGACCCAACCGAGAGCGATGATGGGCCAGGTGAGTTGCATCATGTAAGTGATGAACGAGACGAACTGCCCGACGCTCATCGTGCCCGACAGCATCAACGTCGTGCCAACAGCTGGTGCAGGCGCTCCAAGATCCGAGATCAATCGGACCGTGGATTGCCCAGTGAGCACTTCGCGACCGCCAAGCCACAAGACCAGAACCAGCGCGCAGCCGAGCATCAATTCCAGAGTTGGCCATAGCATGCCCATCAGGCGCACGAGTTTCAGGCTGCGGCGAATATATTCCTTGTTTTCCTTTTCGAAAGCGTGAATCTCAGCGTCTTCTTGAACATACGCGCGGATGAGGCGTGCCCCAGAAAAATTCTCCTGGGCCCTCGCTGAAATGTCAGAGAACATCGCCTGAATCCGTTCGAAACGCTCGTGGATGCGTCGGCCAAACGTCTGGATGATGATGCTGACCGCAGGAAGTGGCAGGAACGTGAATAGTGTCAGCCACGGACTGATCGAGATCATGAACGCGAGAGCGCCCGCGGTGTAGACGATCGTATTAGCCGAGTACATGATGGCCGGGCCCAGCAGCATGCGGACGGCGTTCAGATCATTGGTCGCCCGCGCCATAATGTCGCCGGTCCGATGGCGTTGGTAGTACGAATAGCTCAGGCGCTCGAGCGCGGCAAAAAGGTCATTTCGGAGATCAAACTCAATATCTCGCGAGATGCCAATGACCACCCAACGTGTCAGGAATTGAAAGATACCTTTGCTGATCGCAATGGCGAGCAGCATGCCCGCATAAACGAGGAGTTTGTGGCGAGTCACGCCGGCATGCAGATCGTCGGCAGCCCGCCCAATTACCAATGGGAAAAGAATCCAGATTCCATTCGTCAGAAAGACGCATACTGTGCCGAAAATGTATCCCCAGCGGTATCGCTTGAGGTAAGGCAGAAGTGGGCGCAGATTCTTGGGAAACATGAAGTTAAGTAGATGAGAATAGTAGCAGGCAGGCTGCAGGATTTCAGGACTTGGATTCGGTACCCGTCACGCCACCGGCTCTAGCCCTGGAGGTGATTGTCGTCGGCTATTGCTTGATAAAGCACTTGACGGAAGATTTTTCCATCGCTTCGCTCTGGCCGCAGAGGCATTGAAATGAAGGCTGAGAGGGGAGTGCCGGGTCCCCGCAGTTGGAACAAAGGAACCGGTCGCGCCTCGGAAGAGTTCTTTGCTCGCCAAGGGAGGAGATCCCTTCCCAAGGCGGTAATGCTCAACCTGGTCAGAACAAACGTCCAACTCACGAAGAAGATCAATCCGACGTCCGAAAAGGAGTTGCTGCTCATCGCGCTGCTCCTGGGGGAAGGCTCTCGGCGAAAAGCCGATGAACTCTCCTCGCCAGAGAGTTCATCGCAAAATCGACTACTGTTGCTGCTCCTGAAATTGCTGCTGCTGCATGTGCCGCTGCATTCGTTCCTGCATGCGCTGTTCGTGCTGGGCCTCCAGTTGCTTCAGTTGCGTCTTTTGATCGGCGGTGAGCAACTGGTAGAGCTCGTTGTGAGTGCGCGTTTCCTGCATCGTGATCTGCTGTTGCACCTGCGCTTTTTGCGCCGCAAGCGCTTGGACCTTCGCCTCGTCGTAATTGCCCTCGACATATTGGCGGATCTGGAGGTCGATCTGGCGATCTTGCTGGAACAGTGGACGCATCAGCGGATGCTCTTTCTGCATGATCGCCTTGGCTTGTGCCTTTTGATCATCGGTCAGGTTAAGCTTGGCGAAAAGGAAGTGGTCCATCCCACCCGGTCCGAATCCATGGGCATGACCATGCATTGGCGGTGGCGGCGGAGCGTCTTCTGCGGTCTGGGACTTCGCGATTACGGAACCGAGCAGTACGGCTAGAGTCGCTATCAAAAGTCGGAAACGAATCGATTTCATATTGTCACTCCTGTAATCCGGGTCTACAAAATGCCTATCGCAAATGAGAACACGGCGGGAGCCGCAAAAGCGGTAAAAAGACGGTCAACCGGAGTAAAGTTTTGTAACCCCCACGCAGGTACTCGGAACGGCGCCAAGGGGTTTATTTGACAATTCTTTACCACTTGCCCCTTCTGATGGGTGCACAATGAAATGAGCATGGAACGAATACTGGTTATCGACGACGATGTGGAGCTCTGCCACTTGGTTGGGGAATATCTGCGCGCAGAAGGTTTCACCATTGAGTGTGTTCATGACGGCGAGAGCGGGCTGAAGAAGGCGGAAGCCGGAGATTATCTGTTGGCCGTTCTCGACGTGATGCTGCCGGGTATCAATGGGTTTGAAGTGCTGCGACGGATTCGCGCGACATCGCGGCTCCCAGTGTTGCTTCTGACCGCTCGCGGCGAAGATGTCGACCGCATTGTAGGACTGGAAATCGGAGCCGATGATTATTTGCCCAAGCCCTTCAATCCGCGAGAGCTGGTCGCAAGAATTCGTGCGGTACTTCGCCGAACGCGGGGCGACGGCAACGGAGCACCCTCAGCGCCTGATGTCGTCACCGTGGGCGATGTTGAACTGGATCCTGCCACCCGCACCGTCCGTCTGGAAGGCAATCCTGTCGATCTAACCTCAGTCGAGTTCAATCTGCTGGAGGTATTGCTCCGTGAAGCCGGCCGCGTCGTTCCTCGCGAACGACTGGTCAATGCAGTGTTGAGCCGCAAATTCTCGCCCTTCGATCGCAGTATCGATATGCACGTCAGCAAGGTGAGAAAGAAACTAGGCGACACGGAGAACGATGAGCACATCAAGACCGTCCGCGGAGTGGGATATATTTTTGCGCGCCCACGCGAGAAAGCCAAGGTTTAACATCTAGAGGGAATCCACGGATGAAGAGTCTCTTCGTACGAATCTTTTTGTCGTTCTGGTTTGCGCAAGCATTGTTCTTCGTGCTCGCCATTCTGGTGACACTCGCTTTCCGTCCGCGCACTTCGACCTGGGAGGCACTCCGTACCTCGGTTCTGAATGAAGCGGTCAGCGCCTACGAGGAAGGCGGGGAGAAGCAGCTTCGGGAATATCTGGACGACCTGGATCGAACCCAGCATGTCCGCGCTTACCTGTTTGACGAGCACATGGACGAGCTTGCTCACCGCGGCGCGCCGGATTGGGCGATGCGAGTAGCCGCTGGAGGTCCGCGCTCCCCTCACGATGGATTTCTTTTCCCCGCGCCGCCGATGCAGCGCGATTCAAAAGCCTCCCTGGACGGCAAGCATCGCTACACAGTCGTGATGGGATTACCGCCCGGACCCCGCGTGTTCATCGGTCCACGCGGCGTTCCATTCACTGGCCTGCTGATCGGAGTCCTCACGTCAGGCTTGGTCTGCTATCTGCTCTCCTGGTATTTGACCAAGCCAATCGTGCGCCTCAGAACAGCCACGAGGCGGCTGGCCGCCGGAGACCTCAGCGCCCGGACCGGTGCTTCGCCTACTTCTCGTCGCGACGAGGTAGCCGGACTCATGAGAGATTTCGATGCCATGGCCGAACGAATTGAGACCTTGCTGAAAGCCCAATCGAGACTGCTGAACGACATCTCGCATGAGTTGCGGTCTCCTCTTGCGCGTTTGAACGTAGCCTTGGGCTTGGCTCGTCAGCGCTCCGGCGTGGAGAGCACGGACATGCTCGATCGCATCGAAATGGAAGCCAGCCGCTTGAATGAACTGATCGGCAGGATCCTGACACTCGCGAGACTGGAAGATGGAGAGCAGCTTGTTCCGCAAACGCCGGTTTCGCTGGATGACCTGGTCGCGACCGTCGCCGAAGACGCTGAGTTCGAAGCCCAGGCTCGTCATTGCCATGTGACGACTTCCATACCCGAAGGCGACTGGCTGGTCAGAGGAAATCCCTCTCTCCTGCATAGCGCGGTCGAGAATGTCGTCCGTAACGCCATCCGATACACGCATGAGGGAACCTCGGTCGAGGTGGCGTTGAGCAGTGAGCCCGCGGTTGGAGGCAAGGAAGCTGTCGTCCGCGTGAGCGATTCCGGCCCCGGCGTGCCTTCCGATGCCTTGGGTAAGCTTTTCGAGCCGTTCTATCGTCTCGACGAAGCTCGTGGCCGCCAGACTGGCGGTGTTGGCCTGGGTTTGGCGATTACTGAACGAGCGGTGCGTTTTCACGGAGGAAAGGTAACAGCGTTCAACCGCCAGCCCGCCGGGTTGATGGTAGAGATCAGATTGCCTTTGATTGTCTCCGGACAGCAATTGGTGAAGCCGCCTCAAGCCGTTCCGCTGTTTCAGGCGTGAGACATTCCAAACAGGTGTGCACCGGGCACGTTTTCGTTTAATTCCCGTATACTGTCTTACTGACTGTGTGGGCAACTCCGGGGTGGTCCCTGGGTTCCAACCACTTGGCGGAATTGCTCTTCCACCACTTTCCTGATACACAGGTAGATTGAGTTTTCCGCAAATTCAGACTTTTGGAACGCCCGGCGCGGGTCCGGGAGTGTGTTCGCTTAAATCTCACAATAAACGATGGAGATGGAAGAGAGAATGTCGAAGAAACTTGGTCTGCTCGGGGTGTTTTTGGGGTTGGTGCTTCTCGGCCTTTTGCTCGCGTGCGGAAGCAGTTACAACGCCTCGTCAGACGGATTAGTCATTGTAGGCAGCCAGGGATCGGCCGTACTGGAGACCTTTAGTTTCACTCTGAATAGCGGACACGTCTCAGCTATTGCGAACTCGCCAAATGACACCGCCAATGATGTCTGCATTCTCAGCGGTCTCCCGGGCGCCATCGTGGTCGATAGCACGGGCTCCTACGCGTTTGCCATCATCCATTCGAATACAACCTGCCAAGGCAGCAAGACTGGAATCGCGACATTTCAAATCAGTTCCGGTGGAAACATCACACAAACCGCAGGACTAACGTCGTTTAAAGGCGGTGTAAACCCACAGACAATGTCCCGAGACTCCGCGGGGAAGTTCCTGTTTGTGGCCGATCGTGCCAATTCAACCGGCGCCGGCAAGGTGTCTGTGTTTGCCATCGGCTCTGGCGGAAGCCTGACCGAAGCGCCCGGTTCGCCTTTCTCCATGCCCGCGGCTCCAATGACTCCTGATATCGTCGATGTTGCGGCCAGCCCCACAACCTTCCCCAGCATCGGCGTCAACGGAACGGTGAATTCTGTCTGCTCAGTTCCCGGCACGGTTGCCCCAACGTCGCAGTACCTGTATGCAGTGGATGCGAACAACTACGGCGTATGGGAGTTTTCGGTGGATACGAGTTCGGGAACGCTGGGCAATCCTCCGGGCGCGGCCCAAGCCGGCTTTTTTGCTTCCGACAAGATTCCGATGGGCGTGGCAGTCGATCCCTGCGATCGCTTCGTCTACGTTAGCGACAGCCTCGCGAACAAGATTAGCGGCTACACGATGTGCGTTACCAGCGCTCCGACTGGCGCATGTCCGCGAGCTGATGGGAGCTTGGTCCCGATTTCTGACTCGCCATATATCCTGACGGGCAGCGCCAATGGCCCGGGACCGCTCGCTGTCGACCCGTATGGAAATAACGTCTATGTCGTTGGCACTCTTTCGAACACTCTCTCCGCCTTCAAGATCAGTCCCGTGACTGGCAGTCTGACGGCGCTGAGTCCCGCTACCGTTGCCACTGGATTACAGCCAATCTCAATCGCAATTCGAGGCGACGACAACTGGCTCTTCGTTACCAACTATGGCGCCGCCACGGTTTCGCACTATTCCGTTACGCCGGCGACAGGCGCGCTTTCCGTCCTGCCCACAATTGCGACGGACAACCAACCATGGGGAGTAGCTGTGAAGTAGGTCGACCTTTGACCTTGGCCTTTAGACCCTTGCGAATAGACGGCGCAAGCTTGTGCAATCGCTGGTCACAACACCTACCGCAAAACCACGGTGATCTTGCGAGAGAGGTGGTCAATCAGTTGGACGCAACGTCGGCATTTTGGTTTTCGTGATGAGATGAATCATGGTTGGCGAGGACCGGTCGTAGCTCTGAGCCTACTGACTGGTAGAGTGTCAGGTCACTTCCGGCGGGGCCTGCCCACTCAATGGCAGGCAACCACACGTCTGAATCCGGGTCATCGCTAATGGTGAACAGGTGCCGGAATCGTTCGGGATGAAATTTGCCGTCCTTCTCCATAGTCCAGACAGGGCTGCTTGCAGGGAAACGAGCGATTGAGTATCTGGAGCCCTCAACTGGTGAGTACTGAATTACCATCAGAGCAGCCAAGCGGTCGCTCGGCGAATCGGAAGCGTATTCAATTAATTCCAGTCTCCCGTTGCCCCCGCCCATCAGGTAGCAAGAAGCAACCTTACGCCCCGTTAAGGTCTCTGCTTGTTCCGCAATTTCATTGTTGCATTTCTTTTCGTGAAGAATAACGTCAGAGTCCCCGGTGCCCCACGTGAATAACTTCTGATGGGCGTTTGAGTCAACAAGCAAACAGTAGTTTCCCGCTGGAACTTCGCTGTCGGCGTCGTACTGAAAACGGGGGCTACCAGATCTGCCTGCCTTCTGAACAGCAGCCAGGCTTATCGCGGACCGGGTAGCGTGGGTTGGACAAACCGCTTTTGTAAGTAATCGAGCATTTGATTCATTGACATCCTTGCTGATCGTTACAAGTTGTCTCGAATTGACAGCGTAAGCAAAAACGCCATCGAACACGGCGGTTTTCTGGGATTGTTGAGCGAACGACATGCAGGCAAAGGCCAATGACAGCAGAAAACCAAAAAGGATGGTCTTCCTCATATCACCCTCCTCAAACGTAAGTGTATGCCTATCGCGAGAACGGAGTTCTAAAGTGTTCTTGCAGGATGGTTTTTAGTAAATTGCCATTTCATTCTTCTACCATCAGGAAAAACATTTTCCTCTGAGTTGAAGAGTGTAATGGCCTGATTACAGCAGTTACCTGCGACCGTGACGCTCGTGACCGCCATCACATCCGGCTTTTCTTCGTAGTGGTGTAATCGCCCGTTCGGCTCGTTGAGCTAGCCGTATTAAGGCACCAGCACACTTATGGAAGCCACTTA
>DATJWZ010000256.1:0-3078 GCA_035500795.1 Candidatus Eiseniibacteriota bacterium | reverse complement strand
CGCCGCAAGCAGATCGGATGTATGTCCAATCGCTGGGTTGGCTGAAATCCCCGAAAACCCATCCGATCCGCCGCACTTCAATCCCACGCATAATTTTGAGAGAGGAGCAGGCGTACGCTGAGCCTTGTTGGCCTCCGCGAGCCCGAGGAATGTCTTTCGGATCGCCTCCGTCATCATCGCTGCTTCCGATCCACTCTGCTGTTGTTCGAAGATAAACAGCGGCTTATCGAAAGCCGGATTCCGCTTACGGATCTCCTCTTGCAAGATTCGAATTTGAGCATGCTGACAACCGAGGCTCAGAACGGTTGCTCCAGCAACGTTCGGATGGTGGATGTACCCGGCGATCAGCCCACACAAGTTCTTCGAATCCTCGTGAGTTCCGCCGCAGCCCCCTTCATGCAACAGAAAACGGATGCCATCGACGTTTTCGAACAGCCGGTTGCTGGGTTTATCTGAGCCGTTGCCAGCCGGCACACCTGCGCCGAACTGATCCAATTTGCCTTCGCGATAGAGTTTCGCCATTTCTGCCACTTGCTGTCGGTAGAGCTGCGGGGCCGCAAAACCAAGTTCCTCTTCGAAGGCCTGCTTCAGGACCTGAATGTTCTTGTTCTCGCAGAACACCAGAGGCACAACCAGCCAGTAATTCCTCGTGCCGACCTGTCCGTCGGGCCGTGCGTAGCCCAGGAATGTTCTGTCTTTCCACTTTGAAACGTCTGGCGCCGACCAATGAAACTCTTCCTCCTGACTGCGGAATGGCGATGCTTCATGGCGAATATTCGTGGTCGTTACGACCTCTCCGGCGGCAATCGGTTTCACGGCGGTCCCGACGACGCCGCCATACATCACGACATGATCACCCGGCGCAAAGGGCTTTATGGCGAACTTTTGTTTGGCGGGAACATCGGAGGCCAGAGTCTGGGACTTGCCAGAGCAGTCGACGACGTCTCCACTCTTCAGATTCGTCAGCGCAACGAAAACGTTATCTCGTGGATCGATCCGGAGTACGCGGGAATTCATGGCAAAAATCCAATCAGAGCAACCTGCTGATTGTAAATGACGCGATATCGGGCCTTCTACGCCGGTAGCTTCCAGAAACGTTGCGCATTTCCCCCAAGGATGGCGTCTTGCGTTTCGAGTGGAAATTGCTTCACCCAATTCTGGACGACGTTCATGGCGGTCGTATAGCTCGCCACAACCAGGCACACCGGCCAATCGGAACCGATCATCAGCCGTTCAGGCCCGAAGGCTTCGAAAGCAACGTCAAGATATGGAGTTATTTGCTCCGGATTCCAGCGCTGCCGATCCGCTTCCGTTACTAGCCCCGAGAGCTTGCACAGAAGATTTGGGAATTGCGCCAGCCGGCGAATCCCTTCCGCCCAACCAGTAATCTCTCCTGATTTGATGGGAGGTTTGGCCATGTGATCCAGCACGAACCGCTGCCGCGGAAATCTCTCTACAAACTCAGCAGCGACTGGCAGGTGTCGCGTATATATAAGGATGTCGTATGCCAGATCAAATTCTTCCAATGCCGCGATACCGCGCATGAAATCCTCTCGCAACAAGAAGCGTTCATCTGGTTCCGATTGGACGATATGCCGGACCCCCACGAATTTCGGATAGCTTGAAAACTCGCTGAGCTGGAGCCGAAGTTGCGGCGCGCACAAATCCACCCACCCAACTACGCCTAAGATTTTGGGAGTTTGATCCGCCAATGACAGCAGGTGCCGCGTCTCTTCTAATGTCTGCCTTGCCTGGACTGCCACCGAGCCTGCAAATCCGTTCTGCTCAAGTTCGGGAGCCAGATCTTCAGGCAGGAAATTTCGGCGGATCGCCCCCATCGAATCATCAATCCACCCATATTCATCGGGACTGTAGATCCAGAAATGCTGGTGGGCGTCGATGCGCATACGGCTTGCTCACGCTTCCCACGAACGTGGTACGTTCACATACGAACGGTCGAGCGCCGCCGCTGCAGGACAGCCGAGCAGACGCAGAGTTCTCTCCAGGTCAGTACGCAAGATCTCCAAGGCGCGCAAGACTCCAGCTTCACCTGCAGCAGCGAGTCCATAAGCATAGGCCCGCCCACAAAGCACGGCGCGCGCTCCCATGCAAAGCGCTTTCACAACGTCCGTGCCCCGCCGGATGCCTCCGTCCATCAGCACTTCTATTTGTCCGTTCACAGCTTTCACCACTTCCGGCAGAGCGCGCAGTGACGCCTGGACTCCGTCGAGCTGACGCCCTCCATGATTGGAGACAGAAATCGCTGCAGCGCCATGGTCGATGGACATACGCGCATCGTCACCGCTAAGCACGCCTTTGACGATGATCGGACCGTTCCAGATCTCGCGAATCCAGTGGAAGTCGGACCAGGTTACTGCCGATTCCGCTAACGCAGCAGCCACATCGATCAGCGGCAATGGGCCTTTTCCTGGCACCACGACATTTGGAAGTAATGGTAAACCGCCATCCATCAGAAAACCTGCGAGCCACCCAGGCCGAGAAAAAATCTGCGGCAAATAAGGAATCTTCTGGAACACGCTGCCGCTGATCAGTTCCTTCATGCCGTTGCGATAATCGCGCTCGCGAATTCCGGAAACCGGAGTATCGATCGTCACCACAAGTGCGGAATAGCCAGCCAGTTTTGCCCGTTCGATGGACGCCTCTGCGGCTGCGCGCCCGCCCATCAGATAGAGTTGGTAAAAAGCAGGTCCAGTCGTACCGGCCTTAACATCCTCTAATTTGTGTCCGGAAATCGTCGATAGAATGTACGCCGTCCCGAACTTACCCGCAGCGCGTGCGGCGGCCACTTCGCCGGAAGGATGCATCAGGCGGCTGTAGCCAACTGGAGCGAGCAGAAAGGGAACCGCCAGATCGAGACCAAGGACGCGCGTCCGCAGATCGCAACTCGATTCCACAACCGCTTGACGAGGACGAAAGGTCACATCATCGAAGACCCGGCAGTTTTCGCGAAGCGTAACTTCGCCTTCGGCACCGCCATCGAGATAGTCAAAAACAGACTGAGGAATACGGCGCTTTGCGATGCGACGAAGGTCAGCAACACAAACGACACGCGGAGAT
>DATJWZ010000255.1:0-13837 GCA_035500795.1 Candidatus Eiseniibacteriota bacterium | reverse complement strand
AGCAGGGAAATGTAGTTGTCCTCCCAAATCACGGGAAGGATTTCTTCGCCCTTAGAACCTTTGTCGACTTTCAATCGAATGAAAAACGCCAGGTTCTTGCTCGGATTTTCAATCGTCACATGCGTGATCGACTCCTCGCTCTTCCGTTCGGTGTGCTCGGTGACTTTCAGCTTCACCTTCGGCATCTGCGAGATAGCCGTGAAGTCGGCGAACTGGGCCGTCGGAGTCATCCACCAGGTACTCTTTGCCCAGTCGATCACCTCCGGCTTGGTCGAAAGCCAGTAAAGATTCGATCCAACCTGTTTCCCGGTTGAATCTTCCAGTCGCAGCACGAGGAAATACGTGTTGCTCAGACCGGAGACGTCCGGCAAGGTGAAGATTTTCGCCGTACTGTCGGCCCCAGCATCGAGCGTGTTCTCTTGTGAAAATTTCTCGCTGGCGTCGAGATTGTAGATCTTCGTGATAAGCTTCAACCCTTTCGCTTCGGTGTACTGGCTGCTGACCACCCAGATCGAGTGGTCATCGTATCCGTAGATCGGATGCAGGTCTTCTAGCGCACGCTTGGCACCGAAATATCCGCCCCCTGGACGCAGGTAGTAGTCATACAGGTGCCAGATCATCGAAGGCCAGGCGTTATTCAGCATCCACTGGATCACGCCCGCCGACTGATACTTGTTCCGGCTGTACGCCTCGTACATCGCACGCACGCCTTCATAAGTCTGCATCTGCGACTTGATGGCAAAATCTTCCACGTTGTCAGACTTGCCGTAGCGATTTGCGAGAGCCTCGCTGAAAACGTTGATTGTCTTGAACTCGCCACCACCTGCGTGATGGTTCCATACGTCGTCGATCGGCCACAGGTGATCTTTGCCAACCATGGCTCGGATGCTCTCGACCGGCGGCACCGCCGGTCCCATGCTGGTTTCGCTGTCGAATCCGTAACCGCCGCCGCAGCCACCCGGATTACACAGTTTCCGTCCCGGTTGCCCCTCCGGCGTGTCGACTTCCCAATAGCTGGGTGCGACATATTCGTACGGTCCGCTCATTTTCATGCCGCTATCGCCAGTAACGCTCGTCTTCTTCCCCGTTGCAGAGGAGACGACGGGATTCGGCCAGAGCAGTTCTTTTTCTACGTCAAGATAGGTCTGCTCGACGTCCGGCGGAGGAGGATTGTCACTGCCGTTCAGCCACATGACGAGGCTGGGATGGCTGCGCAAGCGATAGATCTGATCGCGCAGTGACTCTTTCGCGATATCGAAATCTTTGGGCTGCCAACGGGGCCAGCGCTCCCAGAAATCGCAGCAGCACCAGCCGGCCATCACTAGAATGCCCTTCTTGTCGGCTATGTCGAAGAACTCCTGGGTCTCGAGTTTGCCTTCCAGGCGGACGGTGTTCAGGCCCATGTCTTCGACATAGCGGAATTCGTCATGCATGCGCTGCGAGTTCTCCCGTAGCATCATGTCGGGCGTATAGCCGGCGCCGCGGATCAGGATCTTCTTGCCATTGATCGTAAACACGCGTCCGCCGGCGGAGTTCACTTCGGAAGTAATCTCGCGGATGCCGAATTCCGTATTTGACTGGTCGCTTGTTGCACCGTTTACTTCGAATTGCATCGCGAGCTTGTACAGATTTGGTGTGCCCATCTGCGTAGGCCACCACAGCCGCGGATTGGTAAACACGAGCTGTGAAAACTTATCAGGCGTGAACGTCACGTCCTTGGATTCGTTCGGTGCGAGTTCGACATCCTGCTCGAATGTGATGCTCTCAATTTGTCCCTTCAGCTTGCCCTTTACAGCTTCATTCGTGCCGTTCTTGACCTGGGCAGTTACAGTGAGCTGCGCGCTGTCGTTCGCGGGGGAGCTTACTTTCGATACGACGGTCGGATAACGCAACGCCACCGGCCCGCTCGTAGTCAGGTAGACTTCGCGCCACAAGCCCATGTTTTTGTCAGGCGGCGCGGGATTCCAATCGACGAAGGTGATTGCTAAGTCGTGCTCCGTGGGG
Organism: Candidatus Eiseniibacteriota bacterium; assembly: GCA_035500795.1. Lineage (GTDB taxonomy): Bacteria > Acidobacteriota > Terriglobia > Terriglobales > Acidobacteriaceae > Sulfotelmatobacter. Next base: position 11,833 of record DATJWZ010000255.1, on the reverse strand, counting down.
GAGAACACCTGTGCGGCGAGGACGTTCTCAGCTCCGGGCTTGGCCGCGGCGGTGACGTTGAATTCGTAGGTGCGCCAAGCTCCAGCCACATCATCCGAGTTGGCGATCTGCTTTCCATTCAGCCAGATATTCGCGCGATAGTTGATGCCGTTAAACTTCAGCCACAGCGTCTTACCTTTATACGAAGCCGGAACCGTGAACGCTTTGCGATACCACCAGGACACCGCATACGGACTATCGGGCTGCATCGCGATATTGGAAAAATTGCCGCCAATGGGATAGGTGACTCCCGCGAAGCTGCGCAGGTTCATCCCGGGGAAGGGATCGGGCAGAGTCTTATCTTTCACTAGCGCCGCGACCACTGTCGTAGGAACTGCTACATCGTGCCACCCCTTAGGAGAGAACTGCAGAGTCGAAATGACTTCGCCTTTGGCTTCTACCTTTGAGGATGTTTGGAGGGTCCACCCATCGCGGAGAGCCAGTTTCGGTTCTGCCTTGGGTGCAGCCGGCTTCGATTGAGCGTGAGATGACTGACTAAGAAGTACTCCGGCGAACAAAACAAATATTATCGTGGCCGACCGCCTGCACAGTTTCATGATGCTCCTTTGCCGTCGCACAACATAGACCGGCACGGATTATTGGAATGCTCCGCCTGAATGGATAACACTTCTATTAATTCGTTTCAATAGCGGAGTTCTCATACGGTGGATTATCCGGCTCTGATGTCATCCTGAATGGCGAAAAGCGGCCATGAAGGGCCGTATGTCCGCAGTCGGGAATGAAAGCACTGTCGACGGGAAGGTCGCGAACTCATCCAGTATGTGCCTAGACCACGGGGGCTTACGCCTTACTGCATCACCGGACACCACTCCATCGCTAGTTTATAATTAAAAATTCGCCTCTCTACTCCGGAGTGATAAGAACATGATTCGGTTTTTGCAAACGGCTGGTCAGACGACCAAGTACATCCTGGGCGGGCTTCTGCTCATTATTTGCGCCTCGATGGTGATCACACTGATCCCGGGCGGTCTCGGGAGCGATTTCTTCGGCGGCGCCCCGGGCAGGGGCATTGTAGCCAAGGTCGGCAATAACGAGATCACGGCGGATGACGTCAGGACGACCGCGCGTCAGATGCTCCAGCAGCAGATGCAGGGAGCCAATAACGCCAACATGAGCATGTTGCTGCCGTTCTTCTCGCAGCGCGCCGCCGAGCAACTGATTTCGCGAGAGGCGCTGATTACTGAGGCGGAGCGCATTGGACTCCGAGTGACGCCGGACGAAATCAAAGACGATCTGCAGCACGGCCGTTATGCAGCCACGTTTTTCCCCGGCGGTAACTTCATCGGACAGCAGGAATATGAGGACATGCTGCAGCGCGCTAACCTCACCCCCGCCAAATTTGAGGAGGCCGTTGGCAAGGACATTCTGATCGGCAAGCTGCAGGCTTTGATCTCCGGCAGTGCCAGCGTGAGCGAAGCCGAAATTCACGAGCAGTTCATCAAGCAAAATTCGAAGGTGAAATTCGAGTACGCGGTGTTGAAGCAGGATGACATCAAAAAAGGCCTGCACCCGACCGACTCCGAACTGAAATCATTCTACGAAACCCATAAGGCGAGCTATGCGAACTCCATCCCGGAGAAGCGCAAAGTGAAGTACGCCGTCATCGATAATGCGAAGACCGAAGCATCGGTCCAGATTACCTCAAGCGATTTGCAGAAATATTACGATGATCATCGCGACCAATACCGCGTACCCGAGCAAGTGAAAGTCAGTCATATTCTGATCAAGACGCCGCTGCCGGGTCCCGACGGCAAAGTGGATGAAAAGGGAGTGGCCGAGGCGCAGCACCGGGCTGAAGACCTTCTGAAGCAGTTGAAGAGCGGAGCCAAGTTTGAGACTCTCGCCGAGAAGTATTCAGAAGATCCAGGAAGCGCAAAGCAGGGCGGATCGCTGGGATGGATCGGGCGAGGTCAGACCGTCCCTGAATTCGAAAAGACGGCATTCTCGCTTCCCAAGGGCCAGATGAGCGATCTGGTGAAGAGCAGCTACGGCTTCCACATTATCCGCGTCGACGACAAGCAGGACGCACATATGAAGACGCTCGACGAAGTGAAGTCGGAGATCGAGCCACAACTGAAGCACCAGAAGGCGCACCAGATCGCCCAGCAGGATGCGCAGAACCTTCTTGCCGATGCGCAAAAGAATGGTCTCGATGCGGCGGCTGCAAAGCAGCACGTTCCGGTGATCACGTCGGATTACTTTTCTCGCAGGGATATGCTCCCCGGCCTCGGGCCGTCGCCCCAGTTCATGGATGCCGTGTTTGCGGCGACCGACAAAGCGAAGCCTGATATCGCTCCCGCTTCGGATGGAACGGTGGTTTTCGAACTGCTCGATACCAAGCCTGCCGCGACACCAAGCTTTGAGGAAATCCGCAGCCGCGTCGAAGACGAATTCAAGAACGATCAGTCCCGCACGCTTCTCAACCAGAAGGCTCAAGAACTTTCCGACCGTGCCAAGGCAGAACACGACCTGAAGCGCGCCGCCAAGGAACTGGGTGCGACGATCAAGACCAGCGATCTGGTCCTGCCCGATGGACAGGTTCCTGATGTCGGCTCAATGTCAGGTGCGGCTGCCGTCGCCTTCAGTATGAAGCCGGGTGAAATCAGCGGGCCGATCAATAACGGCAGCGACGCTGCAGTGCTCTCAGTGCTCGAGAATCAACAACCCTCTGACGCTGATTACGCGGCCAAGCGCGATCAGATTCGCGACCAACTCATGCAAGGCAAGCAACAGGAGCGCTTCGCGCTCTTTGTTTCAAACCTTGTCGACCAAATGAGCAAGTCCGGCAAGATCAAGAGAAACGAAGAAGAAATGAAGGCTCTGACTCGCTCCAGCACCGAAGCGGGAATGTAAGCGGCGGTATCATGTCTTTTGCACGTGCTGCGGGCATTCTGCTCCATCCAACTTCTTTGCCGTCGCGCGGCGGCATCGGTGACTTCGGTCCTGCCGCGTACCGCTTCGTAGATTTCCTCGCGTCTTCGCGCCAGGGGATCTGGCAAGTGCTGCCACTCGGTCCTCTCGGATACGGAAACTCGCCCTATTCCTCCACCTCGGCGTTTGCCGGAAACCCCCTGCTGATCAGCCTGGAACGGCTTGCCGAGCATGGCTGGATCGACCGCCCCAACCTCGATCAGCTTTCTTCCGAAGTTGGTCCCGTTGAATACGAGAAGGTGTTTGTACAGAAGCTTCCGTTGCTCTTCGAAGCTGGACGGAATTTCTTGCGCTCCGGATCCTCCGATGCTCTGCGGCAGTTCGAGTCCTTCTGTGCCAACAATGCCTGGTGGCTTGATGATTTCGTGTTGTTTGACGCACTCCGGGCAAAGTACAAACTACAGCCCTGGAACGAATGGCCCAACGATATTGCCGTGCGCGAACCGGATGCTCTGCAGGATGCGCGCCACGAGTTGGCTGACGACATCCGGATTCGCAGCGCGCTGCAGTTTGCTTTTTACGAGCAGTGGCACGCATTGAGGAAATACTGCGCGGAACGCGGGATTCATGTGGTTGGCGACGTCGCGATTTTCGTAAATTACGATAGTGCTGACGTCTGGACGCATCGCGAGCTTTTCCGGCTGAACGAAGACATGAATCCGGAAGTTGTCGCCGGAGTTCCGCCCGACTTCTTTAGCAAGACGGGCCAGCGCTGGGGGAATCCGCTTTACCGATGGGATGTAATGAGGGAGAAGGGCTACGAGTGGTGGATCCAGCGCCTGCGTTGGGCCACGCAGAATTGTGACTACATTCGTTTAGATCATTTCCGCGGATTCGATCAATTCTGGGAGATTCCCGCCGGCGAAGAAACGGCTGTCAACGGACGCTGGGTCGATGGGCCGCGCGACGATCTCTTCACCCACCTGCGACAAGCCCTCGGCGGTCTGCCATTTTTTGCGGAAGATTTGGGCTACATCACTCCGGAAGTGCACGCATTGCGCGATCGACTGCAGATTCCGGGGATGTGTGTTCTGCAATTCGGTTTCGGTGACGAAGGTGCTCACATGTACCTGCCGCATCGATCGGTGGGAAAGGTGATCTACACCGGGACCCACGACAACGACACAGTCGTCGGATGGTGGACTTCGGCAGCGCCTGAGCACGAGCGGCGCAACGCAGAAGCTTATGTGGGCAGATGCGACGATGGCATTCATTGGGCATTCATTCGCGCCGCACAGACTTCGCCTGCGGAACTGAGCATCGTCCCGTTGCAGGACGTGCTCGGCCTCTCCAGTGACGCGCGGATGAATACCCCGAGTCTCAATGACGGCAACTGGCGCTGGCGGCTCGACGCGAATCAAGTCAAGCCCGAACTGGCCCCAAAGCTGGCTCTATTGGCGGAAATTACTGATCGACTGCCCAAAACATTCCCCGCATCATCCCGCGAAACTTCGTTCGCTTAAGCGCCCGTCCGGTCCGCCGAAAATTGTGAACATCGTGTTACAGCCTCGCCCTTTCCTCGTAAATCGTGTATAGAAAAGACCGGGGACAATTTCACCGTGTCTGAAGCAATCATCGAAGCCGTCGGCGTAGAGAAGTCGTATCCACAGCCTGACGGCACGCGCATCCAGGTCGTCGGAGCGACGAACCTTGTTGTGGAACAAGGCAAGATCATTGCGCTGCTCGGCCCGTCGGGATGCGGCAAATCCACGCTTCTGCGCATATTGACTGGACTCTCCGAACCTTCATCCGGCCAGCTTCTATGGCACGGCAAAGGCCTCAACGGCCAAACTCCCAATGTCGCGATCGTGTTTCAGAGTTTTGCGCTTTTTCCATGGCTTACCGTTCTTCAGAACGTTGAAGCACCGTTAGAAGCGAAGGGAGTGCCCGAGGTCGAACGAAGAAAACGTGCCTTGCGCGCGCTCGATACTGTGGGACTCGATGGCTTCGAAACGGCGTATCCCAAAGAGCTTTCCGGCGGCATGAAGCAGCGCGTCGGATTCGCCCGGGCGCTGGTCGTCGAGCCTGAAGTCCTCTTCATGGATGAGCCGTTCTCGGCACTTGATGTTCTCACTGCCGAAAACCTGCGCAATGAACTGCTCGAGCTATGGTTGAGCAAGAAGATGCCGACCAGCGCGATTTTCATCGTGACACACAATATCGAAGAGGCCGTGATGCTCGCCGACCGCGTCATGGTTCTCGGACGCAATCCAGCGCGAGTGCGTTCCGATTTCAATATCCGGCTGAAACATCCCCGCGACCGCAAGACTGCGAAGTTTGTTGAACTGGTCGACTACATCTACAAAGTGATGACCGAGCCGGACGCCGAGCATGCCCTGCCGGACGCCGAGACTACGGCCGAGATCATTTTGCCGAAAGGCGGCATTCCGAAAGAAGCCTTAAAAAGGCAGGAAGCCCCCGTTCGCACGGCCAAATATCAGATGCTTCCCCATGCGAGGGTTGGTGGCATCGCGGGCTTGATCGAACTCTTGCGGGACCGCGACGGCCGCGAAGACTTATTCCGGCTGTCAGAAGATTTAGTCATGGACGTCGAAGATCTTCTGCCAATTCTGGAAGCCTGCGTCCTTCTGGGATTTGCCTGGCTAAAGGAAGGTGACGTTCAGATCACACCCGCGGGAATCACCTTTGCCGACGCGGACATTCAAACTAGAAAAGTGCTCTTCCGCAAGGCTTCGCTCGAGCATGTGACGATCCTGAAACAGATCGACAGCATTTTGAAACGAAAGTCGGACCACTCGATTGCGGACGAATTTTTCCACGACATTCTCGACGAGTACTTCGCTGAAGACGAAGTGCAGCGTCAGTTTGAAACGGCGATGAATTGGGGACGCTACGCGGAGATTTTTGATTACGACCGCGAAACCGGAAAGTTAACGCAGGCCGAACAGCCTCCCGAGTCGCACACTACGCCTGCAGGAACGCCGAATCCATAACGCCTGACGCAAAAGAATGAAGAAGACCATCAGCCTGCGCGGATTCTCGGCGTACCGACTTTGGACGCAATTGCCATCCGTTGAGATCTCCTATCTCCCCGATCTGCTGATGTTCGCAGCGGCGATCGCGCTTTTCTATGCGGTGCTGATGGTCGGCCGCGCATGGCTTGGTCCCTTCACTCCCGAAGTCGAAATTCACCGCAGCCCCTGGGCCTTGCCCGCCTACGCAGGATATTCACTTCTGCGCATCAGCATCGCCTATTTCCTCAGCCTCGCTTTCACACTTGTTTATGGATACATCGCTGCCTACAATCCGCGCGCGGAACGCTTCATGATTCCGCTGCTCGACGTTCTCCAGTCGATTCCCGTCCTAAGCTTCCTGCCCGGCGTGATGCTCGCCATGGTCGCATTATTTCCGGGGCGGCAGCTTGGAGTCGAATTCGGAGCGATCCTTCTGATCTTTACCGGTCAAGTCTGGAATATGGCATTCAGCTTCTACGCCTCGCTAAAGAGTATTCCGAAAGAAATGCGGGAGGCGGCCAGGATCTACGGATTCAGCTGGTGGCAGCGTTTCATCCAGATGGAACTGCCCTATGCAGCAATCGGCCTCGTTTGGAACTCGATGATGTCGGTTGCGGGCGGCTGGTTTTTCCTGATGGCCTGCGAAATGTTCGTCCTGGGCTCGCGCGACTTTCGCTTGCCGGGCCTGGGATCTTACCTGCAGACCGCCGCCAGCAACGGCGACACGCCGGCGATTCTCTGGGGAATCGCCACCATGATCCTGGTCATCGTTTTGCTCGATCAGTTCGTGTGGCGTCCTGTCATCGCATGGGCCGAAAAGTTCAAGATCGAGCAGGTGGAGAGCAGCGACGCTCCGCGCTCATGGGTCCTGAACCTTTTTCGCCACTCTCGATCGTTGGCACAGCTGCGGAAACGTACGGTGCAGCCTCTCGGCGAACGGTTGATGTTGTACTTCGCGCGACCGCGTTCCCCCGAAGAGACGGAAAAAACAAGCCAGGCGAAGCTCTGGATCACGCGCCTCCTGGCTGTCGTTCTGCTTACAGCGTTGGGCTACGGCATCGTGCGTGTGATCATGCTACTGACGGGGCTCGATCACCCCGAGATCCACGAAATCGGCATTGGCCTTGTGGCGACATTCGTACGCGTCAATCTCGCCTTACTACTCGGCGCTTTGTGGACGATTCCCGTCGGCGTCGCGATCGGATTCAATCCGCGGCTTGCTCGCATCGCCCAGCCACTCGCGCAGATTGCTGCCTCGGTTCCGGCGACCGCGCTCTTTCCCGTCGTGCTACTTCTTCTCATTCGCGTGGGGGGAGGGCTTGGCATCGCGTCCATCGTTTTCTTATTATTAGGAACACAGTGGTACATCCTGTTCAACGTCATCGCGGGTGCTATCGCGATTCCGACGGACCTGAAGGAGTGCTGCTCAGTCTTCCGGCTCGAAGGTCTCACGCGCTGGAAGAAACTTATCCTGCCCGGCATCTTTCCTTATCTCGTCACCGGCCTGGTCACCGCTTCCGGCGGAGCATGGAACGCCAGCATCGTTGCCGAATATTCCCAGCTCAAGGGACACATCTACACAACCGTTGGATTGGGTGCGACGATCAGCCAGGCCACGGATACCGGAAACTTCGATCTGCTTCTAGCTGCCACAATTATGATGGCAGCTACCGTGGTCACCATCAATCGCCTCGTCTGGCGTCGACTTTACGGACTAGCCGAGACGCGTTACCGCCTCGAAACCTAAAGCACGCGCGTCCTCGATCAATTCGCTTTGGTTACTACAGGTTACTTTCCTGCTTCCTCATCCCTCTCATTTCATCGATTTTTAACGTGCGCGTCATCGTGTCGCAACGCGCGTGCCGTATGCCTATACCATGCCATCCAACCAACTTCAGACGGATCAGTCGCGGGGAGAAGTGTTATCACGCGTGGCCCATTTCCCCGGCCTTGCCGGAAAGTTCGCTCCGGTCGGGAAAGTAAGAAATCTCTACCATCGCGCACAGCGTGCAGGTGAAGGTTTTCGACTTGAGAATCTGCTGGCCGAGATGCGGATCGAGCTTCGCGTCGGCGCCGGTGATCAGGCGAGAATCCCTGCAAGCGGTCCCGTGGTTGTGATCGCCAATCATCCTTATGGAGTGCTCGATGGCGCGTTGCTCACTGTCTTGCTGACACGTGTTCGTCCCGACGTGAAGGTACTCGCAAACTCTCTCCTCGGCGACATTCCCGAGCTTCAACGACACTGTATTTTTGTCGACGCCTTCGATACAGATCACTCGGGCGAAACAAATCGAAAGGCTGTGCGGGAAGCCCTCGCATGGCTCCAACAGGGCCATATGCTCGCGATTTTTCCGGCGGGCGAAGTTTCGCATTGGAAAGTGCCGCCCGCCCAGATTGCTGATCCCGAATGGAATGATACGGCCGTCCGCTTGATTCGCCGAACAGGTGCCACGGCGCTCCCAGTCTTTTTCTGCGGACACAACAGCGTTGGATTTCAAGTTTTAGGAATGATCCATCCCAAGCTGCGGACTGCTTTTCTCCTGCAGGAATTTCTGAAGCAGGAGGGCCGGACGGTTGAAGTCCGCGTGGGAAGCCCTGTTTCGGCGGACGCGATTCCGTCCTTGTCCGATGACCGTGAGGCCATTGACTATCTGCGTTGGCGTACTTACTTACTAGCGCGTCGTTCCAAGTCGCACGCTTCATGGCCCAGCGCTATGCGAAGCCGGTTCGTTTCCAGGATCCAGGAGTCAATTGCAGGTCCACTTGAGCCTGAATCGCTGAACCAAGAGATCGCCCACCTTCCTGCAGACCGCTGCCTCGCCGAAAACAGCGACTTTGCCGTTTACCTGGGCGTCGCGAATGAAATACCGAATCTCCTTTTGGAGGTGGGACGACTGCGCGAGGTAACATTTCGCGGTGTAGGAGAGGGAACTGGCAAAGCGCGTGACCTCGATTCCTTCGACGAATATTACTGGCACCTTCTTCTCTGGAACAAAACGAAGCAGGAGTTGGTCGGCGCATACCGAGCAGGCAATACCGCTGAAATCATTGCCAGTCGCGGCATCGACGGTCTTTACACCAGCACTCTCTTTCGCTACGACAGTCGTTTGTTCGAAAAGCTGGGCCCAGCGCTGGAGCTCGGGCGATCGTTCGTGCGTCCCGAATACCAGCGGCAGTACGCTCCCCTCCTCTTGCTCTGGAAGGGAATCGCCCGTCTCGTGGCGACTCACCCAGAAATTCCAGTTCTGTTCGGCGCTGTCAGCATCAGCAACGATTACAGTCCTGCCTCCCGTGAAATAATCTATCGTTTCTTTGAATCGCGAATGCAGGAAGACGGGCTCGCTGTCCACATTGTGCCGCGCCGCAAGTTCCGCCCCGGCTTGCTGCGAAATTGGGATTGCCGCGCCATGTGCCGCAGCCTTCGCGACCTTGAAGAGCTGCCCATCACTGACGTCGAGTCCGATGGAAAAGGACTGCCGATTCTATTGAAGCAATATGCCAAGATCGGCGGAAAGCTGCTGGGGTTCAATGTCGACCGTAAATTTTCCGATGTCCTCGACGGCCTCGTGCTCGTAGACCTCCGCCAGACCGAGCCGGCAGTGCTCGAACGCTATATGGGTAAGGCAGCGGCAGCCGAATTTCACCGCATGCACGGCGTCTTGACTACTGCTTCGGAGTAGGAAGGGAACAGGTCTGCGAAGCGTTCTCAAGTGCGCGATCGAGTTCGCCGCCCATGCGGTCCATCTCTTCCGCCGGCAACAATTGCTGGAGACGCTCAAACAGCTGCCGTTCTTCCTTGCGGACGTGTTCCGATAGTTTGCGGGCGAAATCAGTAATTTCGTCCGACCGCATCTGTCCAGCTTCGGCCTTGGTAAAACACGCGCGAAGCGAGGCGTGCTCGCCAAGCAACTCGTCTACCAGCGAGCTCAATTCAACAAAACGGCGTGCCGCGGGAAAGAGAGTCTGCTCCTCAGCCGAAAAGTGAATCTTGATTTCAGCCTCGAACTGCTGCGCCATCTCCGTCTGCCACTGGAGCAGCTTCGACTCCTCAATCGGTGAGGCCCGCTCGATGCGCACGCACAGCGCCAGCGCATGTTGATGCTGTCGCGATAACGGGACCAGATTCTTATCTCGAAGCATATGTGTGCTCAGGAGTTGGCGGTGACCAGCTTTGGATCAGAGGTCGCAGACTCGTTCGGTGATTCCGCTGCCGCGCGCACGGTCAGCCAATCGGTCCGTACCCGTTCCCACTCCTGGATCAGCATTCCGTTCCCTTCAAAGAAGCCGCGGATGCGGTATCGTTCCCAGCCCGCGACCTCTTCAAGAATGGGTGCCAAAACCGCGAGCGCGCTCGTGCTCAGCACAGTTCGTTTCGCGATCTGCGAAACATTGCGTGATTCGGAAACCGCGATGGTCAATCCATCGCGCGAGTTAATGTGCAGCATGACGTGAATGTCCGAACTGCCGTCGCCAGTGTAGATGACATGATCCGGCCCAACAACTTTCTCCACAAGCAGGTTATCCAGAAGTGCAACCTTTCCGTACCCGGCTACAGCTCGCACGATCGTGTCGATCTCGCCGGAGGCGTGATAGCGAAACTCCGTGCCATAGATGTGATCGGATGGAACGATGTCTTCCAATGCCGATTGCACGATCTCGACCGGAGCTGCCGAAAGCACGTAGAAATCAAACTGAAGCCCGTCAATCCCGGAGTCGAGCAACTGGTAGAGCAGCTTGATATCACCCTTTAGCCGGATACGTTTTCCTACTTCGCGCAGATGCTCTTTGCGTACCTTGGCCCTGAACTCGGGATCGTGCAACAGCAAATACGCAAGCTCCGCGCCCTGCTGCACCAGATTGATCTTGGCCATGCCTTTGGCCTTGCGCTCGAATTCGTCAATGGGTATGCCGACAAGTTCGGCCAGCACATAGCCGGAATCGTTGAATGTAAGCGTCTGATCGAAATCGCTGGCGAAGATGTATCGTTTCAGAGCATTGTCTGCCATATGCTATTCGATTCGAGCGGCATTCAGCTGCACCATAAAAAGAATTGATTGGGATTATATGCTTGTAAATTCAGCGGTTTCGGCTGTGGCAGTCGGCTAAAAGGTTCTTCTCGCGGCACTGCGTTAGCCGTGCCGAAAGCGTATGAAGCAGAACCTACGACATTTTCATGTCATCACCGGTGGCCCGGGATCAGGCAAGACTTCCCTGATTGAGGCCCTGCAATCGCGCGGCTTCATGTGCTCAATCGAAGCTGGCCGCGGAATCATTCAGGACCAGGTCGCTATCGGCGGCTCGGCGTTACCTTGGCGCGATCGAATGTTATTTGCCGAATTGATGCTGCAATGGGAGATGCGCTCCTACCATCTCGCCGAACCAGGAACCGGCCCCGTGTTCTTTGATCGCGGCGTTCCCGACGTGCTCGGATACTTGCGTCTCATCGGCCTTCCGGTCCCGGAGCACATCCGCAAGGCTGCAAAAGAATTTCGCTATCACCAAACCGTATTCATTGCACCGCCATGGCGCGAGATCTTCCATCAGGACATCGAACGCAAACAGGACTTCGACGAAGCGCTACGTACCTACGAATCTTTGTTCGAAACGTATAAGGAGCTTGAGTACGAGCTTGTGGAGCTTCCGCGAGTCACGGTTCAAGACCGAGTCAAATTCATCCTGGACCGTCTCGGAATGAAATAATCACCCGTTGAATGTGCTGCAAATTGGGACGGGCTGGCTTTACTAAATCCTATCCACGCGTCCAAAATAGAAGGTTCGACTTCAACCCGATGCAAGAGGAGCCTCATGGCAGTAGCGACTGGTGAACTGATTCGCGCAATGAATTACGTGGAAGACATCACGGCGAC
>DATJWZ010000254.1:0-6442 GCA_035500795.1 Candidatus Eiseniibacteriota bacterium | reverse complement strand
TTTCAGAGTCGCCGGAGCATCGCCGTAGAACTGATTATCGACATAGACGTCCGCGCTATCGGGAACAGTGTTCACTGTGATAGTTCCAGTTCCTAGATCTTTTGCCGATACCGATTGCGCGACTGTCTCGCTGGCGGGTTTGGCTTCCGAAGTTTCCTTGGCGACGTTTGTATTGACTCCGACTGGCACAAATTCTCTATCCTTCTCGCTTACCGCGACGGGTGCGCCGCTTACGCCCTGCAGGGCCACGAGAATCGCACGGTAATTATCTTTGTCGCCCTGAAGAAGAATGCCCGCATTCTTTCCATCGGGAGTGTTGTATTGAATGCCGATGTAGTGCAGGCGAGTCTTGTGGAGCAAGCCGAAGAGTGCAACAGGGGCGACCAGGATTGCTAAGGCGACCATTGTTCCCACACGCCGATGAGCTTCTTGACCATAACTCAGCGATGTTACCGATTTCGGAGGCATGGACACCGTAACGTTGTCTTTGGTCTGAAGGGTTATCGCGTCGGAAGTTACGGTGAGTTTATTGTTCCAATCCTTGGGATCGACGTGAGATGCAACGGAGCCTCCGTTGTAACGGACCTTCGTAAATGTGTTTCCTTGCCCGTAAGCAGCCATACAAGATGCAAGCAGAAAAGCGAGCGAGCGCCTAAGTATGATCATGATGACTCCTAACTGCGAGAAAGGTGGATAGAGAACACGGAACCATACTCCTGATATTGCGGTAGAACAAGGCCAAGCTTTGGCAGCGGGTTTTGCTGGGGCGAACCAAACAACTAAGCTTTCTTTGTGTGATTTCACTCCTTGTTTTTTCTCGCGGGATGCGCATAATTACCATTCCTCTTCCCCCGAGGAGGGTTCATGCAAGTTCACGAAGGCGTACACACAGCCGGCACAGTGTTGCGCATTGCCGTTTGTCGTCTTATCGAAGTCGTTCTGTTCATTCTGGTACTGGGACTCATTCATCTCGGCGCGCAGAATACTGCGCCCGCTCCGAATTCTGATCCTGCCTACCAAGCGCTCCGCAACTTGACGCTGAGCGGCGAAGCGGTGACCGTCAACAACGTTGAGATCAAGCGTGATGCTGGAACATTCCATCTGCATTCCGGCACCGTCTGTTTTGTGGGTGCTGTCAATGGAAGGGTCACAGGGGCAGTTTTCAGCGGGGATGGCAACTTTGTGCTGACGCCGCCAGACTCAGAAAGATCGATGCTGAAGTTGCTGACCAAAGAAGACGAATTCAGCGAGAAATTCAGTCAGATGGTTCTGCGCTTTACTGACTCTTCCTACGACGAACTGAGGAAGGCCGGGAGTTCCGCTGCGAGTGGCTGTGATGGCGGGCTGCTGAAGGATTCCCAGCACACTACCCGTCATAAGCTCAAGAACAATCTTGAAGCCCGCATTCTCGAGGACGTTCTTAGCCCAGCGGCAGGTGGGCTATTTGTCGCATTCATTCATGGCAAGCGCTACAACGGCGAGGAACTCTATGTCATCGATCCGCATGAATCCCGCGACCAGGTCGTATTCCTGACCTATGACGAAAACAAGCAAGGGGAGTGGGCTTCGTTTCCTCTATCGGGTCCCCACGCCCCGGGAACCGTCGGCCCGCCAATTCAGATCGAACACCAGCAACTCGATACTACCCTGGAGAAGAGCGCTTACCTGATCGGGAAGGCGAAAACGGAATTCGCGGCTCAGTTGCAAGGTGTAAGGGTTGTCCCGTTCGATCTGTTTCACACATTACGAGTGAAGAGCGTGAAGTCAGAAGATGGGCAGCCGCTGGCGTTCATACAGGAAGACAAGAACGATGACGCGGATTTTTCGGTCATCCTGCCAAAAGCGCTGACCCTGGGCGAGCGCTACGCAATTTTGACTGAATACGAAGGTAAAGAAGCCGTAGTCAACGAAGGAGCCGGCAATTACTTCCCGATAGCGCGATCCAACTGGTATCCGAGTAATCCGGGGAGCAGCCTGGGCGAGTACGTCACCTACGACATGACATTCAGGATTCCGAAGGGCATGCAGATCGCGGCTACTGGAGTTCGTCTGAGCGAGAGCAATGATGGACATCAATATGTGACCACCTGGAAAAGCGAAGCGCCGCAAACGGTGGCTGGGTTCAATTACGGCTGGTTCAAGATGGAAGAGGGCAAGATTGAGAACACCGGCTTTGTGGTGCAGTCGTTCGCAAATCGGGAATCGCCAGATTGGGTAAATGCGCTCCAGCACTCTGCAAGCGCCGGTGCAGACCTGCCGACAATGGGTTCACACGCGTCCGACACAGCCCTTGGGACTATGAGTACAACGGGACTGAACAAAAAGGCCCTCGTCGAGGGCGAACTGGCAGTGCAGGTCTACACCGAATATTTCGGCGCTCCACTCTTCAAGCACATGCACTTGACCCAGCAGAGTGCCTGCAATTTCGGCCAATCCTGGCCGGAACTAGTGTGGATTCCGATCTGTTATTACTTCGACACGACTGTTCGTCACGAATTGGGAGTGGACTGGGGAGATCGGGGCTACTGGAAGGTTGTCACGCCTCACGAAGTCGCGCACCAGTGGTGGGGGCACACGGTTGGATTCAGTTCCGGACGGGATCAGTGGATGAGCGAAGGTTTCGCCGACATGTCAGCATCACTGTATTTGAGCGTTATCGAGAAGAATCCCAAAAAGTTCCTCGAATTCTGGAATGACGAGCGTGAGCTGATGCTGGAGAAAAATGCGCAAGGTTATCGGGCGATTGATGCAGGCCCGCTCACGATGGGATACCGCACGAGCAATTCCCGGACCGGGTTTGATACAACACGGCGCCTGATCTATCCCAAGGGGGCGTACGTCTTGCACATGATCCGGATGATGATGCACGACAATCGTACGGGCGATCAGCGATTCAAAGAAACCATGCAGGACTTCGTGAAGACCTACTCCGGAAAAGCGGCCAGCACCGAAGATTTCAAAGCGATGGTAGAAAAGCACATGACTCCAGAGATGGACCTGGAGGCAAATCAACGAATGGACTGGTTCTTCAACGAATACGTTTACGGTACGCAATTGCCGACGTATCGGGTCGATGCCACCTTCGACACTGGCAGCGACGGTGATGTGGTCATGGACATACGGCTAACGCAATCTTCCGTGGATGACCACTTCCGGATGCTGGTACCGCTCTACCTCGAAATGGCGGAAGGGAACATCATCTTTCTCGGAAGAGCGCGAATCTTCGGCGACAATTCGATTGAGCGAAAAATCCCGCTTAGAGGGCTTAAAGTAAAACCGCGACGCGCCCTGGTCAACTATTACGACGATGTCTTGGCTTCGCCGAATTAGGCGAACAGGATTTTGGGGAGCACTGGGGTGCTCCCCTTTGCTTTAAGTTGCTTTGCCTTTCCGTTGGTGCTGGCGAAGTCCTACTTGCTTGATCCAGACTGCATTCCGTCGTCGCCTTCGCCAATCTTCAGACTGAAGTTCTTGCCAGCGAAGCGGGCTTCAGTGAGAGACGTCGTGCCGTTGCCATTGTCTTTCAACACTGCCGCGTCATTCGAAGCCTTGTTGTTCAGTTCAACAACTTTCGCAGGAACCTTTGCTACGACGTTCTTGCCTTGGACGATGCTGAGCTGCACATCCGGACCGCTGCCTTCCCACTCGAGTTTGTAATCGCCGGCTTTCAGCTGCGTGCCATTGACTGTGGTCGGATGATTCAGCGTCAAGTTAGCCTTGCTGGCGGCAAAGGCGCTCGAGGCTAACAACAGGGCCAGGCCCATCACTGCAGATTTCGTAACTGTCGCGAACTTCATGGCTGCTCCTTTTTCTTTCCCGAAAAAACGTCGGGAACGGTTGGGGCGGCCCCGCTTGCGACAGCGCGAGAAAACGCTTGAGTTTCCTCACGAATCGCCTACAATGCTGGCGCCGGGGTACAGCGCACAGGCTTTCAGCCTCGCGCTTCCGCTTTGGGGGTTTTCTCACCTGGGCCGCCAAACCGAGATTGAGAAAATCCCCAGACCCCGCAATCTTTTTCCGACTCAAGCCGGCGTCACCTCTGCGCCGGCCTGATCGCACTTCGGAGATTTACGCATACTGCCCGTCGGAAGTTCCCGAGCATTCGCTCTCCCCACGTTTTTATTTGACGATGAAAAGCGAGCTCCGGTAGCAAAAGTTTGGTGTGTGCATTCACGGATATCAGAGAACAAACGCGAATTGTTTTGTGAGGATAGGGATCGCGGCGAACGGGAGTGACATTTTGTGTCACATTAATGTTTGTCGATGCGCTGAGTTGTTGTACTAGTCGGAGTCGCCGTGCTGACGATCGACAGACCACATGCTGGCTTGATCTTTTTCGAAGGGGTAGACGTGGACCATCCAGTTGAAGATCACCGGACGAAAAGTGCCACCGGCGGCGTCGCAGGCTTCCTGTGTCGTAATGGAACCCCTTAAGCCGAATTGCGGGTGAGATCCCAACATTTCTTGTTCTCTTCCTGCGGGAGGCTTGCAGAAGTTCACGTGCTCGTGCCATTGCACGATGCTGAGCGGAATCCGATCGTTCAGCTGATCTTCCGTGAAGCGCTTGGGTGCGGTGTACATAACACCAACCAACTTGTAATCATCACCGTGCTTTTCGTAAAGCAACGAGGTCGGATGATCGGGGTTAAACGCGAAGGCGGCTTCGAATCCGTATGAGTAATTTGTGAAGTGATAGATGTGCTGCGGAATTTCCGGGTGGAAGATCTTGAAACCATCCGCGAGCGCGACGTGATAGTCGGTGTATTTCGAGGCTGCCTGGCGGGCCTCATCAGCAACTTTCTGAGCGCGCTCTTTGTCACCTGGCTGGATCTGACGCAGAGCAGTCATTTTCATGTGCGGGCCCATGTCCATATGGCCTTCCATGGAGTGGATGACGTGAGCTGCTTCATTGCTGTCCTGGTCGGCGCTCATTGGCATGTCTTTCATGCTTGACATGTCGTGGCCCGGCATGGGCTTAGCTGTTGCACTTCCGGGTGACTGGTTGGCTGACTGGCCCCACGCGGCGCAGCAGAGGAAGATCAAAGACAAGAAGATAACTCGATGACGCATGCGAAACCTCACTCGGATATGAAAACACAAGTTCGGCTCGATTGTTTCGCGGCGCAATCCAGGAGAATGGTTACAGAAGTAAGCTGTAAAATCAGTGCGCCCGCTTGTAGTGAACAGGCCAGTTGACTTGCCAGGTCTTGCCACCGTCGGTGGAGGCTTCCCAACTCCAATCCAG
This sequence comes from Candidatus Eiseniibacteriota bacterium, assembly GCA_035500795.1. Taxonomy (GTDB): domain Bacteria; phylum Acidobacteriota; class Terriglobia; order Terriglobales; family Acidobacteriaceae; genus Sulfotelmatobacter. Next base: position 1,197 of record DATJWZ010000254.1, on the reverse strand, counting down.
TTCGTTGGCGGTGATGTTCTTCCAGACCATGCGCTGCAGAGTCTTCTGGCCGTTTTGTACCGCTTCGCGCTGCAGAGTCATTTGGCCGTCCTTGAAGTCGCCGATGAAATCGAGGTAGCCGCCTTCGTTGTCGACCCAGGTCTGTTTCCAGTGACCGGATCTTGCGTCGAAAGTGGAGACGCTGGTTCCGCGCAGGTGGACGGAGTCTCCGCCGGAGAAGTTCTCCTGCACCACGCAGCCATCCATAATGCGTTTGACGTTGTTGGTACCATGCCCTACTTCACCGGGCTTGTTGCCGGGCCAGGTCAGATCCCAATTGCCAACCCAGAATTGAAACTGCTGTTGTTGCGCCGCGTCGCACGGATTTGCTGGTGCGGCGTTTTGTTGAGCAGAGAGAAAGGGAGTGAGAAGTAAGGGAAGCACAAAGAGTTTGGTCATGGTGTCCGGGATAAAGACGTGCAACGGAGGAGAAGGTGAGTTTGTCGTCACGGCGGAATTTCTGGTACACCTAGCTGCTTGACTTCCGAGACTGTCATCTTCCTTTTCGCGGCCGGAGCCCTTGGCGGAGCTCTGAATTCCGTTGCTGGAGGAGGGAGTTTTATCGCCTTCCCTGCGCTGTTGTTTACCGGAGTGCCTCCGATTCCGGCAAACGCAACAAACACTATCGCGTTATGGACCGGCGCGGCCGCAAGCGGCGGCGCGTATCGCAAGCGGCTCGATGTTGCCCGGCGCGTCTTGATTCCGCTGCTTGCGGCGAGTCTTAGTGGTGGCCTGCTCGGTGCTTATCTTCTGTTGAAAACTCCTGCGCATACGTTCATGCGAGTTCTGCCGTGGCTCACGTTTGGCGCGACTTTGCTTTTTGCGTTCGGCAAGAAACTCGCCGGAGGCCGCAGATCAGTCATTGAACACGAAGCTGCAAGAGCCGCATTGTTGGGGGCGACACTGTTTCAGTTTTGTGTTGCGGTGTATGGCGGCTATTTCGGCGGAGGCATGGGCATCGTGATGCTGGCGATGCTCGCGGTCCTCGGCATGACCGACATTCACTCGATGAATGCGCTGAAGAGCCTGATGGGATTCGTGATCAACGGCGTCGCGGTTGTGACATTCATCGTGGCGCGAGCAGTTTATTGGAGGCACGGCATCATCATGATCATGGGCGCCATCGCCGGCGGATATTTAGGAGCACACTACGCGATG
>DATJWZ010000253.1:0-10254 GCA_035500795.1 Candidatus Eiseniibacteriota bacterium | reverse complement strand
TCCGAAAGCGGCACCTGCGAAATAGCAATCAAGGACCAAGGGTTCCCATAGACTCTCGTGGGAGATTGCCCGGCCAACTGAAGATGATAGCTTCCCAGCTCTTCTCTAAGTCCTTTGTTCTCTTGCACTGATGGCAACCTGTTTGTTTTGACAGTTACGAGACTGGATCGCAGGGCCTAGACTGTTCGAGAGTGAAACCATGACTAATCCAACAACAGTCAGACCCAACAACGGACTCACCTTCCCTGCCAATGCGCCGCCTGCTTTCCATGTTTTGGCCAAACCTACGGGCGCAATCTGCAATCTCGATTGCAAATACTGTTTCTTCCTTTCGAAAGAGATGCTGTATCCCGGCAGCCGCTTTCAGATGGCCGAAGGGCTTCTGGAAACGTACCTCGAGCAGCTTTTGGAAAGTCATCGAGATCCACGAGTCGATGTTGCCTGGCAAGGCGGCGAGCCGACTTTGATGGGGCTGGATTTCTTCAAGCGGTCCGTCGAGCTCGTGAACAAGCTAAAGCGTCCCGGGCAGCAAATCCAGTACACGATCCAGACCAATGGCACGCTGCTCAACGACGCGTGGTGCGCGTTCTTCAAGAAGAACAATTTCCTGGTCGGGCTGAGCGTAGATGGGCCGAAAGCCCTGCACGATGTTTATCGCTTGAATAAGGGCGGAGCAGGTTCCTTCGACCAGGTCATGCGCGGCTTCCAGGTTCTGAAAAAGCACGACGTCGACGTCAACATCCTCTGCACCGTACACGCCGCAAATCAAAATCATCCCTTGGAAGTTTACCGGTTCTTTCGCGATGAGTTGGGTGCCCAGTATATCCAGCTCATTCCCATCATCGAGCGCGTCAGTGCCTCCATGCTGCCAATCGCCAATGAGGGGTGGAGTCAGCGTCCAGGGGGGGAGCGGCCGCTCTATACGATTGAAGGCAACCAGGTCACCGAACGATCGGTGGACGCCCAGGCTTACGGAAAGTTCCTGATCGCCATTTTCGATGAATGGCTCAAGAGCGACGTGGGCAAGATCTATGTTCAGCATTTTGACTCTGCCCTGGCCAACTGGTTGGGAGTTCCGGGCGCGGTGTGCGTCTTCTCCGAAACCTGCGGACAGGCGATGGCCTTGGAACACAACGGCGATCTGTACAGCTGTGATCATTTCGTGGAGCCCGCATACAAGCTGGGAAATATTCACGAAACTCATCTGATCCAGCTGCTTTCCTCCCCGCAACAGGTCAAGTTTGGTCAAGAAAAGAAAAATACTCTGCCTCGTTACTGTCGCGGGTGCGAAGTGCGTTTCGCCTGTCACGGCGAATGTCCCAAGAACCGCTTTATCCAAACGCCCGATGGGGAAGATGGATTGAATTACTTGTGTGCCGCATATAAGGCGTTCTTCACGCACATTGACGAGCCAATGAAGATCATGGCCGGTCTGTTGAGCCGTGGACGGTTCGCAGACGAGATCATGCAGATTTCGGAGCCTGAAAAGGAAGTGTTTTTGTCCGGTGTAGCGAAAGTGGGAAGGTGAATATGCGAAGCGCTTCTATAGCCGGTTTGCCGATTTCTTTTCCGCGCGTGCGGACGCCTGCGGCAGTTTTGCTCGCAGGCGACTTGAAAGCTCTGATCATCCTGCTACTCCGCAGTGCGAAACGGCTGAATGATCACGGCGACAACAACACTCAGCACCTCACAACGAAGAACGGGATCTGAGATAGCAAGAAAAGATATCAACCACACGCCGTCAAGACTTGAGATGCAATGCGAATACATAAGAGGAGATGAACACCATGTTGAAGAAACCGTTTAAGGGCACCATTAAGCTCGATGTCCGCGACTCGGTTCCCGATTGGGAACCATATACACCAACCAGAGCTCCTGATGGAGCGCCAAACATTCTGTTCGTGCTATACGACGACACCGGAATGGCCGCATGGTCGCCATTCGGCGGCCGGATCAACATGCCCACGATGCAGAAGGCGGCCGATAACGGCCTGATGTATTCGCAGTGGCACACGACTGCGCTTTGCTCGCCGACGCGTTCCACACTTTTGACCGGACGCAACCACCACCTCAACGGGAGTGCCTGCATCTCGGAAGCGGCGACTGGATATCCCGGCGCGAACGGCCACATTCCGGATGAGTGTGCCACGGTCGGGCAGATCTTGCAGGACGGTGGCTGGAGCACGTTCTGGCTGGGCAAGCACCACAACCTCCCTGAGACGGACACAGCCGCAGGCTCCACAAGGCATGGATGGCCACTGCAGAAGGGCTTCGACCGCTTCTACGGTTTCTTTGGCGGCGAAACTAACAACTGGTATCCCGACCTGGTGGAAGACAACCACGCCGTTGACCAGCCGTATTGGCCGGAACAGGGCTATCACCTCTCCAAGGATCTTGCCGATCATGCGCTGCAGATGATTAAGGACCAGAAGGCAGGCAATCCGTCGAAGCCCTGGTACATGTGGTTCTGCCCGGGAGCCAACCATGCGCCGCACCATGCTCCGAAGGAGTACATCGACAAGTACAAAGGCAAATTCGATGACGGCTACGAAGCCTACCGCGAGTGGGTTCTGCCGCGCATGATCGCCAAAGGCCTTCTGCCCAAGGGAACTGAGCTCACTCCCATCAACCCGATGCCTGCCAAGATTGCGACCCCAGAAGACGCGGTGCGTCCCTGGAATACGCTCAACGCCGACGAGAAGAAGCTGTTCTCACGCATGATGGAAGTCTACGCGGGATTCTCGGAATACACCGACGCACAAGTGGGACGGATCATCGACTACCTGGAGCAGAGCGGCCAACTTGAGAACACCGTCGTCATCTACGCCGCCGACAATGGTGCCTCGGGAGAAGGCGGCCCCAACGGAACCGTCAACGAGAACAAGTACTTCAACAGCTATCCGGACGATCTGGCCGAGAATATGAAGCTCCTGGACAAGCTGGGAAGCCCCGACACCTACGGGCACTATCCGACCGGTTGGGCCGCGGGGACCTCAACGCCGTTCAAGATGTTCAAGCGCTACTCGGAATACTCGGGCGGCACCTGCGATGCTCTGGTCATCTCGTGGCCCAAGGGCATCAAGGCGCGCGGCGAGATCCGGAACCAGTATCACCATTCCACGGATATCGTTCCAACCATCCTGGACATCTGTGGGCTGGAAATGCCCAAAGTCTACAAGGGAGTGGAGCAGATTCCGCTCTCGGGTATCTCGATGCGCTACACGTTCGATGCGAAACCTGACGGACCAACCCAGAAGAAGCGCCAATACTACGCGATGCTTGGCACTCGCGGTATCTGGGAGAACGGCTGGAAAGCTTCTGCTCTGCACGCGCCGATGCCCTCCAATCAGGGGCACTTCGACAAGGATGAGTGGGAGCTCTATCACGTGGATGTGGACCGCGCCGAGTCCAAGGACCTGGCCAAGGAGAACCCTGAAAAGCTGCAGTCGCTGATCAAGGCCTGGTTTGAGGAAGCAGAAAAGAACAACGTGTTTCCACTGGATGACCGCCTGGGTGTTGACATTCTCACCGACCCGCGGCCCACGGAGGAAGCACCCCGCGAGCGGTACATCTACTATCCAGGAACGACTGCGGTTCCGGAGTCCGCCGCCGTCAACGTGCGGGGACGTTCCTACAAGATCCTCGCCGATGTCGAGATCACCGATCCGAACTGCTCGGGCGTCATTTTCGCCCATGGCTCGCGCTTTGGCGGTCATGCGCTGTTCATTACCGACAAGAGGTTGCACTACGTTTACAACTTCCTCGGCTACAAGCCGGAACAAACATTCGTCTCCCCGGAACTCAAGCCCGGCAAGTACACGCTGGGAATGGAGTTCGTCCGGGAAAGTGCGGGGAAGTACCGCGAATCCTTGGGTAAGACGAAGCTCTACGTTAACGACAAAGTCGTAGCTGAAGGTCCGATGCGCGCACAGGTGGGCAAGTTCACCCTGTCGGGCGACGGCCTCTGCGTCGGCTACGACAGCGGCGATGCAGTCGCCACTGGCTACAAGTCCCCCGGGACATTCAAAGGTGGGACCATCCAGTTCGTCGGTGTCACGGTCGAGAAAGCACAATACCTCGATCTGGAGAAACTGGCAGCGGCAGCGTTCTCCGTCGACTAATACGTAGACGCACTCAATCGATTGAACCGGCAGCTCGAACCTGGGCTGCCGGTCAGCGCACCGGCTGGTCGGCTCCGCAGCAGGCGCGTGCGGGACGGGAAATTGAATCCGCGCTGCAGGGCGCGATGACAGAGGATTTGAATCGGTACACATGAGTTCACGACAGAAAAGGGTCGACCCCACACACGGTTGGGAACCGAATGCAATTCGAATACATAAAAGGAGACGAAGACAATGGCTAAGAAAGCGTTTAAGGGCATCGTTAAACTCGATGTGCGCGACTCGGTTCCCGACTGGGAACCATTTACTCCAACCCGAGCTCCTGCGGGAGCGCCAAATATTCTGTTTGTCTTGTTCGACGACACCGGCCAGGCTGCCTGGTCACCATATGGCGGTCGCATCAACATGCCGGTACTGCAGAAGCTGGCCGACAATGGCCTCACGTACACGCAGTGGCACACTACGGCGCTCTGCTCGCCGACGCGATCCACACTCCTGACAGGACGCAACCACCACCTCAACGGCATGGCCGCGGTTACTGAGCTAGCGATCGGATTCCCTGGCTGTAACGGGCACCTTCCGGACGAGTGCGCCACCATCGGGCAAATCCTGCAGGATGGCGGCTGGAGCACGTTCTGGGTGGGCAAGAACCACGGCGTCGCTGAAACGAACATCGCCGCCGGCTCCACCAAGAGGGAATGGCCACTCCAGAAGGGTTTCGATCGATTCTATGGCTTCTTCGGTGGTGAAACCAACCAGTGGTATCCCGACCTGTTTGAAGACAATCACGCCGTTGACCAGCCATATTACCCGGAGCAGGGCTATCACCTCTCCAAGGACCTGACGGACAAAGCCCTGCAGATGATCAAAGACCAGAAGGCTGGCAATCCGTCGAAGCCCTGGTACATGTGGTTCTGCCCGGGAGCCAACCATGCTCCGCACCACGCTCCGCAAGAGTACATCGACAAGTACAAGGGCAAGTTCGATGATGGCTACGAAGCTTACCGCGAGTGGGTCCTGCCGCGCATGATTGCCAAAGGCATTCTGCCCAAGGGAACCCAACTCACTCCGATCAACCCAATGCCGCCCGATGTCGCGTCTCCGGGCGATGCTGTACGCCCGTGGAATACGCTCAACGCTGACGAGAAAAAACTGTTTTCGAGGCTAGCCGAGGTCTACGCAGGATTCTCCGAGTACACCGACGCGCAGGTGGGGCGCATCATCGACTACCTCGAGGAGAGCGGTCAACTCGAGAACACCGTTGTCATCTACGCGGTCGATAATGGCGCTTCCGGAGAAGGCAGCCCCAACGGAACGGTCAACGAGAACAAGCTCTTCAACAGCTACCCGGATGAGATGTCCGAAAACTTAAAGCTCATCGAAAAGCTGGGAGGCCCGGACACCTACGAGCACTACCCGACGGGATGGGCTGTTGGCTTCTCGACGCCATACAAGATGTTCAAACGCTACTCCGAATACGCGGGTGGCACCTGCGACCCGTTGGTCATCTCATGGCCAAAAGGCATCAAGGCGCGTGGCGAGATCCGAAACCAGTATCACCACTCGGTGGACATTGTCCCCACCATCCTGGACATCTGCGGACTCGAGATGCCCAAAGTCTACAAGGGAGTGGAGCAGTATCCGCTCTCGGGCGTTTCGATGCGTTACACCTTCGATGCGACGCCGGACGCGCCGACGCAGAAGAAACGCCAGTACTATGCCATGTCCGGCACCCGCGGGATGTGGGAGAACGGCTGGAAGGCGGCCTCTTTGCACGCACCATGTCCCTCTGATCAGGGACACTTCGACAAGGACCAGTGGGAGCTGTATCACACCGACGTGGACCGCTCGGAATCCAAAGACTTGGCCAAGGAACACCCTGAGAAGCTGCAGGCGCTGATCAAGGCCTGGTTCGAAGAAGCGGAGGCGAACATGGTACTGCCTCTGGACGACCGCAATGTGACAGCCGTCCTGACCACGCCACGGCCTTCCGAGGAAGCGCCCCGCGAGCGATACAAGTACTACGCAGGAGCGTCTTCGGTACCGGAAAGCGTTGCCGTCAACGTCCGGGGACGTTCGTACAAGATCCTCGCCGACGTTGAAATTACCGATCCGAACTGCTCGGGTGTAATTTTCGCCCATGGATCGCGCTTCGGCGGCCACGCGCTGTTCATTGCCGACAAGAAGTTGCAGTATGTTTACAACTTCCTCGGTATCAAGCCTGAACAGACGTTCGTCTCCCCGGAACTCAAGCCCGGCAAATACACGCTGGGAATGGAGTTCATCCGTGAGGGCATGGGTAAAAACCACGAGTCCGTCGGCAAGACGAAGCTCTACGTGAACGACAAGGTAGTGGCCGAGGGGCCGATGCGCGCACAGGTAGGCAAGTTCACGCTGTGCGGCGATGGCCTCTGCGTCGGCTACGACAGTGGCGACGCTGTCAGCGAACGCTACAAGTCTCCCGCGACATTCAAGGGCGGGAAGATCCTCGGCGTTGGCGTAGTGGTCGACAAGACGCAGTACGTCGATCTGGAGAAGATAGCCGCCGCAGCGTTCGCCGTTGACTAGCACATAGGTGCACTTCATCCACTAGCCGGCAGCTCGAACCTGGGCTGCCGGTCAGTTGACTTCATCGGCGCCCTGGCTGGGGGGAGTCCAACAGAGTTGCATCATCCGGAAGCTCGCCTGGAGGTGTTCAGTATGAAAGACGAAAGATTTTCGCGACGCGAATTCATTGCAGTCTCGACGGTAGCAGGCGCAGGGATACTTGCTGGAAGACTGCCTTCTGCGGCGGAGGAAACGATGACCAAAAAGACTTTCACAATTTTGCACACCAATGATATGCACTCTGCCCTTATCGGAATGGGACCTTCGTCAGACTATACGCCGCTCGCGACCAACGACGACGACACTCGAGGTGGTTTTGCTCGCATCGCAGCGCTGCTGGCGACGCGACGTGAAGCGCGCAAAAGCCAAGGGCCTGTTCTACTCCTGGATGCCGGTGACTTCACCATGGGGACTCCCTTTGCTGCAGCTACTCGGCAAACGGGCGGCGAACTGCAACTCATGTCGCATATGGGTTTCGACGCAACGACCTTTGGCAATCATGAGTTCGACCTTGGGCCTGATGGTTTAGGAACAGAAATCAGAGTTGCCTCCTCCGCCGGTCGAATTCCCGCAATTCTCCCATCGAACAGCAGTTTTGCGGCGAGTGACCCGTCCTTAGCAGAACTTCAACGACTGGCAAAAGAAAATGTGATCCGTCGTTATGTCGTGATCGAGCGGAGCGGTATTCGCTTTGGCATCTTTGGTCTGATCGGGAAAGAAGCAACGATCTATACATCTGGCGCGGGAGCTGTCCAGTTCACGGATGCCATCGAGACCGGTAAGGAAATGGTCAAGATCCTTCGCGAGACGGAAAAAGTGGATGTGGTTATCTGTCTCAGCCACGGCGGCGTCATCAAGGGGAAGGATGGGACCTACTCGGAAGGGGACGATCTCCGAGTTGCCAGAGAGGTTCCGGGAATCGACGTGCTAGTTGGTGGACACAGCCACACCGAACTGCCAGAACCAATCATCGTCAACGGCCGGGTACCCGTGGTTCAGACGGGAAAAGAAGGGAACAATGTTGGCGAAATGGTGATCACCATGGAAGGCGACAAGGTGCATGTGGACTCCTATCAGCTGCACCCCATCGATGACTCCATCGCCGGCGATCCCGCCATCGATAGCGAGATCAACACTCTCAAGAAATCGGTGACGGCGGCCGTGTTTGCGTCACGCGGGTTCAGCGTCGATCAGAAGCTGGCCGTGGTGCCGCGGGATATCCCCAACACGTTCACCGATATCACTGCAAGCACGATATTGGCAAACCTGATCACTGACTCTTTTCGAGAAGCAACCAAGGCCGACATCGGACTCACCGCGAACGGAATGATGCGCGCGAGCCTCAGGCGAGGGAAAACAGGTGTGCAGACGGTCTACGACGTATTCGCCGTGGCACCTCTTGGCGGCGGCATCGTTGATAAGACTGCTGGCAGCGCCTTGGTAACGGCCTACTTTACCGGCAAGGAGATCAAGAACATTCTCGAAGTCTTCCTCGTGGATAGCCCGACTCATCCAGGAGAAATGTTCCCTCGCGCCTCTGGTATGCGGTTCCGGTATGACACGTCACGTCCGAAATTTGACGTAGTGACAGACATCGAACTGGGAGACGTTGATCGCGGTTACAAAGCGATTGATATCACGGGAAAAGACGGGCGCTTGTACAGCATCACCGGCCCTCTCATGTTTGCCTCGCTCGTTATGGGTATTCCCAAAATGACCAAGGGCGCACTCTCACTTGTTCCTAAGAACAAAGATGGGCAACCTCACGCATCCAGGGCAGAGGCACTGGAGCTTCCTCGTGACAGCACCCCGTACTTGCTGGCGCCGGCGGGCACGCATGACCCCAGCAGTATCGCCGTTGGAAAGGATCCGCACCAGGAGATCAAGGAATGGCAGGCGATTATGGAACACCTGCGCAATCTGCCGGCAAAGCAGCACGGCGAATTGCCAATCGTCCCAGTTGATGAGCGCGCCGCGGAGGTGCGCTTCTTCAAGGCGGGCTAACTGGTACTAACCTGAGGATCTCGGTTAGGGCTAACAGAGAATGAAGCTTTTATTTTCGGAACAAAAGGAGCGCGTATGCATCAACTTGGAAACTTTGACACCGCGTTGCAGGAGGTTTCGGAGTATCAGGAGGGAGCGCTGGCCTCGTGGAATGAGGGCACGGCGAAACAGTCCATCCTCGATTTCGTAAAACGCGTTACGACTGAAGGCAGTCCGGACTTCGTACCGCTGGAAGAACGCATCGCCGTCTTCGATAACGATGGCACGTTGTGGTGTGAGCAGCCGGTCATCCAGCTCGTCCACATCATGGAGCGCTGGGTAGAAATGGCCCAGCAGAATCCGGCGCTGCGCGATCAACAGCCGTGGAAGGCTGCCGTCGACAACGACATGACTTGGTTCCGGATGGCCATCAAGAAGCACTATGGCGGTGACGAAAGCGATATGCCTGCCATTGCGAAGGGTGTGCTCTCGGCGTTCGAAGGTCTGACGACGGAGGAATTTTCCCAGCGTGTGGATGCCTTTTTCCGAACGAAGTCGCACCCCAAGCTGAAGCGCTTGTATCGCGACTGCGGGTATGCACCCATGGTCGAACTCCTTCGCTTTCTCGAAGGAAGTGGGTTCACGACCTACATTGTGTCGGGCGGGGGCCGTGATTTCATCCGTCAGATCGCCGGAGAGATTTACGGCATCCCGCCGGAGCGGGTGGTGGGGACCAGCACGTCAATCGGGTTTCACGAAGACGGTGACGGGGGCGACTTGCAGATGAAAGCCAAACTCGATGTCTTCGACGACGGGGCAGTAAAGCCGACGCGGATCTGGAGCCGGATCGGGAGGCGTCCTATTTTCGCTGCGGGCAATTCCAACGGCGATATCCCGATGCTGCAGTTTGCTAACAAACCGCCGCGACCGGCGTTGCGGCTCCTCGTCCTCCATGACGACGCAGCTCGCGAATTCGATTACGTGTCGGGCGCCGAGAAGTCTTTGGCACTGGCGAAACAGTATGGATGGACGGTCGTCAGCATAAAGAATGATTGGAGCCGTGTTTTTGAAGAACTAAAGAAATAGAACAGATCGCTCCAGAATGCCGCAACTCGAACTTGGCTGCGGATCAGTGGGTGGCACTTGATTGGGAGGAACTAATGAAGAGCGCAAGGTTTCAAGTACCAACCATCCTATTATTGCTCCTGCTAAGCACAGCTTGCAAGAAATCTAGTTCCGACAGTACCGGCGGCGCTTCGAACACGGCTGCAAACACTCCAGCAGCCAGCCAACCGGCGCCAGCCCCAGCACCAGTCGCACCAGCCACCCCACCACCTCCATTTTCGGCGGCACAGAAGTTGGGGATGTTCGCGTACGCCAAGAACAATCAGAGCAGTGATCGGCAATTAAGAGACGAATACGACTGCTACAACTCAGTCCAGCAGCAGACCGGCATTGACCCAGAGGCTCCGGCGCCATCGGGTCCATCTTCTGCCCAGGTGCAGGCTGCCGAACAACAGGCGGCCGCTAATGCACCTGAAGC
>DATJWZ010000252.1:0-6724 GCA_035500795.1 Candidatus Eiseniibacteriota bacterium | reverse complement strand
GTCGGATGCTACCGACATATTGAAATGCGGCATGGTGAAGAAGGAATACGCGGTTCCGCAGGGGCAGAATTCCACCAGTGCTCCGGGCTTGGCTTTTTGTGCGGCGTCGTAGATTTCACGGAAAAAATCCGGCAATGCTTCCACCGAGTCCTCGGGGCGCTTGTGGTGGTGAGCAGGGTTATAACAGGCTGGAACGCCATTCATGTGCTGGCCGTCGAGTTTGAGGCCGTCAAATCCCCAGTCGACAAGGATCTTGCGCACTAGTTCTTTGTGATACTCCACCACCCGCGCGTTAGCGGGACAGAGATAGTAGGAGTCCCACCATGAAATCTTGCGCGGCGAACCGTCTTGATTTTCCAAGATCAGATCAGGTTCGTCCTTGAGCAACTTGGAATTCGGGACAGCGCTGAGTGGAGACCACCAGAGCTGCGCCTTGAATCCCTCCTGGTGAATCCGTTCCACCATTGCCTTGATATCGGCATCTCCGTGGGGAAATTTCTTCGGATCAAGCTGCCAGTCGCCATAGTTGTTTTGCCAGCCATCGTCCAGTGTGACCCAGGTAAACCCCATGCGCTTCACTGTCGGCAGCGTGTCGTAGACCTGCTGCGGCTTGAAGTTGCGCCCATATCCCCAGGCGCACCAGATGGCTCCAAAAGCGCTGTCGGGAGCTTTCGCCATCTGAAATCCCTGCTTCGACATGAATCGGCGGTAGGTAAGCAGCGTCTGGTAGTAATCGCCGTTATGCACGGTAACGAACGTGCGAAAAGTGCGGAAACTTTCGCCGGGCGACAACGACTGCTCGTGACGATAGTGCACACTCATCTCGGCCTGAGACGCATTGGGCATCGAAACTGGTAGAGAGATCAGTCGTGGCCGCGATTCGACGTGGCCGACACCGATGCCGACGTCTCGGCGCCAGACGTCAACAATCGGAGTGCCACCGCCATAATCGCTGGCGTTCATGCCAAGATAGTTTTCCTGCGAGAATCCTGCGTGCAGCGGGACAATCCAGTCCGGACGACGCTCGTAAGAGCCGCTCTGAAACGACCAGAACGGTATTCCCGTCGCGCTCTTCTGTGCATCGATCGTATAGTGATTGTTTGTCCACTCCAGAATCTTCAGTTGCGACTTGCCAATATTCGTATAGCTGACATCGAAGAGCGCAAGGTTGGGAAATTCGTTGTAAATAGTGACGGAGAGATTTTTTCTCAGCACGCCAGACGTGCCCGCAAGGTTGAGTTTCTCTCCCTCACCATAAGCATCGGTGACGCGCTCTTGCGTCTGCGAACTCAAAGCAAAGTCATACCAGGATCGGTCACTGCCTTTGACGGTCTCAGAAGCAGTGAACACACTAAGCGGAATCTCCTTATCCCCGAATCGCGCAATCACGCGGCTGCGCGTCTCTTTGTCGAACTCGATGCGCAGACTAGAGCTTTGGATTTGCGCTGCGGATGAGCGATGCACAAGGGGCTGTCCAGGCCGCGCTGAAGATTGGCCCGCCGCTAGCAATGCTGCGAAGATGAGCAACGAAGAGAAAGCTTTGGTCATGGTGCTCCGTCAGAAGCCATGATGTAGATTCGAACGCAGAGTGAGCGAACCATCGTCGTTGAGCTTCTGCCGGCAAGCCCACTGCACCGGATAACGCATTCGTTTCACTTCAATCTCCGCTCGAAGTTTCGAGCCTGCGAATTTTGTCCCTTTGGGCAGCACAAACTGAGCCTGACGCAGCTTGCCCGGCAGAGGATAGCCGGCATCCAGGCATCCGCTCGTCAGAATTTTGCCGTCTTCGGTCTCGACACTTACGCGAAGCACGCCCGGAACACCGGCGATGCCATCATTTGCAAACGCGATGATCAGCCCCAGATAGCCGCCGTCGTCATAGCTCCAGATCATGGACGGCCTGACGCGATAGCCAATTCGACGATTGATCTGGTCGAACGCCTTGGGGAATGCCTGGTAATAGCTCTGCAGATTCTTGGCGCTGATCGCGTGGAAATTCCAAAGCGACCAGTAGTTCGCGCCGACGTCGATCACGTGCGCGATCATGTTTTCCGCTGGGGACAACCCTTCCTCCAGCGGGAACGACTCTGGACTCTTCGCCGGAATTCCTTGTTCAAGCGCTGCCGCAACCCACGGCGGACGATTACTGAGAGTTTCAATTTGCTCGTTCTCGATGAAGATCGTGTCGCTACGAATCCAGTTGTAACTGCGGATGGTACGGTCGAGTACTTCGGAGTTGCCGACACGGCTGTAGTCGGGTTGCGTATTAGTCATCAGCGGAGTCTTGGTGAAGTGCTCCTGCTGAACTTCGAACATCTTGACCCAGGTCCGTTCCGCCGTCTGATAGTCGGGAAACGGAGTGTTGACGAAGGGCCAGGTGTGCCCTTCGCCCCAGAAACCGTATAAAAAGGTGTCAATAAATTCAACGATCGGGTTGCCATTGAATTCCGCAGCCAAAAGTCCAACCAGTTCACTAAATGCCTGCTGAAAAAAAGGATGATCGAACCGCGGCTGATACTTCGAGTATTGATTCTCGATAAAACGCGCAGCCGCCTTCTTTTCTTTCTCGTCAGGAATAAGGTCAACGGTCGGGACTTTATCGAGAACGAAGTCCGGCAGCGCGGGCTGTTTCTTATAATCGGGAGCGCTCATCTGAATTCGAAGTCCAACGCGCTTTTTGTTCTTCTTGGCAAGATCGAAAATCAGCTTCACGTAATCAGGCAGCACGAGTTGCCCAGGCCGCGGCTGGACCTCCCGCCACGTCGGCCGTATGTAAAGCTGTTGGCCCAACGGAAATCGCACCAGGTCTTCGATCGCCTGCGGAATGTTGTCCGATTTAATTTCATCTGTGCCGCTGTCTGCCGTGATATATGTGATCAGCCCCTTACCATAGTTCGGCACGACTTCCTCTGAAGGCGTTGTCGTCATCACCACATCATCCGTGGGGATCAGCGCCTCGGGCGGATACTGTGGAAACGGCCCCTGATTGAGCCGGTCGGGTACGGGCGGCCCAGAACCAAAATCGTATTTATCCCAGTTGTGGGCAGGAACGAAACCTTGAGCTTTTGTAGTTCCAAGTTCGGCTGCAACGGCCAACGCGACACTGCTTTTCAAGAAGTCTCTTCGCTGCATCGAGGTGTGTCCTCTCCGTGCCAATCGGGCCAGCAAACCATGGTGAACCAGACTTTCGACGTGTTTCTTTTTATAGCGTTGTGTTTCGTTTTGTCTAGCGTTAAATAGAAGGTTCTCATTGACTGAGAACAGTCAGACGTGCGCATTCGAGAAATAGGGACAGGGATGCAGAAGCGACCGCACTCAAACAAGCCTTTCGAGCGACTTGCGTGCCGAAAGTGTGCTTACAAGCCGCCACTTCGGCGATTGTGCAAAGAACTGCCTTGCAGCCGGAAGGCCAAGGAAAGATGAACCGGGGCGGAAGATAGGCAATATAATGTCTGCCACTCGCGAGAATATGTTCGGTTTCGCAAAGGGATCCGATTTGAAGTCACCCAGGTTCTGGATGCTTGGGCTGCTCTTTTTGTCTCTACTGCTTGGCGCCACATACTACATTCGTCGCCGCTCTGGTGAGGAAGTGCACTTCAGTCGCGATGTTCGTCCTATCCTGAACCAGAATTGCATGCAGTGTCATGGCGGGGTGCGCCAGAAAAATGGCGTTTCGTTCCTATTCCGCGAAGAGGCGCTGGGGACGGGAAAGTCGGGCAAGCGAACGATTGTGCCGGGAAAGCCGGACGAGTCAGAACTGATGGCGCGGATTACCTCGTCTGATCCCGACTCGCGAATGCCGTACCACGCGCCAGCTTTATCGGCGCAGCAAATTGATGTCCTGCGACGCTGGATCAAACAGGGCGCAAAGTGGGAGGATCACTGGGCCTTTGTTGCTCCCAAGCCGCAGACTCTGCCTGAAGTGAAGCATGACGAGTGGCCGCGTCAACCGCTAGATCGATTTGTACTTGCGCGTCTCGAAAAAGAAGACCTTTCGCCATCGGCTGAGGCCGATAAGTCTGCGTTGTTGCGACGGGTCTCGCTCGATCTCACGGGCCTTCCACCTACACCAGAAGAGCAAGCTGCATTCCTGGCTGACACTTCCTCCAATGCTTATGAAAGGCAGGTTGATCGTTTGTTGAACTCTCCACGGTATGGAGAGCGCTGGGCTTCGATGTGGCTCGATCTGGCTCGTTACGCCGATACCAAGGGCTATGAGAAAGACATGGAGCGCCCAGGTGTGTGGCCCTATCGGGACTGGGTAATTGATGCCTTTAACCGCAACGTACCCTACGACCAATTTGTGATCACGCAGTTAGCGGGTGATTTATTGCCGGACGCGACGTTTGAGGACAGGATCGCAACGTCTTTCCATCGGCAAACACCTGTGAATGATGAAGGCGGCACGGATGATGAAGAGTTCCGCACCGTCGCTGTTATGGACCGGTCGGCGACGACATGGTCGGTGCTGAACGGGCTTACGATGAATTGCGTGCAGTGCCATTCGCATCCCTACGATCCGATCCGGCACGTGGAGTATTACAAATCGTTGGCATTCTTCAACAACACGCAGGATGCCGATCTCCCTGAAGACACGCCTGTGTTGCACGTGCCGAAGGACAAGACGCGCTATCCCGAAGCTGCGCGGTTGCAGCAGGAACTGGCGAAGGTTGAGTCGGCCGTTGTGTCTCATGGAAGGCAGCTGGAACAGCAGTCGCAGTGGTCAGCCATTCCGATCAGCTCTGCGAGAGCTAGCACGTCACTAGCGTTTCAATGGGAGGCTTCAGAGCTAGAGAAAAAGTTGAAGAGCCTGAAACGGGAAAAGCTCTCCGCGAAAGAAGAGGCTGAGCAGCGCAAAGATCTTCAAAAGGCTATCGCTGACATGCGCGTAAAAGCTCGCTCCGCGGCTGGGAAAGAGGTGAGCCTTCCCATCTCGAGCGGAGATCTGCATTCAGGTTCTGAGATCTCCGGGATGCAGACTTTCGAGCTGACTGCTAAGGCAGATGCGCCAGAAATAACCGCGTTGCGCATCGAGATCTATCCGACGAATAGCGAGGTCGCTCGCCATACTCCGGAGATCGGATTCATCGTGGATCGAATTGACGCCTCGGTTGTGGATGGTCAAGGGAAGGAGAGCAAGGTTGCATTTCGTTCCCTTGTTCCGGATTCTGAATCGAGTCTGGAAAGAGCGCTGGCCGGCGCGATCGAATCGAAGCGGCAGCTTATGGATGATCCTGGGGCCAATGGGTTTCAGGCGGTACCCAGTTTGTTTCGCACGCGTTGGGTGGTGGCTGTTCCTACCGAACCGATTAAGTTGAATCGCGGGAGCCGAATCAAGCTGAGGCTAACTCAGACTCAAGACATTGACGATAAGCCCGCCTTGGTTCATCAGGTCCATCTGTCCGTGAGCGGAGATTCGCAGTGGCAATCTCTCGGCGCTGATGCGAGCTGGAGCGGGCAACTTGCACAGCTCACAGAACTGACTCAACAATTAGAAAAAATTCCTACCGTCCCGCTGCCCATTATGGCGGAAGAACCCGCGTACGATGAGCGAACGACCTTGGAATTCGAGCGGGGTAACTTTCTGACCAAGACTGGGCCGGCACTTGTTCCCGACGTCCCAGGAATTTTTCCCAGATTGCCCGATGACGCGCCGCGGAATCGTTTGACTCTGGCCAAATGGTTCTTTGCTCCTGGACAACCGTTGACTGCGCGAACCGCCGTGAATCGATACTGGGAGCAGTTGTTTGGAGCTGGGATCGTTGAAACTCTCGAAAACTTCGGGAGTGTGGGTGAAGAGCCCAGTCATCCGGAGCTGCTTGATTGGCTCGCGCTCCATTTTCAAAATGATCTTCACTGGGACATGAAAGCTCTTTTACGAGAGTTGGTCACAAGTGCGACGTACCGCCAAAGCGCAAAGGCTAGTCCCGAGCTTGTCGAAAGAGATCCGCATAATCGCCTGCTGGCACGTGGACCGCAGCAAAGATTGACTGCGGAAATGGTGCGGGATCAGGCACTGCTGGCGAGCGGGTTGCTGTCGGACAAGATGGGTGGTCCGCCAGTAATGCCGCCACAACCGGAAGGAGTGTGGAATACCGTCTACAACGACAGCAAATGGAAGGACGCAACTGGCCCGGATCGCCACCGGCGTGCGATTTACACCTATATAAAGAGGACCAGTGGTTACCCAAGCTTTCTCACCTTCGATGCGTCGGATCACGACACGAGTCTGGCGCGGCGCATTCCGACCAACACTCCGCTGCAGGCGTTGGTCACGCTGAACGATCCCGTGTACTTCGAAGCGGCGCGGGCAATGGCCGAGCGCATGATCGCCAAAGAAGGGAATGTAGATGCTCGCATCGGATACGGAGCTCGGCTTATTTTGTCGAGGAACCTTACAGATAAGGAATTGACAGCGCTACATGCCCTCTACGAAAAAACCAGTGCAACATCGACGTTGAAGCCGGTCGCTGCGACTACACGCACCGGTTCCAGGGATTTGTCCGCCATGACTGCCGTGGCAGGCGTTCTCATGAATCTTGATGCATCTTTGACCAGGTAATCACTGTGAGTGAATCGAAAATGGGTGGCCGAAGCCTTGACGATCGGCAAGTCAGATCTGGATCGCCGAACGAAGCTGAGTTGATGTTGCTGCAGTCGAGGACGAGGCGGCATTTTCTCCGGAATTTGGGCGGAGGCCTCGGCTCACTGTTTCTAGGAACAC
>DATJWZ010000251.1:0-9344 GCA_035500795.1 Candidatus Eiseniibacteriota bacterium | reverse complement strand
CAAGTTCGGCTATGGCGTCGGAGACGACATGGACTTCCTCCTTGCGAGGTACACGTAGTGCCGGGGCCCTCGATCCCTCCGTGCCCTTAATCCCGGCTTCACCCTCAGATCAACATTCACGCAGCCCTGCCGAAAGCACACGGAGGATCGTCCGGATCGGGGCTTGCCGGAACGTTGAGGAAGGTGCTGAAAGCCGGACAGTCATAGACCCCGCGCATCAGACGGCGGATTGTGCCTTCCTGCGTTAACCGGCCTAGAGCCTTCCTTGCGGTTTCATGGCTGGCAAGGTGAAGAAAATCCGTTGGGGTGAATACCTTACCCCTGCCATTGCCGTGTATCCTCGCAAGTATCTGTCCCGCTGGGTCTTGAGCCATGATCCGTACGTCATCTTCGTCACGAATAATAGGTGTGTTTCGTGACGAAATCAACACTCACTTTCCCCTCGTCCCTCCTGTCTTGGCGCTCAGAGGCTGCGCGCGCTCTCCAGACTCGCAATCGATGAATGGCTCTGAGGTTGATTTTTGGCAGCCGCAACGGGGAAAACGGGGCTGAGTATGTTCAACTCAAGCATCCTCGGTATCTTTCCCGTCCTCTTGAACTCCGTGTAACACTTCGGATGCATTACGACGACTGAGTCGTATCCTTGAGCAAGAGCGGCGTTCTTAATTCGTGCGTCGAGCGCGAATCTTTTTCCCAGAACATTTGTTTCCTCATCGTTTGTAAAGCGAATGAATTTTCCGAATAGAACCTGACACACCGTTCGCTCACTTCCAACGAGCGGCTTTGTGACGTGTGGTCTTTCTGGTTCGTCAAGGGGTCTGCCGTAAAACTCTGCTTCAGCAAAAGTGGAAGCAAGAAATTTCCCTCGCTTCTGATAGGCTTCGGGGTCCAAAGGAGGAACATGCCACCATGCCTTCCGGTTAATATGCGAAACCATCCTCTCGAGAAACTCCTTCTTGATCCGTCCCATCGTTACCTCTCAGAATGGCAATTCTCGGACCACGCTATTGGCATACACCCCCTCTTTGTTTTCGAGGTCATAGGCTCCGCACATTTGCCAAGCCGTGCTGCTGAAGGATCGCGGTGAGGTTGGTCTTGGCCACATCGTCGGCAAAGGCGCTGTCTCGGAAGACCACGGTGGTTTCGCCGGCTGGGGCCAATGCCTTGTACCAGTCCGCAATGCCAAGGGCCAGCAGTTCGATTTCTTCGCGGGCGATTTGAGGGGCGAGGCATACGAGGAGCGTGCCCGCGCCGATGCTGTGGACGGGTTTTTCCCCGATGGACTTCTCTTCGATCGGCACGGTCAGGTCAAGGCCGAGCTTGAGGAGCAACTCGAACAGGATGTCGTGTTCGGTGCGGTCGGTCTTGAGGTGCTCGACGGAGGCTTCGAGCGTCTCGGCGAGGTTCTCGCGGTTCGGCTCCCATGCTCGGATGTTGCTGGAGGCCAGCTTGAACACGCGGAAACCGAGGTCGCCCGTAAACATTGGGTTCGCTTCCCGCATTTTCTTCCCGGCTCGGCGCAGGCGCTCCTTCGTGATAGGGGTAATTGTTAAATAGTCTTTGTGCCGCGTCACTTCTGGCAGCTGCACTAGGATGAACCTTCTGGTACCACCATCCTGCCTGTTGAGGTCCCATACGGCGTGTCCTGTGGTCCCACTTCCGGCGAAGAAGTCGAGGACAATGTCATCGGCCTTCGAGGCTACCGCACACAGGCCCCGGAGGAGGGACACCGGCTTGGGATACTCAAGAACTTGCTCACCCAAGAGGTCCCTCATCTCCTTCGTCGCTTCCTGGTTAAGGCCGGCTCTGAGTGATATGACGTCGTCGCCTTCAGTACTGTGTGAACGGCTTTTGACATCGACCCAAGTAGACACTGGATTTGCCTTCTCGCTTCCTTCGACGAATCGCGTCTTAAAGCGCGGCCGAGACATTCGACCGCCTGGATTGTCGTCAGGCCAGATGATGTTTCCCTCGTTTATCTGCTCCCGCATCGTCGAGGGTTCAAACCGCCACACCCGTTCCTCGGGCGGCAAATACTCGGAGCCGGTCTTTGGGTTCTTGATCGCGTAGAATTGGTTTGGGCGCATCTCCCTAGTCATCCCCACTGTAAGATCGGTGCTTCGATAGCGACCGCGAGCATCCTCCAATGGAAAGTCGTCTTCTCGCCGGGCAAACCCGAACAGTCGGACCGATGGGACGCTTTTTGCAAAACTCACGATGTACTCGTGATCGGGCGAAACAGGGGTGTCGCGCATCCCGGTCGCCATTCGCCTGCGCCGAACAAACACTGCCAGAAAATTTTCTTCGCCGAAGATTTCACTGCAGAGCAACCTCAAATCGGAAACCTCAGCGTCGTCGATGCTGATGAAAATCACACCATCATCGCGGAGCAAAGTCCGCGCTAGCTTGAGGCGAGGATACATCATGTTGAGCCAGTCCGTGTGGAAGCGGCCCGAGGCTTCCGTGTTGGAAGTGAGTTTCCCGCCCGTGCCATCCACTTGGCCCGTGAGCTCCAAGTAGTTGCGGATACTGTCGTGAAAGTCGTCAGGATAGACGAAGTCGTTGCCTGTGTTATAGGGCGGGTCAATGTAGATAAGCTTAACCTTGCCGGCATAGCTCTTTTGCATGAGCTTCAGCACTTCGAGGTTATCGCCCTCGATCACGAGGTTGCGGGTGGTGTCCCAGGCGACGCTATCTTCCGGGCATGGACGCAGCGTACCCGTGGATGGAGTAAGGGCGAGCCGCCGGGCGCGACGCTTGCCGTGCCAGTTGAGGCCGTATTTCTCTTCGCGTTCGTCCACGGCGCTGCCGAGGAGCTGCTTCAGAACCTCGAAGTCCACCTTTTCCTCAGTGAAGGCTTCGGGAAAGAGGTCTTTGAGCCGGGCAATGTTCTCCGCAAGAATGTCGGCAGATTTGGTTTCCGGGTCAGCCGATGTAAGTGGTTCCATGCTTCGCCCCCTCAGAGTTACTTTGCTGCGGCCCCCTGAACGAGAAGGTATTTGAAGCGGTCTCGAATCAAGCTCTTCCGGGCCTCGATGAACTCCTCAAAATGGTCGAGCTGCCATAGCTCAGGATCAGCCGGGATCAGGTGCCTCTCAAGATATGCGCGATCCTTTCCGGCAAACCATACGTCAGGCGGTGTATCCCATTTACCGCCGGCGCCGTTCTCCTCTCGGCTCAGAAGCATGCAATTAGCTAGCTGATTTCGCTCGCCCTCGCGATATTTCATAAGGTCTCTGCGACCGGTTTTCGGATTCTCTATTTTCACCTTGCGGAGCGCACTCTGAGGAAAGATGTGGTCGACCTGCGGCAAGTTGTTCTCATAGGCCGGCGTGTGGTTGAAGTCGCGGTACCAGAGGTTGAACAGCAGGTGAATGGTGGGAGAACCGTACCCCATTTGCCAAAAGCGATCCTCTGTGAGTTCCAGGCTGCGGCCCTGAGAGCGCGCGACCTCAAACAGCTCGTCAAGGACGAAGGCTTTCTCGCCGGCGAGCTTGTTAACAGTGGCGTCAAGGAGGTTATCGGGATTACCACTAAAGGCTCCAGCGAGAGAGCAGCGCAGGAGGTAGGTATCCACGTCCTTGGCGCTCTTCCATGTGGACGGGAAATGGTACCGCACATAGATGATGGGAATTAGGACTAGATAGGTTGGCAACGCCTTATCACATTGGACATATGTTTTGCCGCGCACAAAATCCAACACGTCCTGAATTGCGGCTGCAATGCCCGCCCACTGTGTTTCCACGGATTCGCGGACGCCTGGTTTTCGAAACTTCTCTACTTCGTATCGCGCGCCCTGTCCTAGGAGCGTCAGCGACGTTTTGAGCACAAAATCACGGTCAAAGCCAAAGCCATGCATGTTGAGAGATTCCAGAAGGCCCTCCATTTCCTGGTCCGCGACATCCCAGCTCGCATTCAGGAGGGAGAACAGCAGGTCGGACTTTCCGAGTTTCGTCCCCCCTGAATTTGCCCGTATGAACACCTCGACCACATCGTCCTCGGTGTAAAGATCTAAGTTGTCGATGCTGTCGAGTTCCTGGTAGGTCACGGCCTCGTCCATCTTGAAGGTACGGTCCACCAAGTCAAGATGATCTTCGATCTTACTTTCTTCCGCTACCGTCAGGTCTCGGCCGATTTCACCCGTAATCGCGTTGAGAATCTCCCGCTTCCTCTTGGTCGTAAACACCAGGTCTTTGAACTTAAGCCAAGAAAACACCGCGGCAGACGGGTCAAGAAATCTGAACTTATACTTCACGTCATCCGGAGCTGCGACTTCACCGCTGAGAACATCGAAAAACAGTTCCTTGCCTTCATAACTTCCGCAAAGAGCAATAAACAGACTCTGCAGGCGCTGCTGCCCATCAAGAACGAGGCATTTTTTCTTGGTGTCTTCGGGCACATAGAAATCGCTCAATCGGAGAGTGTCCTTCCAATTGTCGATAAATTTTCGGCGGCGGATGCTGCTGGTGGTCTTCCAAATTAGCAGCGTACTGATAGGGTATTCGCGTAAAATGGAATCGAACAGCCTGCAAATCTGCTCCTCGGTCCAAACAAACGGGCGCTGGATATTGGGTAGCCAGAACCCTCCTTCCTCATCAGGATTGTTTAGGAAGCTCACTATCTTACGTATGGTTTGTTTTTGGTTTTTCATATTTGCCCTGGTTTCAGAGATCTTCTCGTATTCTTCCAAGTTGAGCTTCGAAGCGTTGGATTTCAAGATTCAGATCAACCCGACGAGCGACCTGTTTTTCTTTGGCGGCCTGGGCGCGAAGCGCGACGGTAACGTCCTGGAGGCGGACATGTTCGGCAAGTGCGTGGCGTCGCGTCTTTTGCAGGGCGGGGTCGGCATTCAGCACGATCTTGCCAGTGATTTTCGCGGCCAGAAGCGCCTCGAGACAGGCAATCCAGCCATCATAGAGCGCGAGAAGATTTGCGCGGGGTTGGCTGGCGAGCGAAAGCCCGGGTAGCCAATCGGCGCTGGGCGTGCTAGCCTCCAGCGAGCACGAAACAGGAGCCTCATCCAGCACCATGCGGCCTGCTTCGTTTTGAGCAAGACGTTTGCTCGCCAAAGACAGGCCGATGTTATTCGACTGCTGGAAGACGAGAAACACGGGATATGGGATGGCGCGGTGGATGAGTTCCACAAGCCGGGCGGCCTTGGCCTCGGGCCGCAAGGCTAGGGACAACACAGCGATTTCCAGCACCTCGCGGACGGCGTCCCGGTACTCCGGCACGCCGACGGTAGCAGGCTTGAGGGCTGCCACCCAGAGTAACTCTTCAATCCCGTCGTTGATCTGGCGCTTGTCGGCAGCGGTTGGAGCACCGTGCTCCACGAGGAGCTTCTTCGGCACGCGCTGGTCCACGCGTGACTCCGGCGGCAAGGCAAGGGCGGTGATAACGTCCGCGGCCGTCATGAGGGTAGCTCCGGGAGCACAACAAGAAAGGCAACAACCTCGAAGTCGTTGATACCGGCAAACTCGCCTTTGATGGCGTGGGTACCACCAGGCGAGAAAAGGCTCGCGACGGCGCGTTCCTCTTTCTTCCCAACTACAGAGGCGACGGCCGCGGCGAGAAGCTTTTGGGTCGCGGCCATGTTTTCGCCACCTCTGGTGGCCGTGTCGAAGCGGGCGGAAGCGGCGGCGTCAGGCAGGTCGCGCCCGACGCAGAACTTCTTCAATCCATCGAGCGCCTGCTTCGCCTGCGTGAAAGGCAACAATACTGCACCGTCGTCGCCAACGTGGACAAGATAATGCGGAGCGAGGGGGTAGCCTGGTTCGACGGACTTGAGTGCCGCTTCTGTGGCGCGGAGACAAAAGATCACGCCTGGCAAAATAGCGCTTTCGCCGGAAGGATTGGCGCTGGTGACGGCGAAGGTGCCGAGCGGGAGCCTTTCGAGTCGTTGCGGGTGCTCCCGGACGAAGCCCGCGAGGTCGATCCGGAAGTCCGTGAGTGTCAGGTCCGCAATGGAAACACCGCTCGAAAGATCTTCGAGGTCGATCACGGCGTCCTGCAGCTTAAGAAGTTGTTTGCGCCGATACTCCAGGTCGTTCATTTGATTGCCGGACTGTTGTTCGATAATGTTTTCCTCGCCGGTGGCGGAGATGTCAAGGAGCACCATACGCCCGCTGACGCGCTGTTCCAGGTTGATGTATTCTTCTAGCTCCATGTTGGGCCAAAAGTTTATTAACTGGATCCGGTCGTTCGAGGAGCCGAGACGGTCGATGCGCCCGAAGCGCTGGATGATGCGAACGGGATTCCAGTGGATGTCGTAGTTCACGACGCAATCGCAGTCCTGAAGGTTCTGGCCCTCACTGATGCAGTCGGTCGCAATAAGGAGGTCGAGTTCGCCTTCGCTCGTGAGGTCTTCGGGACGTTCCTTCGAACGCGGCGAGAAAGCCGTGATGATGCTGGCAAAGTCTTTGCGCAAACTGGGGAGTGTCGTTTGGTTGTGACCGGCGCCCGTGACGAGGGCCGAGTGCAAGCCCAGTTCCTGTTGCGCCCATGGCGCGATCACCCCGTAAAGATACTCTGCGGTATCGGCAAACGCTGTGAAAACCAGCACCTTGCAGTTGCCGGGATTGATGGGGTGCTTAGCCTTTTCAGCGATGACCCGCCGAAGGGTTTCAAGCTTGGCGTCGCGGGCCGCGTCAACCTGCCGAGCAGCGGAGCAGAGCGTGGCGAGGCGGTTGCGATCCTCAGTAAGGTCCTGCTTCCACCGCACAAGGTCCACGTCGTGAAGCAGCACCTTGACCTTCCGCCCTACTAGCAGGCTCTCGAACGCTGGGTCGTCCACGTCCACGTCTTCGATGTCGATCTCTTCTACGGCTTCGGCGTGCGCCTCGATCTTGGCGAGCGTGGCCTCCACGTCAGTGAGTTGGCGCTTTACGGTAAGTGCAAAGGACGGAACGGCGCTCTCCATCCGCTTGAGGACGTTGACGCGCAGGAGGTGAACCAAGCTTTCCTCACGATCCACCTGGCGGAAGAAGCTCTCGCCACCGCGAATCGAGGTGCTGTATTTGGCATCGTAGGCAGCCTGCTTGTGCGGGAACACGTAGCGGAGAGGCGCGTAAGCCGCAAGCGTGAGGCGGCGGATCTCGTTGTTGATTTCGCGAATGGGACGGAACTCGCCGGCACGGTCGACGTCCGGCTTGAAGTTGATCGGCTTGAGCCGCTCTGGGAATCGGCCGGTCTCCACTGTGCCGTAATACTTTTCAATATGTTTGCGGGACCGGGCAATGGTCAGCAGATCCAGCAGCTTGAAGTAGTCAAACCCCAGCATGTCCATGAGCCGGGCGGAGGTGCGCTCGGGGTCGTCGAGGGCGAGCCACCGATTGAACTGAAGCTGCGCCTGCCGGACGGTGGCTTCGATGCTCGGAATTCCGTGGTCGAACAGCGCAGTGTCTTCGCCTTCGGTGATAAACGCTATCTGGTTCTTGAGATCGGCGAGGCGGTTGTTCACCGGCGTGGCCGAGAGCATGAGGACACGCGTCTTGACCCCCTCTTTGATGATGCGGCGCATGAGTCGGTCGTAACGCGTCTCGTGGCCCTTATGGGCGGCTTTGTTCCGGAAATTGTGGGACTCTTCGATGACCACGAGGTCGTAATTTCCCCAGTTGACGTGCGAGAGGTCGATGTCACCGGACGAACCGCCATCCCGGGAGAGGTCTGTGTGGTTGAGCGCGTCATAGTTGAAGCGGTCGGCAGCGAGGAAATTGCGGCGGTCGTTGGCCTTGTAGAGCGTCCAGTTGTCGCGAAGGCGTTTGGGACAGAGAATGAGAGCCCGGTCATTGCGCAACTCGTAGTATTTAACAATGGCAAGGGCCTCGAACGTTTTGCCGAGGCCGACGCTATCCGCGATGATGCACCCGCCGAGCCGTTCCAGTTTATCGATAGTACCGATGACGCCGTCGCGTTGGAACTTGAAGAGTTTCCTCCAGACGATGGTGTTCCGGATACCCGTGGCCGACTTGACGACACGCTCCTCGTCCAGGTCTTCCCCAAGGTCTCTGAAGAGATGGTGGAGGGTGAGGTAGTAGATCAGCGAGGGCGGCTTTGGGTCCGCGATTTCTTGGAGCCGGGCTAGGACGGCGGCTTTCTGCAGGTCGGACGAGGGCAAACCGTTCCAGAGATTTGTAAACCACGAGCCCAGGAGGGAAGATTCCTCGGCGCGCTCGGCGCATTGGATCAGGCTGAACTGGTTGCCCGGAGTAATGCCTAAACCCTCCGTCGTGAAAGCACAGTTGCCGGTGATGGCGCGGTGCAGGTCGGATTCCGGCTTTCCTGCGATAAGGATGGACTGCGGCAGGGACGACGGCGCGCCGCGCAGCTCGACCAGCTTCTGTATCCATCGTGCGCACTCTCTGGCAAGCCAGCGGATTTGGAGGCGGTTACGAAAGGCGCGGTCAGCATCGGCGCCGGTCAGCCCGAGGTCGCCGTTGCTCACCGCCGGTACCACGACTCGGCACGCGTCAAGTTTCTCCAACAGCTCACGCAGCTCGGCGAAAGCGAAAAGGGAAAGCGCCGGCGAGGCGAAATCAAGGGAGGACCCCGGCCGCAGGCTCTGCCGCAATTCGTCGATAACGCGGTCGCTACCGGTGTTCCTAATGAGCCTCATGCCTACTACGACACATAGTTTCCCACGTCGCCGATGGGCCTCGGGGAGCCCGTGTAACCCACCTGGATCCGCTGACAGGCGGACCTCAGTTCATTGGTTTTTCCGTTACAACTACCGACCGCTAACATACACTTCAAAAGCACCCAACGCAACTGGTCGGGCACTCTATTCGAGTTGCGCTTTGAAGTGACGTGGAAATTCGAAGCCGGCACCATCCGCGGTGAGACGCGTCAAGCGCTTGGCATTCATGGGCGCTTTCCGGGTGGTTTCAGAGCCGACGAGGGTTTCTAATTGTAACGCGCACTTTCTTGGAGACTAGCCAAGGCGAGATGCGTTTCCTCCGTGTGCAGACCTCCTTTGAACTTCAGAAGAGACCGAGCTGCTGATCCACGGCCGACAACCGGGAAGATGGCCGCCGCGTCACGCGCTTCCGGCCAGAAGCAGCGGACAGCGACGCACCGAACAGCAGCAACTGGTCGATCACTGCAGGCCGAGGGTGTTGTGCAGGAGCGAAGACCTCGTTGTCTGGGAGAGCCTCAACGTCTGCGAACGGCTCGCTGAAGGTGGACGCAGTGTGTCCGATTACCTCGTTCTGCTCCTGGATTGAACGCCAGACCACCTCGGCGTTTTCGCCTATCCCTTTCTCAGTGACGAGCTCACGCGCCATGGCCATCAGCAGGTCATCGTCCTCACCTACGGACTGCAAACCTTCGGTTGAAAACTTTCCCTC
>DATJWZ010000250.1:0-1219 GCA_035500795.1 Candidatus Eiseniibacteriota bacterium | reverse complement strand
TTTCGGCTTTACCGAAGGGCCGATGTGGGACCCTGCGGGATTTCTCTATGTGAGCGACGAGACCATCAACAAGATTTTCCGGGTTTACCCGAACGGGAAGAAGGAAGAGGTGATCGCACTCGGCGATCCCGACGGAAACACGTTCGACCGCCATCGTCGTCTGATAGACTGCGCGAGCGTGCTGCGAGCCATCATTGAAGTCACTCCAGATGGAAAATACAAAGTTCTCGCTGATCGATATGAAGGGAAGAAGTTCAATAGTCCGAACGATGTGATCGTTGGACCTGACGGCGCGCTCTATTTCACGGATCCCACTCTGGATCTGGTTGCGGGTGAAAAGCAGGAGATTCCATTCCAAGGCGTTTACCGTCTGGATGAGAACGGGAGCGTGCGCTTACTGACGCAGGATCTCAAACAACCGAACGGATTGGCCTTCTCTCCCGATGGCAAGAAGTTCTACGTAGACGACAGCGCGCAGCGAAACATCCGTGTGTATGACGTGGCTTCCGACGGCAGCCTCTCGAACGGACGCATCTTCGGCGAAGAACCCGGAGGCAAAGGAGAGGGTGTGCCCGACGGCATGAAAGTCGACGAGAAGGGCAACATTTTTGTGACCGGCCCAAAGGGTATTTGGGTGTGGGACGCAAGTGGAAATCATCTCGGCACAATCGTCATGCCCGAGCAACCCGCCAATCTAACATGGGGAGACTCAGGGTATGGAACTCTCTACATCACCGCAACAACTTCGGTGTACCGCCTCGAGACAAAAACCCGCGGCTTCGTTCCCTATCTATCGAAGTAACCGTGCAATCCGTTTGGAGCTAGTGCGGCAGCGTAAAGGCGAACACATCGCTTCCGGCAGCGATGGCCACATACTGAGTTCCATCGACCGAGTAGGTCATCGGTGAGGCGCTGAAAGACTGGCCTGTATTGAAATGCCACAACGGCTGGCCTGTTTGTGCATCTACCGCCTCGAACGAGTCCGCGTCATCGGCGAAGAATACAAGTCCACCTGCAGTGGTAAGCGTGCCTCCCCAAGAACCGCCGCGTCCGGCCTGTGGATATTGCCAAACCTTCCTTCCATCGGGAGATAAGGCCAGCAAGATTTTTTGAGAATGTTCATCTACGGGATGCTTCGTGCCAGTTCCATAAAATGTCTCGCCTTGCGTGAATGGCTTGGGCTTCGAGAAATAGATATTGCAGTTCTCGAGGGCCATCA
>DATJWZ010000249.1:0-18270 GCA_035500795.1 Candidatus Eiseniibacteriota bacterium | reverse complement strand
CCCCGCGGACAATTCGAGTACGGAATCGGGGGAGCGATAATCGGCGGTTTTGCACTGGTCGCCGACTTGGGAAGCAGCTTCTCCCTCGTTGAGAACAGGAAGAAAGCACCCATTACCAGGAAGCTCCTTCAACAACTCGCCGTACGGACGGCGATTCCATTTGTTCCCATAATCATTTTCGGCACTCCAACTGGGGAATTGATACAGGCAGCGATGAAGTTGATCATGTAGACCGCGTGCATCTCCCCGGACTCCGTGCGGGCCTTCCCCAAAGGGCAGTAGACGGAATCTCCTCAACATTTCTATAGTCCTCGTTGTTCGGGACCCGCAACACAAAATGGAGATTCAGGATTGGGTCGCAAGTGCCTCCCCAGCGGAAATTGAGTCCACAAGAGCCCGGGCGGCTTGGCAGGCACCAACAACCAACAGACCCAAAAAGAAGGCGGGCTCTTTAACGATCGCCGTGGACACGACATTATCGGAGCTTTTCGCATTTGCCCGCGCCATAGGCAAGCGGCTAGCCTTTCTCTGTTTCTTACTCACCGTTCTTCGCAGCCCCGACCAGGCGCGGGCCCAGTTTACAGATCCGCGCACTTACGACAACACCCCCGTGGGTATCAATCAGTTCGAGTTGGCCTACGCCCACGCCCGCGCGAATGCCTCGATTGACACCTCGCTTATCATCGGGGGCGCGGAATTTAATCTGAATCAGGGAACCCTAAAGTACACCAGGTATTTCAGCTTCTTTGATCGCACTGCCTGGGTTGAAGCCAGTGTCCCATTCGCGGGCCTGAACGGTTCGGTGACCGGCACCAGCTTCCATGGCTCACTTACTGACTTGGGGGATTCTAGTTATGAGTTCGTGATGCTGGTAAAGGGAGGCCCGGCCCTTAGCGTGACGCAATTCGCGAACTACAAGCCGACTACCAGCGTGGGTGTGAGCTTCACTGTCACAGCGCCCACCGGGCAATACGATGCGAACAAGGTCATCAATCTTGGTTCAGATCGCTGGTCATTCAAGCCGGAAATCGGCATCTCGCATCCCTTCGGATCTAAGTGGGTAGTGGACGCCTATGCCAGCGCTTATTTTTTCACCGACAATACTTCCTATCAAGGAGTAGAAGTCCTGCGGCAGCAGCCGCTACCTGGAGTCGAAGGGCACATCAGCTATTCCTTTTCTAACAACCTCTGGGTCTCCCTAGATACGCGCTACTCCTTCCGCGGCGATACCCTCGTCAATGGCACAGACCAGAACAATGCGCAGCAAAATTTCACTTTGGGAAGCGAAGTAAATGTTTCGCTAAATTCACGGAACGTGCTCGTCTTCGAGTTCGCCAAGGCACTGGTGCATCAAAACGGCCCTGCTTACACTGGTTTCAGCGTCGAGTATCTTTACAGTTGGGGCAAGGGCTACAAGTAACCACGCGATAATGGTCGGTTCGTTGCAGGCTGATCGGACGCCATCCTTGGATTCCGAGATTGCCAACGATAAGCTGCAACTCCTGATAAGTCGTGCCGGAAACATGCACCGGTCTCCAGTTCTACGGTCAGGCGCTAACCTGGCACCTGTAGAGTTTCAGGCTGTCTGAGCCAAGAGTCCGTACAGACCTTCCCTAAAGGGCAGTAGACGGCATTTTCTCACCGTTTATATCGTTCCCTTGGCATGCCTGGGCACCGAAGTGCCGTGGAAGCTCAACCAGATCGAGAGATTGAAATGACCGAACCAGCCTCGGAAAGGACACAAGAGCAAAGACTTCTTCGACAATCGGTGAGTTGGGTTTAGATGGAAGATTAATTTGCCCATACATCAGGTGTACATGCATGGTTGAGACGAAATCCTCAGCGCTCGACAACTTCTCCCTCACTCGTGGGGGGGCGCTGGATTGGCTATTAGTTCGTCTGGGCCAGGGCGGGGACGTGCCCCATTTGCTTGTTCGCAAAACTTTGTTCGCCGTCCTGATTACCTGGCTTCCGCTATTTGTGCTTTCCCTGGTACAAGGACAGGCTCTAGGCCAGGACATCAGAATTCCATTTCTTCGAGATTTTGCTGTGAATGTACGTTTCTTGATCGCCCTTCCCATTCTGATCCTGGCGGAATCGGGAATTGACCAGAAATGGCGAATCCTCACTCTTAACTTTCTCACGTCCAAGCTGGTGGCCGACGCAGACGTCCCTGTTTTTCAGAAGTTGCTTGAAAAGACCAGTCGTTTGCGAGACCGTGCTTCGCCGGAACTCTTGTTGCTGGTTGCCGCTTTCTTGCCTTCCCTCTTCGTCAAGACCGAACTATTGATGAGTGGAATTTCTAACTGGCACACCATCGGTACCGGAGCCGGCGAACTGAGCATGGCGGGTTGGTGGTTCAACTTTGTAAGCGCTCCCCTCTTCCGATTTTTGTTGTTGAGATGGATATGGCGGTTGTGTCTTGGGACCCTTTTACTTTGGCGTGTATCAAGAATGAGGTTATATCTGGTTGCCACCCACTCCGACATGGCCGCGGGTCTCGGCTTCGTGTCGCAGGGCCAGCAAGCATTTAGCCCCATCGTCTTTGCCGGCGGAACCGTCATCGCTTCGCAAATCGCGAACGCCATCGCTTACCAGGGAGCAACCCTCTCGTCCATGAAATCTCCGATGATTGCTTACGCTGTTCTGGCAACCGTCCTCCTGGTTGCTCCCCTTCTGGTTGTCACGCCGGTCTTGGTCAAACTCAAAAAGAAAGCGCTACTGGAATATGGCGCCCTGGTTACCGAGCACAATCAGCAGTTTGATCAAAAGTGGATTCAGAACAAGCCATCACCCAATGAAATCATCCTGGGGTCCAATGACCCGTGCTCCTTGATCGATCTCGGAAGCAGCTTCCTGGTCGTGAGACAAATGGGAATTGTGCCGATTGATAAGCCAACTCTGATGACCTTGGCCCTGGCGGCGGCTTTACCCATGGTTCCCGTTGTTTTCCTCGCAATTCCAGTGAACCAGCTCCTCCAATTGGTTCTGAAGATGCTCGGTTGAGTTCGGGGATGCAACAGTTGTTATGAATCGACTCCCTTGACCCGACTGACGCAGAAGGCTGGCATCTTCCCGGAATTCGTGTGGACCTTCCCCAAAGGGCAGTAGACGGCATTTTCAGTCCGTGCCAATAGTGCCTAAAGGGCATTCCTGTGAATCGTCAACTAAAGGCGGGAAATAAATTCATTGCTGACGATCGTCGTCGTTGCTGCCCGCGCGATCCACATTCTCAACAGCGAACACAGGAGCCCCAACTCTCCATAGGCGTACAAACGGCTTCGGCGATGCAAGATGGTTTGAACCACTGCCGGAATTCTCGATCCGCCTTTATCTTCGCTTCCATTCTGCTTTGCATCACCCCAATTTGCTGCTTGGGGCAGGAGAAGCAAAATCCTCCACCGGCCGAGGCACAATCCGTTCACGGCACACAAGCCAGAGCCGAGGGCCGTCGCACGATCGGCGTGGCACTGGAAGGCGGGGGAGCGCTCGGGGAAGCGCATATTGGCGTGTTGAAGTGGCTCGAAGAACATCATATTCCTGTGGATTACATCGCGGGCACAAGTATGGGTGGCCTGATTGGCGGTTTGTATGCCACGGGAAAATCTGCCGATCAAATGCAGGAGGTGGTGAAGAATGCCGATTGGCCCCTGCTGCTCGGCGGCGAAACCCCTTATGAAGACCTTTCCTTCCGCCGCAAGGAGGATGCTCGCCAAATCCCGAGCGCACTCACCATTGGCTTTAAGCATGGCCCTGCTCTCCCACCCGGATTAAACTCCGGCCACCAAGTGAACCTCCTCATCGACCGGGAAACTCTTCCCTATTCTGGTGTTCGCTCCTTCGATGACCTGCCCATCCCTTTCCGCTGCGTCTCGACGGAACTCGTTTCCGGCAAGGCACACGTCTTTCGGAGCGGCTCCTTGTCGGACGCCATGCGCGCCACCATGTCGATCCCAGGTGTGTTTGCCCCAGTGCGCGAAGGCAATCAGGTTTTTGTAGATGGCGGTCTTGTGGACAACTTGCCCACGGACGTGGTCCGCGAAATGGGTGCGGACATTGTCATCGCCGTGCACCTGCAAATCTCTCCCGTATCGGCAAAGGAGATTCAGTCGGCATTCAGCGTTCTGGGCCGCTCAGTCGAACTGGTCATTGCAGAAACGGAAATCCGCGGCATGGCGGGAGCGGATCTGATCGTAAAAGCCGACGTGCAGAAATTTACGACCATGGACTACGAGAAGTCCGACGAACTGGTCAAGATAGGATACGACGCCGCTGAACAGAAGGCAGCGCTTCTGAAGGGATATTCACTGGATGATGTGGCTTGGGCGGAGTATCTCCACGCAAAGAATTCCAGGCTACGGACAACGATCGGCGTGCCGCAATTTGTAAAAGTTGTAGGTATCGAGGGTGAGTCCGCCGTCAACGTCCAGAAGTTCCTCGCACCTCTGGCCGGAAAACCGATCGATCAGCAGGCGCTCGAAGGAGCCTTGACGCGCCTGGCTGGCGTTGGCCGCTTTGACAGCGTCACCTACGATGTAATTCAGGAGAATGGTCAGACTGGATTGCTAATCCGGGTCCACGAGAAGACTTATGCTCCGCCGACGCTCCGGCCGTCGTTCGTAATTGACGGCACGCAAACACAGGATGTGACCTTCACGTTCGGCGCACGGCTGACCTTCATGGATATAGCGGGATTCCGTTCGGAGTGGCGCACGGACTTGGCTCTCGGTGAATCGTATAGCATCGCTTCGGACCTTTATCGACCGTTCCAACCGATGGGCAAGTGGTTCTTTGATCCTTTCGTGTATGCAAGCCGCTCAACCTTCGACATTTACGAACATGAGGATCCGCAAGCAGTCTACCGCCTGGATCGCGTGTCGGGTGGAATCGACTTGGGATACGCGCTCAGCCGCTTCAGCGAAGTACGTGTTGGATACGGAATAGGGTACGGAAGTGCCGACCTGCGACTCGGATCTCCAGACTTTTCCTCCTACAGTGGAAGGATAGGCCACCTGCGAGCGCGGTTCCTTCTGGATCACACCAATGATCCGATTCTTCCTACCGCGGGCTACTACGTTCAAACCAACTTCAACTTTTATGACAGTTTCCCAAATGCTCCAGAGGGCTTTCCAACTTTGGAGGCCACCGCTCAATATTTCCAGCCTTTGTCGCAACGGGCCTCCCTGTTCATCGTCGCAACAGGCGGTTCGACTCTCGGCTATCAGCAGACTGGAACGCCGCAGTTCTTCCTTGGGGGAGTCAGCAGGCTGAGCGCTTACGGACTGAACGAATTGATGGGGAACCAGTATTTTCTGGGACGCCTGGGTTACAAACGGAAGATCTTCACGCTGCCTCCATTCGTCGGAAGCAATGTCTATTTTGTGGGCTTCGGTGAGGTCGGAAAAATGTATGGCGATCCATTTCCCGCACCAAAACTCTCCGGCGACGGTACGACGGGCGTGATTGCACTGACAGCTATAGGTCCTGTGTTCATTGGGGCCAGCGCAGGCGATACCGGCCACTACAAATGGTTCTTCCAGTTGGGCCGGGTGTTCTAGATGTGCATCGCCCGGTGTCGATGGCGATATCGGACTGAGCTTAAAGCCCGGCTGACCCAGGTCGCAGGCATCTTCCTGTAGCCCATGAGGACCTTCCCCAAAGGGCAGTAGACGGCATTTTCAGCCGCTGCCTATAGTGCTCATCAGCATAGGTCACCTAAACGAATAACCAGTGGCTCGTGGTCACGTGAAGTACTGCGTTGATCTTGTCGTGCTGCGAGGACCAAGGACCTTCAGCCCTTGAGGGCAAAGAGTGGGAGAAAAATGATTATGGACGGAGCACAAACTTCATTCACGAATTGGGGGCACGAAGCCAAACCGGCCGGGGTTCCCCGTGTGCTCGTGGCCATGACTGCATGCCATTCCCGGACCGGTGTCAGGAGGATTTCCACATTGGTTGCCCAAACCTTGAGGATGCTGGCAGGGGCGCGCAAACGATCCATTCTCTCCGCCCTGCTTATCTGTATCGTGCATGGAGCTTCTGCACCTTCATCCAGAGCGCAAGACGTACAGCCAGTGCAGACCGCACAGAACCTGCAAGCTGCAGAGGAAGTACCGACCGGGCAGACGACTCCGCAACCCGCACCGGCTGCGCAGCCCGAGGCCACTTCCAACATAGCTGCGCAGGAACAAGCACGGAGGGACGCCCAGAACCCGATTGCCAGTATGATCAGCCTTCCTATTCAAGAGAACTGGAATTTCGGCATCGGCCCAGCTGATCGAGTCCAGAACGTAATGAATATTCAGCCGGTAATTCCGGTTAGTCTCGGAGAAAACTGGAATCTCATTTCGCGCTTCGTTACGCCGGTCATCTATCAACCTTATGCTGTTCCTATACCCCAGGAATCTGGTCCCCCCGTGCTATTTCAGACCGGCGCGTACGGCTTGGGGGACATGCAACCCCAATTTTTCTTCTCTCCTAAACACAGTAAAGTGATCTGGGGTGCCGGACCGATCTTTTTGGTGCCCACGGCGTCGCAGGCCCTGTTGAGCCAGGGGAAATTCGGCATCGGACCGACTATTGTCGCCCTGGTACAGGCGAAGTTTGGGAACGTCGGCGTGCTCGTCAATAATATCTGGTCTGTCGCCGGCCATCAGGACAAGCCCGACGTAAACCAGTTCTACCTACAACCGTTCCTCAATTACAACTTAAAGCACGCTTGGTATCTAACCCTTACTACGAGTGGCATTACGGCCAACTGGGAAATGACCAATGGGGGGCGATGGGTCGTACCCATCGGCGGGGGTCCCGGGCGCATTTGGAAACTTGGACACCAGACCGTGAACGTCCAAACTTTTTTCTTTGGCAACGTTGTGCATCCGCCCGGCGCCTCATCCTGGACATTTAGGATGGCTTTCACACTCCTGTTCCCAAAGCCCAAGTAACAAGAGCAAGCTTGCAGAACAATCGCAGGTGGCAAATACAAGAGGGAGAAATGAAGTCGGTGAAGAAGCGGGAGCAAGGCCGGCAAGAAAACGTGGAGCATGCAATGAGCCGAAGGGCGGTACGAATTGCTGTGCTTATGGCTCTACTTGTTGGGGCCGCGATGCACTGTGGCGCTCAGACAACTTCAGAACTGAATACCTATTTCCAGCAAAATGTCGGGCTGAGTCAGGATCAGATTGCAGCTATTCGGGGTGGACACGCGGTTGCGAAGGTCGCGAAGTCGCGCATTCCCGATGAAATTTTCGTATTCGGAGCGGTCTACGTCAACGCCCCTCCGGAACGATATCTCAAGCTCGCCTACGATTTTGACCGCCTTCGCCAGATCCCGGGATACGAAGCCATCGAAAAATTCAGCAATCCTCCGCAACTCTCTGACTTACAGGGCTACGCCTATGACAGCGAGGACATAAAGGCGTTGAAGAATTGCAAGGCCGACGACTGTGAGCTCCAGGTGCCCGCCAGCAGCATCGAAGCGCTTCAGAAATCCGTTGATTTCTCGGCTCCCGACGCGGAAGAAAAAGTGAATCAGTATCTCCACGGGATTGTAATCCAGCGTCTGCTCACCTATCAGAAGGAAGGAAACCAAGCCTTGGGGGTTTACAACGATAAGAAAAACCCCACGAACGTGCCAGAGCAATTCAAATACATGCTCAGCTACAGCCAGCTTTTACCGAAGATAGTACCGGATTTGTATAACTACCTTCTCGACTATCCCAAAGCAAAGCCCGCAAGCGCAGAGGACATGTTCTATTGGGACAAAGTGAAGTTTGGTTTGAAGCCGACGCTTCGAATCGTGCAAGTAGTGAGTATGCCGGGCAACAATCCGCATGAGCCGGCCTACACGATTGCGGAGAAACAACTCTACGCGAGCCACTACTTTGAGACGGCTTTGGATCTCACCTTTTGCGTCAGCGGCGACGACGCCAAGCAATCTGGTTTTTACCTCATCAAGTTCATGGGATCGGAGCAGGCCGGGCTGACCGGCTTTAAGGGCTCTATCGTACGTAAGGTCGCCGTGGGTCGGTCGGCTTCCTCTCTGGAAAAGTCTCTTATGGCCATCAAGGACGCTCTGGAAAAGAACCAATAAGCTTTGCCCGAGGGCGGGCGGGGACACATGAATGGAGCGCTGCCGCAGACAAGCTGCAGGTTGGCTCGACTACGGGATTGAGAATTGTGAACCTATTTGATTTTGGAGGAGAGGTATGACACGTCACACCCACGCATGGTCTCGCAGTGCAGCTCTGCTCTTGGGGATACTCTTCGCTTGCCTTGGGGCTTCCGCTCAAGATAGCGCCGATAAGGCCCCACACGGAATTCAGTCGCCTCTTCCAGTTGCAGTGCTGCCGAACGCACTTCACACAGTAGATTTGAGCTTCAAAACGGGTTCCGTCAATAATGTGAGTTTTTCCGCCCGAGGGATCGCACTTGCAGCGACGGTGTTGGCACCAGGCTCTGATGGCGTGTGCAGGCTCACACTGGATGAAGCAAAGCAGGCCGCAGCAACAGCGAGTAGTCCGCTCGTGCGGCTCGGAGAACTGCAGGTCGAAGCCGCGAAACAGCATCGGCTAGGCGTGCAGGCAAATTATTTTCCAAACCTAAGTACTTCATTTGTAGACCTTCACTTCAACAAGCAACCGGGCGATGTGCTTACGCGGCAGGGTCCCGCGGGGAACACAGTTCTCGTACCCGTCAACATCATCAACAAGGATCAGAACTCTGTTAACGTCATGGCAGTTCAACCGATCACGCCACTTTTTGCGATTTATCAACTTGTGAAAATTGCACGCGCGGACGAAAACATCGCCCGGGCGAAAGCGGGAATGCCGGTGACAGAAGCGGCTAGCAAAGTCGAGAAAGACTTCTTTGATTTGCTGGTTGCCCAGCGGGAACTTGCCAGCTCTAAAGCGGACGCTAGGAAAATCCAGGCAAAATGGATGACAGCGAGCAACTCGGGGACGCCAAGCGTCTCGACGGAACAAGAGACGGACATGATCAACGCCGAAAAGGCAGTCGTTGGTCCGGCAAGCAAGGTGAAGGAGTTGACCGCATCACTGAATGAAATGCTCGGCCTGCCGGAAGGAACAAAACTGGAACTTGTTCCCCCGGAACCTTTCGTTGAACACATATCGCTGACAGAAGCTACCGACAAGGCGATGGTGGCGAATCCTGAAGTCGTGGAGGCGCAACAAACCTCGATAAAAGCGCATGCGGCCGAGAAACTATCGAAGATGGAGTATGCTCCGACCGTCGGGGTACTGGGTGGTTACGCATTCCAAGACTCACTTAATCTCGTCCTTCCCCGGTCTTTCGGGTATATCGGCGCCTCGGCCTCCTGGACCATCTTTAATTTCGGCAAGCGCGAGCACGGAGTGAAAGAAAGCAAAGCAAACGCCGAAGCGGCGGATCTGGGTGTTGAATTAGTCAAGGCCAAAGTAGCGGCGGCAGTCAAGAACAGCTATTTCGAAATGGATCGCTCGCGCGAACTTTACCAATTGGCGCGCCGGATGGTGTCCGCAACTCAAGTGGTTGAGGCGAGCTACAAACCCGGCGACCCAGAAATCGAATCGGCACAGGCGAAAATGGAAGCAGACATGTTTCGGGCCGAGCTCGAATATCGCCAGGCCTACACTAAGCTGAAGGCTCTGATGGGCGCGCAATAAGCTAAGAGGCTTGGCTCTGGCACGAAACGAGCCCAAGCTACCACTGATTACAGCTTTGCATATTCAGCTTTGGCAGCGATCAGGATGGGAATGTCCGGATCGGCGTCTTTCCAGAGTGTCAGGAAGTCCTGATACGCTGCCTTAGCTTTAGCCTTGTCTCCCTGAATGACTAATGCACGTGCAAGTCCGAGATGTGCGAGTGCACCCGTAGCACAATTTTGAACGAGACTGCGGTGATCCATGATCTTCTGGAACTCTTCCGCTGCCAGGGCACCTTGCTTGGCCGCCAGGTACGCTTGTCCACGGATGTAAGCCGGGTAGATGCAGGAATAGTTCGGTTGTTCAACCCCGGTGCTCCTTTCGAAGGGAATGGCCGTCTGCAGAATCTCGATCGCGGCAGTCGGGGTTTTGCGATAAATCGCGATCTGTCCCCGAATGGCTGGCAGCCAGACCGATTGCGTAAGAGTATTCAGGGCAAAGCGCTTATTCAAATCATCCGCGGTAGCCTGCGCTCGAGAGGCATCGCCCATGAGTGCCAGCGCCAATCCTGCTTCACTGACCGCGTCGCGGCTTCCCGAGGCGAGCTTCAGCGCTGCATCCACTTTCTCCTTTGCCAAGCCGAAATTACCGAACAAGGCTTCGCGAAGCGCCCCATCCGCCATCCAGAATGCCGCCGCTTCCTGGTTTTTTGCGCTTTCGGCAGACACAACCGTTCGCTGCGTGAGTTCCCGCGCTTTCTTGAGCTGGCCATAGTAGCCTTCCGTGGCTGCTTCCAACCCAAGGATCTCATTCTCCACATCAAGCTTGCCCTCGAACCAGGCTGTCTGCTTGGCCATTTCCAGGGTATCGCCCTGCAAGAATGCCAGACTGTAGAGGTTCGTGTGCAGGGCTTCTTCGTCCAATTTGCGCGCGAATGCCTGATACGTGGCGTCCTTCGCCTCGGTCAGATGATTGATCGCGAGAGAATAAGTCCCCAGATTCTCGTAA
Organism: Candidatus Eiseniibacteriota bacterium; assembly: GCA_035500795.1. Taxonomy (GTDB): domain Bacteria; phylum Acidobacteriota; class Terriglobia; order Terriglobales; family Acidobacteriaceae; genus Sulfotelmatobacter. Next base: position 7,618 of record DATJWZ010000249.1, on the reverse strand, counting down.
GCAGTGACGTTCTCCGGGTACAATTCCAGCGACTTACGCGTTGCCTCCACTGCCTTTTCGTACTGCCCGATGCTGCCATACGCAACGCCAATGTTTAGGAATGGTAGCCAGTCTCGCGGATACGATTGCATCCACAACTGATAAGTCTGTATGGTCTTCTCTTGCTCGCCGGTGACAAACCCATAGTAGGAGGCGATGATGCGGAGCTTGTCTCGCTCGCTTGCATGCTCGCGGAGTTCGAAGGCTTTGGTAATGTATTCGCCCGCCTTCGCTGGCTGGCCAATATTCCGATACATTGTTCCAAGACGCGCGTAAGCCGCGGCGAAATTGGGGTCCAATTGAATTGCCTGCTCGTAAAAAGGAATCGCGGCCGCGCTGTTCTGCTTTCTTCCCAGGCTGTAGGCCTTCAATGCTTCGAGCGAGGGAGTCATCGCCTGATCAAGCGAGACATCGAATTGTTGGATTGAGTGCAGGGATTCTCCCAACTCGCCGCGCAATTTCGCTGACGCGCTCCCCAACGCATCGAGGACCTGCTCCTTACTGGCTGCCACAGCTTGTTCCCTGGCGACGGGGTCATCGGTGGCGCAGTTAATGGCATTCAACCCAACAACATATTGTTTCCCAAGCCCCGCGATCGATCCGCCGATGAATGCTTTGCTTCCGGTCCTCTGGCATACTTCGCGCGCAGTGTCGTCCGTCAACCGTTGGCCGGGCTGACGGGTCATCTCTTTCAAGGCCGTCCGGATTTTGCTGTCCGAAACGATGTTGAGAAATGGGGATTGTCCGAGGTCCACCGCCAGGGCTTGTTTCAGCGCATCGTCGAAAACTGCATCACCCGTGGTGTTCGTAAAATCGGCGAGCACCACGCTGTCTTTTTCCGTGAGCGCCGGTCCACGATGCTTTCCAAATAGGAACCAGCTGCCAGCCGCAAGACAAATTGCCGCCATCGTCCCGGAAGCGATCCAAACATATCTCCGGTTTTTGGGTTTTCCGGCGGTGTGCTCGGCCCGCGAAGGAGAGGAAACCCCGCTAGCTTGAGGAGGATCTACCTTGGACGGAATCCCCAACTCCGCTAATGTCTCTGTTTCATCAACCTGATGCGATTCTGTGGAGTATTTTAGCCGCTGAAGATCAGCCCGCATTTCCGCAGCGTCCCGGTAGCGCTGCTCCCGGTCCTTTTGAAGCGCTTTGTTCACAACGCGCCCTAACCCAACCGGCAAAGCTGGATTCAGTTGCACCGGCGTTTCAGGCACGCGATTCAGAACACCGTCAAAAATATCGGCAGTGGAATCCCCACGGAATGGCTGAAGTCCAGTCGCCATCTCGTACAACACGGCACCGAAACTGAAAATATCGGTTCGCGCGTCCAGTGGCTTGCCACGCGCCTGCTCCGGAGACATGTAAGCAATGGTTCCGACAGTCGATCCAACTGTAGTCAGAGAAGGGTCCAGAGTCGCATCGGAACTTTCTTCATCCGCTGGCCTAGCCACCTTGGCCAATCCGAAATCCAGTAGCTTGGCTTGCGCGTCGCTCGTGATGAAGATGTTCGCAGGCTTGATGTCGCGATGGATGATGCCTTTGATATGCGCGGCACGCAACGCGTCTGTGATCTGGCAGCCGATGTCCAGAAGTACATCCGCTTTCAGAGGCTTCCCGCCAATCAGTTGTTTCAGCGTCAGGCCTTCCAGGAGCTCCATGACGATAAATGTTTGGCCTTCCGCATCGCCTATTTCATAAATCGTGCAAATATTGGGATGATTGAGTGCCGAGGCGGCTCGCGCCTCCCGGCGAAATCGCTCGAGCATCTGGGGATCTTGCGCTAGATCCGCTGGCAAGAACTTCATGGCAACGTGACGGCCAAGGTTCAAGTCCTCGCCTTCGTACACCACACCCATGCCGCCAGCGCCGAGCTGTCTAAGAACACGATAGTGCGAAAAGGTTCTTCCGACCGGTGATTTCGTCATTGGGGACTCATCTTAGGTTGGTGAAATAAAGCAAGTCAACGAAGAGAGGGCGCTTTGAGCGTCAACTCCGACTAACGCGAACTTACCGGACGAGCGGGCCCAGGCGTTCTCGGTTACCCGGCCAATCAGGAATTTCTGCCCAATGGGCAGAACTCACACGCAAAGTTCATGCCTTCAGCGCGATCAACCCATTCTTCAATGCAAATAAGACCATGTCGGCGCTGCTCGTGAGGTTGAACGATTCACGAATGCGCTGTTTGTGGAATTCTACAGTCTTCTTACTCAAAGCCAAGAGATCGGCGACTTCCTTCGCAGGCCGCCCCTCAGCGGTCAATTGGAGAACTTCTCTTTGTCGCGAGGTCATCGGTTTGGAGTACTGTTTGGCTCTTGCCTTAGTTAACGCCCAGTCGCCCGTTCTGAGCTTCGGGGTCAAATAGGGCCTGCCCATCAATACCTGATCAATCGCATTCAGGAGTTCCTGCCCGGTAGAGTGCTTCAGAACAAATCCGATGGGACCCATTTCGAGGGCCGCGGCGGCAAGGTTCGGGTCGTCCTGCATCGTCAAGAAGATGAACTTGACGTGGGGGACTTGCTGTTTGATTCGTCGGGCAGCATCCAGCCCATTTAGCATTGGCATGGCAACCTCCAGTACGATTGCGTCAGGCCGCAGCCGGACAGCCTCCGACACTAGAGAGTGGCCTTCGTTCACTGTCCCAATGACGGTATAGGTTTTCTCCAGATAGCCGCCCAAGGCGTCAGCGAATACAGCCTGGTCGTCTGCGATCAGGATGCGTGGACGTGTTTCGTTCAAAAACACACTTTCCGAAGCCACTCTGCGCTCCCGATAACAAGTGGTTCTCGCATGTCGTTGAGAATGGATGGGGGCATGCATCTTAAATTTCTCCAATTTATTTTTTGGCAAGGGCGTAGCAGTGGACCTGAATCCCGCTGGATGCTTCAGGTCCTTCGCCAAAGAGCACTATAGGAATGGAGCAGTGAGGCAGTCTACTGCCCTTTAGGGAAGGTCCCCTTCCCCGGGGGATTTGATATCCCCGGCGCAATGAGGCGATCACTATCGAGCTTTTTGTTTAAGGGGACCAATTGGGAGGAGGGACGACAACAGCGCGGAGTTTTTCAATTGCCCGATGGCATGACGACGATGCGCGGCGGCGCAAAGTACACCCAACGGGAAGGCGGCTTCTCCTCCCCCATCCGCTTCGTTGTGCCAGCATCAATCAAACCTGGCACGGATCATACCGGCGGGACGGAACGAATTGCATCGCGGACTCTGTCGCTACCTATTTCCCCGTTGAGACAATTCTTGTGAAGACCCTGAACAGACCCGCTTCAATATTTCTCCGGGATAAATTTACGTCCTTTAAGCGTTGCCTGATCGTTATAGCTTTCCTTTTCCTTGCGTTTCGGCAATTTGATCTTCTCGTGAGGAACTTTCTTATAGGGAATCAAGCTGAGCAAATGGGAGATGCAATTCAGACGGGCCTTGCGCTTGTCGTCGGAGCGGACCAGGTACCACGGAGCGTGCTCCGTATCAGTAGCCTGTAGCATTTTGTCCCGCGCCCGAGAATAGTCGTACCAGTGGCTAAAAGATTCGAGGTCCATCGGGCTCAACTTCCACTGGCGGAGGGGATCCTTGATGCGCGCTTCGAACCGGCGTTGCTGCTCCTTCTGACCAACTTCCAGCCAGTATTTGATGAGGACGATCCCGGCATTGACGATGTAGTGTTCCACCGTTGGGCAGAGTCTAAGGAACGTTTGATATTCATCCTTGGAACAAAACCCCATCACGTGCTCGACTCCGGCGCGGTTATACCAGCTGCGGTCGAAGATCACGATCTCGCCAGCGGCCGGGAAATGGTTCATATAGCGCTGGATATACATCTGTGTTTTCTCGCGATCCGAAGGAGCTGGCAGCGCTACCAACCGGAATACTCGTGGACTTACTCGCTCTGTGAGGGCGCGGATCGTGCCGCCTTTGCCGGCGGCATCGCGGCCCTCGAAAATAACAATTACCCGCAACCCTTTGTATTTAACCCAGTCCTGCAATTTGCAAAGTTCGGCTTGGAGCCGCCGCAGTTCCTTTTCGTATTTTTTCCCCTTCAGAGGTTTTTCTTCCTCTGATACAGCCTTTTTGGCCATTGAAGTGACTCCTTATCCTGAATAAAACTTAACGTCGTCCCAAAATGTGAATCAAGGGATGTTCCAGCTCTTTGGAGTGTGCTCCATACCTTTACCGTTTACCCCGATCCAACACGAGCGACAACTAGGAAAAGCACTAGTGCGCAAGCCGGAAGAGGTAGCGTCCCCAACAATTAAGATGAAATCTGCGGAGAAACATAAAGCAAGGTTCCAAGAAGCAGTCGGCGCAGGACTAGGGTAATTCCCAGTTGTTTGCGAGCACGGGCCTCATCTAGAACTTAAGTGAGATGAGAGCCATGCTCCAGTGCTGGTTGTTGTTTGCGACTTTCATGCCAGCCAGCAACGTCCTTGCCGCAGTGCAGGAACACGGCCTGCCGCAGCCCGCCGTCAAAATCGAACATTGGGGCGGCTTCGTAACCAACTCTATGGTTGTCAGTTGGATTGTCGCGATCGCCTTGATCGTCTTCGCCAGAATCGCAACCCGGAACATGACCGGTGTCCCAAGCGGGGCTCAGAACTTCCTGGAATGGCTTATCGAAGGTCTGTACGATTTCTTGGAAAGCATTATTGGCCCACAGCTGATAAAGCGGACGTTTTGGTTTCTGGCGACCATTTTCATTTTCATTTTGTCTGCAAATTGGTTCGGTCTCATTCCTGGCGTCGGCTCGATTGGGTGGGGACATCAGACTCCCAACGGCTTCGAGGTTGAACAACCGCTGTTCCGCGGCGCGAATGCCGATCTGAATCTCACCTTCGCCATGGCTCTGATTTTCTTCGCCTGTTGGATCGTTTGGGCGATACAGGAAAATGGTGTGTGTGGATTCCTGAAGGAATTATTTGCGCCGAAAGGCGAGACAACTGGTTTTTTAAAAGTGCTGATGGTCGCCGTATTTTTTGCATCGGGCTGTCTGGAAATTATTTCCATTCTGTTTCGGCCGATCTCCCTCAGCTTTCGTCTCTACGGCAACGTCTTTGCGGGAGAGAACATGCTGGATACCATGGCAAAACTCAAGCCCGGTTTTGGCTGGTTGCTGCCCATTCCCTTTTACTTCATGGAATTGTTGATGGGCCTGGTGCAAGCCTTGGTTTTCATGTTGTTGTGCGCTGTATTCACACTGTTAATTTGTCAACACGAGGAAGCGATGCCGGCGGCAGAACCTAAGGTTGAATAAAGAATTTCCGCCAGCTTGACCGTGTTCAATCGCGGGAGCCAGCGAGATAGCAAAGGAAGGTACGGAATATGTTTGCACTCATGTTGTTGGGAGAAATAACCGGAAGTCTCCATGTTGGCTTGGCGGCGTTGGGAGCAGCACTGGCTGTGGGGTTGATCGGCATGAAAGCTTCTGAGGCAGTGGGACGGAATCCCGGGGCATCAACGAAAATTATGGTCCAGGCAATCCTGGCCATTGCCTTCGCTGAAGCAATTGTGTTCTACGCCTTGTTCCTAGTGAAACAGTGATGACCAGTAGGGGGTAGAGGCATGAGTGCTTTTATTTTTTTGATCGCCGCCCAGAGCGCTGAGAGCAATGGCCAGATCGCGCAAGTCGCCCGTGCCTTCGGCGTAGACTGGCCGCATTTGGGAGCGCAAATCATCAGTTTCTCGATCGTGTGCGCCGTCCTCTACAAGTTCGCCTATCGGCGCATTCTCGCGATGCTGGAACAGCGGCGTCAACAAATCGCACTTGGGATCGCTAACGCGGAAAAAATCAAAGCGGAGTTAGACAGGACCGAAAGCCAACGCCTGGAAGTAATGGCCCAAGCCCACATCCAGGGGTCTAAATTCATCGAAGAAGCCCGCGCCGCAGCGGCCCGCGTCCTGCATGAGGAAACCAACAAAGCTACTGCCGCTGCCGCACAGATCATCACGAAGGCGCACGAAGCTGCAGCCCTGGATCATGACCGGATGCTTGTCGAACTTAAACGTGAGGTGGGCAAACTTGTGGTGCAGGCAACGGCCACCGTTACACGAAAGATTCTGACCCCAGAGGACCAGCGGCGCCTGGTCGAGGAAACGTCCAAACAGATTGCGGTCTAACCATGAAAATCACCAAAAAAGCGAAACGCGAAGCCAAGCAACTGTACCGCTTTTGCCTGGTGAATGGCTTGCTCGACGAAAACCGTGCCCGGCAAGTCGTGCACCGCGTCGTCGCAACTGGTGAACGGGATTGCATTCCCATGCTCGCCCATTTTCTGCGGTTGGTAAAACTCGAACGCACCCAACACACAGCCACCGTCGAGAGCACCACCCCACTATCAGTTGATTTACAGAAGGCAGTACAGACCAGCTTGGAGCGCCGATACGGACAAGGATTAACCACCAAGTTCGCCCAGTGCCCGGAGTTGATTGGCGGAATGCGCATTCAAGTGGGATGCGATGTCTATGATGGCAGTGTGCGTGCGGGGCTCGCGGCCCTGGAAAAAAGTTTCTGAAGCAAGGTGACTATGACTGACTTACTCAAGGAAATTCAAGATCAAATCGCGACCGCAAAATCTGCGGCGGCAAAGCAAAACGTTGGGGTCATCCGGGAAGTTGGCGACGGCGTTGCGAAGATCGAAGGTTTGAGCGACGCCATGTTGAACGAGATGATCGACCTCGGCAATGGCGTTATCGGGCTGGCATTGAATCTCGATGAGACCGAAGTCGGAGTCGTGATTCTCGGGGACTACACGCAACTCAAGGAGGGTGGCGAAGCGCGCACCACCGGCAAGCTTTTGCAAGTGCCCGTGGGCAAGGGTCTCCTGGGCCGCGTTGTAAACCTGCTGGGCGAGCCTATCGATGGCAAAGGACCAATCAAGAGCGACAAAACTTATCCTGTCGAAAAAACGGCGCCAGGCATTATTCGCCGCCGCTCCGTCAACCAACCGGTACAGACCGGCATCATGCCAATTGATGCAATGATTCCGATTGGTCGCGGACAGCGCGAATTGATCATCGGTGATCGTGGCACTGGCAAGACCACGATTTGCATCGACACAATGATTAGTCAAGCTCGGCTGAATAAAGCCGCCGAGTTGGCTGGTGACAAGGACTACCGACCGCTCTACTGCATCTACGTCGCGATCGGCCAGAAGCAATCTACCATCGCGCGGGTTATCTCCGTCCTGGAACAGCAAGGCGCGATGCCGTACACCATCGTTGTGGCGTCCCCAGCCTCGGACTCCGCCGCGAACCAGTATCTCGCGCCATTTGCGGGCGCAGCGATGGGCGAGTGGTTCATGGACAACGGCATGGACGCGTTAATTGTTTACGACGACCTCTCCAAGCAGGCCGTGGCCTACCGGCAAGTGTCGCTCCTGTTGAAGCGCCCCTCAGGCCGCGAGGCGTACCCGGGCGATGTGTTTTACCTTCACAGTCGTTTGCTCGAACGTGCGGCGCGGGTCGGCGAAAAGTATGGCAACGGTTCCCTGACGGCTTTGCCCATCATCGAAACGCAGGCCGGCGATGTTTCGGCGTACATTCCGACGAACGTCATTTCGATTACCGACGGGCAGATCTT
>DATJWZ010000248.1:0-23736 GCA_035500795.1 Candidatus Eiseniibacteriota bacterium | reverse complement strand
GAGGGGGCCGGGCCGGGAATCCGCTTCTCGGGCTCGTCCGGGCTGGGATCGAGAACGACTTCGAACAGGTCGTCTTTCCTCAGTATCCCGAACTAGGTGAGGCAAAGCGTGCGTTCGTGCGCGCGGGAGCGAAGTATGCGTCCCTGTCGGGCTCTGGCTCGACGCTGTACGGGCTGTTTGCGTCGCGGCAAGCCGCGGTATCCGCGGTGAGCAAGCTAAAGAAGGCTGGCTGGGCGGCACAGGCCACCGTGACTTTGACGCGAAGGTCGTACTGGCGGCAGATCTTTAAAACTAGAACGTAGAGTTTTGTGGTCGGGTGCGCTCGGCTTTGCCTTCGCTTGACGGCCGAAGGCGGCCGTCACCACATGGCCTGTGGCGTCCGTTCTCACATGGCCTGAGGCGGCCGTCTCCACATGGTTCGTGGCGGAAGGTCTCCGCATGGTTTGTGGGGGCAGGCCTGCAGTGGGATCACGGCGGCAGCTTGATGTCTATTTTTCGGTCAAATTTTTGATTGTTGATTTTCGATTGTTGAATGAAAATAGAGTCCCCGATTTGGGGATTCCACAACAATCGACAATGGCTTACTGGGCCGTCGACTAATGGTAGGTCAAGTGCCTTTGGAGCACTTTGTCTAGGTTCGAATCCTAGCGGCCCAGCCAAAGATCAGTTGTCAGTGGCCAGTACCCAGTTGCCAGAAAAACCGCTGGCAACGGAGTGGCAAGACCAACCGGTTAAAACTGAAGGCCAGGAGCCCAAGAAGAACCATGGCTACTTTAGTGACGCCGACCGAGAAAGCCGAAAAGGTTGAGAAGAAGAGTCCGCCAGTGCCCGATGAAAAACCAGATCGGAAACTGCGGCCGCGAACCGACGACAAGTTCAAGATCTTCAGCGGCACAGCCAATGAGGGTTTGGCCGATGAAGTCTGCCATTTTCTCGGAATGCAACGCGGGCAGGCGCAGGTCGTGCGATTTGCCGACGGCGAATGCTATGTGCAGATTCAGGAGAACGTGCGCGGCGCGGACGTTTTCGTGATGCAGCCGACGTGCCGTCCAGTGGACGAGCACCTGATGGAGTTGCTGCTGATGATCGATGCGCTGAAGCGCGCTTCGGCGCGGCGCATCACGGCGGTGATTCCGTACTTCGGCTACGCTCGGCAGGACCGCAAGGACAAGCCGCGGAGCCCGATCTCGTCGAAGCTGGTGGCGGATTTGTTGACGGCGGCGGGAGCGCACCGGGCGTTGATCGTGGATTTGCATACGCCGCAGTTGCAGGGTTTTTTCAATATCCCGGTGGATCATTTGTTTGCTTCGCCGGTGCTGGTGGATCACTTCCGCAAGTTGGCGCTGCCGAACTTGACGGTGGTTTCACCGGATGCGGGCGGCGTGGAGCGAGCCAGGTTTTTTGCGAAGAAAGTGGACGCGGCCCTGGCGATCGTCGATAAGCGGCGCGTCGAGATGAACGTGGCCGAGATCATGCACGTGATCGGTGATGTGCATGGACGGACGTGCTTGATCATCGATGACTTGATCGACACGGCGGGCACGCTGGTGAAGACGGCGGCGGCGCTGAAAGAGAACGGGGCGAGCGAAGTTTACGCTTGCGCATCGCATGCGGTGCTGTCGGGGCCGGCGGTGGAAAACATAAAGGGTTCGGTCATCAAGCATGTGGTGGTGACGAATACGATCCCGCTGAACGCCGAGGCCGATGCGGCGCGGACGGAAAAGGGAGGAAAGATTACGGTCCTCTCGATTGCGGGACTGATTGGCCGGGCGATCCAGGCGAATCATGAAGAGACTTCGGTGAGTAAGTTGTTTATGTAACAAGGAAGCGCGCCAAACGCACCCATTCGGTCGCTTGCGCTCTCTCAGGGCAGGCTACTTGGATCGCGCGGCGCGCCCAGGTCCTTCAGCGGGCAAAGGACGCCCGCTTCAGGATGACAACGTTTAATTCTTAGATAGGAATTGACATTTATGGCGACTGCATTGGAAACGAATGTATTGGAAGCACAGAAGCGCGAACCGGGCACGAAGAACCATGCCCGACGCGTGCGACTGGAGGGCAAGATTCCGGCTGTGGTGTATGGAGCGGGCAAGGACTCGGTGCCGGTCAGTGTGGATCCGCGTGTGGTAACACGCATCCTGAACTCCGAGTCGGGTCACAACACGATTTTCGATCTCAACCTGAATGGCGAAACGGCCAAGGCCATGATCGTCGACTGGCAGTATGAGCCGATTAAGGGCCGATTGCTGCACATCGATCTGAAGCGCATTGCGCTCGACAAAGTGCTGCGCGTCAGCGTGCCGATTGAATTGACCGGCGAGGCTGCAGGCGTGAAGCAGGAGGGTGGCATTCTCGAGCAGATGTTGCGCGAGGTTGAGATTGAGTGCTTGCCGGCGGACATTCCGAGCCACATCGATGTGGATATCAGCCATCTGACGTTCGGTAAGGTGCTACGCGTTTCGGATTTGCCGCACTCGGACAAAATCAAATTCCTGACCGATGAGAATCAGCCGGTGGCTCACGTGACCTCGGTGAAGGAAGAAGTTGTGGCCACACCAGAAGCGGCGGCGGAAGCTGCGGCGACTGGTCCGGCCGAGCCCGAAGTTATCAAGAAGGGCAAGCAGGAGACCGAGGAAGAAGGCGCCGAGGCTGCTCCGGAGAAGGCAGAGAAGAAAGAAAAGAAGTAAGGAAGCGAGCCAAACGCGCTTTATTGCGTCGCAAAAACCGCGACGCATTGCGCGGCTCGCCCAGGTCCTTCGGCGGACAAAAGGCGTCCGCCTCAGGATGACAAGAGGGTTGGTTTGAGGAACTGGATCGGGCGTGAAACTGATTGTGGGTCTCGGCAATCCCGGAATCGAATATCAGTTCACGCCGCATAACCTGGGATTTCTGGCGATTGATCGAATCGCGGGGAACCTGGGGGTAGAAGTCAGGAATCGCCAGTGCCGGGCGCAGACAGCGCGAACGGTGATTGCCGACCAGATGGTGCTGTTGGCGAAGCCCGAGACGTTCATGAATTTGAGCGGACTGGCGGTGCGGGAGTTGCTTCGGGAATACGAGGCAGCGCCGGAATCGGACCTGATTGTGATTCAGGACGAATTAGATTTTCCGCTGGGCACGTTGCGGATTCATACGCGACGGAGTTCGGCGGGGCACAACGGGATCGAGTCGATCATCGGTGCGCTGGGCACACAGGATTTTTTGCGGATCCGGATTGGAGTGGCTCCGGATCGGAAAGTGGAAGACGGCGCGGAGTATCTGCTGGCGCCGATGAAAAAGAAAGATCTCGAGGTTGTTGATCGGATGCTCGACAGCGCCGAGGAAGCCGTGAAGATGATTTTGCGGGAAGGTCCCGCGGCGGCGATGAATCGCTTTAACCGGAAAGATCCGGAAGACAAGGAAGTGAGCTAAACGCGCGGTTTGTGCGTCGCAGTCGTTTCTTAGTAGAAACCGGCGACGCGTCACGCAGCTCACCCAGATCCTTCGCGGGACCAAAAGCGTCTCGCTCAGGATGACAAGCGAAAGTTTGGAGACAACGAATGAATCGTACCTATGAATTGATGTTCATCGTCCGGCCGGATATGACGGACGAGGATCTGGACAAACTGATCTCGACCCTGCAGTCGGTAGTACCGACTTCAGGCGGAAACGTGGTGAAGGTCGAGAAGATGGGCAAGCGGCGTCTGGCGTATACGGTGCGCCGGTTCCATGACGGCCTTTATGTGCTGATGGTGGTGGAGGGTGGCGGCGCGGTGATCCATGAACTGGAGCGGCGGCTGCGGGTCACAGAGCCTGTGATCAAATTCCTCACAGTGCGTGTCGACGAGGAGCAGAAGCGGCTGGACAAGATCAAGAAGCTGCGCGACTCGAAGAAGAAAGTGAGCGCGCAGCCGGCGGCTGCGGCTCCAGAAGAGGCTGCGGCGGTTCCGGCAGCGGAGACTCCGGCGAGCGCGTAAGAGCGGACGGTCCTTGGCCAATGGTGGGTGACCGGTCATTGCGAATAAAAGATTTCTTTCTGGCCGCTGATTATTGATCACGGCCACTGAATGGAGAGACATGGCAGACGAAACGAAAGCACCAGAGCAAGCGGCATCGAGCGAGAGGCCGCGGAGTGAGGGCGGCGGAAGGCCGGGCGGAGATCGTCCGCGATTTGGTGGTGGCGGACGCGGTCCAGGAGGACCTGGGCGTGAGGGTGGCGGACCGGGCGGACGGAAATTTTTCCGACGCAAGAAAGTTTGCAAGTTCTGCGTCGAGAAGATTGAAGACATCAACTACAAGGACTACCGGCTACTCGGACAATTCGTGGCCGAGAGCGGCAAGATCGTGCCGCGGCGCCTGACGGGCGTGTGCGCGCCGCATCAGCACCGGTTGTCGTCGGCGATCAAGCAGGCGCGGAACATCGCGCTGCTGCCGTTTGCGGGAAGAGCAAGCTAAAGCAGCGTCTAGCTTCTAGCCACTAGCTCCTAGCTCAAGCCGAGCCGAGGGCAGTGCCAAGCTGGAAGCTAGCAGCTAGAAGCCAGGAGCTATTCATGGAAGTCATTCTCAAAGAAGACGTAGCGAAGTTGGGGTCGCGGGGCGATGTGGTGAAGGTCGCCGAGGGATATGGGCGGAATTTCCTGCTGCCGCGGAAGCTGGCCATTGAGGCCAATGAGGGCAACAAGGCCGTCATCACGCAGATGAAGGCTGCCGCCGTGCGCCGCTCTGCGAAAGAAAAGGCGCAGGCGGAAGAGTTGGCGAAGCAGTTCGATGGCGTGTCGGTGACGTTTACACGGAAGTCGGGCGAGCACGATCAGCTGTTTGGATCGGTGACGTCAAGCGATCTGGCGGATGGACTGGTGAAGAAGGGCTTTAACGTCGATCGGCGGAAGATCCAGTTGCACGAGCCGCTGAAGACTTTGGGCGAGTTCACCGTGCCAGTGAAGCTGCACAAGGATGTGACGGCGCATCTGAAGGTAGTGATTGCGAAGGAAGCGGTAGAAGAATAGTTCGGACTTCGGCCCGGGCTTTCGCTCGGGCCACTGTGTCTATCGAGCCTGCAGACATCAGAGGGCTGTGTTCCGGGCGGAATGGTGTCAAGCCCCCCAAAAGGCCTTCCGCATCTTAAGTCATTGGAATTGCAGCGACAATATCTCTGAAATCTTTGCCGGTTTACCCGAGCCAATTTGAGATATTACACTCGAGAGTGGAAATGAGGCGGCCCGCGAGGCCGCTTTTTCGCTTTGGATGGCGAAGTCTGGTTGGTTTTGCCCAAATAGTGGGCATTTCCGGTGCCAAACTTACAGAGCTTACGTTGGACAGGTGTTGTGTTTTCCAACTAAATCTTTGGGAGAGAAGCACCTAGACGCGCCATAAATTCATTGTAAAGCCTATAATTTCTGCTCACGGTTCTGGAACTTCCCCGTCTATTTCAATGCAAGCCCGGAAGAGACATTAAAGGCCGGGCACGCAGAGGAAGCGACGCAAAAATGCCGGCCGGTGTATTGGCAGTGCCATTTTCGGTTGGCGGACGGGCCCACTCGAGAGAGAGTGAGTTAGCTGAGAGAGTCAACAGGAACCAGAACCCCACGCGGGGTTGCATGGCCGGGCTAGAACGCCAAGTCACAGATCGGCGCATCGATGACACGATGCTCATCCGAGAGGCGCAACGGGGGAACCGCGCAGCCTTCGAGGAACTGGTGCGTCATTACGACCAGGCCGTGTTGCGATTGGCCCTGCACCTCACTGGGACTGACCACGACGCTCAAGACGTGTATCAGGACGCCTTCCTCAAAGCTTACAAAAACATCGGCAGCTTCCGGTTCGAGTGCTCCTTCTACACGTGGATTTACCGGATCGTAACGAACTTGTGTCTTGACCATCTGCGTAAGAGGAACGTACGCAAAGAAGACGCTCCGGTGGTGAAGGATGCGGATGGCGGCGAGTACGATCTGCTGGACCAGGTGGCGGATGGTCGGCCGGGGGCGAATCCGGAGCGCGATCTGATGCGGCGTCAGCTGGGAGCCAAGATTGCCGGAGCGCTGGATAAATTGACTCCGCGGGAACGGATGGTGTTCGAGCTGAAGCACTATCACGGGCTGAAGTTGCGAACCGTGGGAGAGATTTTGCATACGACGGAAGAGACCGCCAAGAACACCCTCTTCCGGGCCACGCAGAAGTTACGCGGGGCTTTGGCGGACATGAGATAGCAGTGAGCTTCGAGCGGCGAGCCGAGTCTTAAGGATTTGCTCATAACTCATAGCTCATAGCTCATAGCTCGGAGCGCGAAGCTTAAGGTGCAACTATGAAGTGTGAATGGGTTCGAGAAAATATCGTGCTTCATGTTTATGGCGAGTTGGCGGATGACGCTCGTCATGAACTGGAACAGCACATTGCCCGGTGCGCCGATTGCGCTCTGGAATTGAAGGCGGAGCAGAACTTTCATGCGCTGCTTGCGCAGGATCGCGCTGAAGAGCCGACACCGAATCTGCTGGCTGCTTCCCGGATGCGGTTGCAGGAAGCGCTGGAGACGGTAGAGCAGGGCAGCATCTGGAGCCGCCTAGCGTTTGATCCGGCGAACTGGCTGCGGCAGATCAGCTTTTCGCCGGCGCTGGCTTCGGTGATTCTGATTCTTGGGTTCGCGGGAGGCGTTGGCACAACTTACAAGCTTTATAGTTCACACCCTGCCGCAAACGGCCCCTCGATCGCTAACAATACTTCCAACGGTGCCCCTGCTGAAGCTTCGATTTCCGCTATCGATTCTGTAACTCCCGTCGCCGGCACCGATCAGGTCACGATCAAATACAACACGGTTTCCAGTCAGGAAGCGCAGGGATCCCTGAACGATCAGAAGATCCAGCAACTGCTGCTGTTCGCGGCCCGCAATAATTACAACTCGGGCGTGCGTGTGGATTCGGTTGACCTGTTGGCGCAGAAGAGTGGCGAACAGCAGGTTCGCGATGCGCTGATTTATGCGCTGCAGAACGATACGAATCCTGGCGTGCGATTGAAATCACTCGATGCACTTGGGACCTACGTCCGAAGTGACACGAATGTGCGTGACGCCATCTTGCGGGCACTGGTGAATGATTCGAATTCGGGTGTGCGCATTGAGGCACTGCGGCTGATCGAGCCGGTGAAAGCGGACGGGAGCGTACGCGGTGTGCTGATGGCACTGGCGGCGAAGGATTCAAGCCAGTACATCAAGTCGCAGGCGCGCACCATGCTGGCGCAGTTGCCGGAGATCGATTAGGCCTTCAGCGCCTAAAGGCGCACGAGAAGCGCAGCTTTGTGGCATGCCTCAAGGCATGCCCTGATACGAATCGGAATCGGAAAAAGTATCGCGGCATTGGGCCGCGAGAAATGAGGTGGCTGAGTTGAAAAAAGCGCTACAAATCGTCGGGTTGGCAATGGTGCTGGCCCTGCTTGCGCCGCTGAGCTTCGTCGAAAGCCAGGCGCAGGAAACAAAGGTATCTCGCGAGGGCGGATCCTGGGCACAGGAGACGACGGGATCTCTGGCCGCCGTGAAGGTTCTGCGCGTCAAGGTGGACATGGGCTCGGTGGTGGTACGAGGCGGGCAACAGCAAGGCATCAATTATGTCGTTCATACACGTTTTGGAAATTCTTCGGAACAGGACGCTCGCCGCCAGTTTGACCAGTACAAAGTGACCGCATACGTAAAGGGCGATACGGCCTGGATCGTGGGAGACTGGCAAGGCGGAAGACAGCCGCGTCATTTCTCCGGTGAATTCTCAGTGATGGTTCCTCGCGAAATGACATTGGTAAAGCTGGAAACGGAAGGTGGAAATATCGACGCCTCCGGAATTGGAGGCCGCGTTGAGGCTTCAAGTGGAGGCGGCGGCATTAAGTTTGACGACATCGGTGGCGGAGTAAACGCCGAGACCGGTGGCGGATCGATCGACGTAGGAACCGTGAGCGGGGATCTCGGGTTACATACCGGCGGAGGAGGAATTGTCGTCCGCCATGGAAACGGAAAAATCATCGCGGAGACAGGCGGCGGAAGCGTGCGTATCGAGTCCGGCTCGCAGGAAGCCAGCATTGAGACTGGCGGTGGCAGCATCGAAGTCCGCCAGTGCGCGGGCAAAGTCAGGGTCTCCACGGGGGGCGGCAGCGTTGATCTAAGCGATGTTGGCGGTCCGGCAGACATCGAGACCGGCGGCGGCACGATCCGCCTGACTTCGGCTAAGGGCCACGTTCATGCCGAAACTGGTGGCGGTGGTATTGAGCTGTATGGGGTGCCCTCAGCGCGCGCCGAAACCGGCGCAGGCGGAATTACCGTGAAGCTGGTGAACACCGGTGGAGAGCGCCATGATTCGGATTTGGAGACTGCGGCCGGCGATATCACGGTCTACATCGCTTCGGATGTAGCCATTAACGTTCGAGCCAGCGTTGACATGGGCAATGGACACCGGATCACGTCGGACTTTGCGGACATTCACGTCAGCAGCGAAGGCGATCAATGGGGTCCGAAGACGCTGACCGCCGAAGGAAAGCTGAACGGTGGCGGACCGTTGCTGAAGGTACATACGTCTACGGGCGACATCTGCCTGAAAAAGGCAAGCCGGTAGAAAAGCAATTGTTGATTGTTGAATTCTTGATTGTTGACTGAAGACCCGGCACTCGGCATCTGGTTTTCAACTACCCACACACAGTCAAAATTCGGCAATGAATGACTATACGAATCGGGGAGAATGACCATGCGCAAATATTTATCAATCGGTGTCATGGTGTTTCCGATGCTGCTGAGTTTTTCGTACGCTGCGCAGAGTTATTCGGTCGATGATTCGCATTCCTGGGTTTTCTCGAGTGATGAAGGCGGGACGAGTTCTTACCTGGGCGTTGACATTGCTGACGTCACGACCGAACGATTGGCGGCGCTCAAGCTTAAAGAAGAGAAGGGCGTAGAAGTCACGATGGTGGATCAGGATGCTCCGGCTGGGAAGGCTGGGCTGAAAGAGCATGACGTGATCCTAACCATGAACGGCACGAGCGTCGAGAGTGGAGCGCAATTGCGGCGCATGATTCATGAGACGCCACCTGGCCGCGTGGTGACGCTGGGCGTGAGCCGTGATGGACAGCCGATGACGGTGAAAGTGCAGCTGGCGGACAAGCACAAAGAGTTCGCATTCATGCCGCCCAATCCCGATGTTCACGTAAAAATTCCCGAGATCCACGTGCCGGACATCGACATACCCGCGATGAACATGGTGGTGGTCACCTCGTCGGCCCGCAGCGGACTGATGGTGGAAAATATTACGCAGCAACTCGGAGACTTTTTTGGGGTCAAGGATGGCAATGGGGTGCTGGTACGGTCGGTGGAAAAAGGCAGCCGCGCAGAGAAAGCCGGATTCCGCGCGGGGGATGTCGTGGTAAAGGTCAATGGCCAAGCGGTACACGATACCAGCGATTTTGCGCATGGCGTCAAGTCAAGGAGCGGAGACTCTGTTCCGGTAGTGATCATGCGGGACAAGAAAGAACAAACGCTCACGCTATCTTTGCCGACTCGTAAAGAGTCAGGAGATGTTTTTGAAGAGGAGAGTTTCGATACCGCGCCGCTGCTGAATGCTGAAGTCAGGCTAAAGATGAGCAAGTTGCGCGCGGAACTCGCCCAGCTGCGGCCCGAAATGTTGCAGGCAACCGAGAACTTCCGTAAAGCCCAGGAACAGGGATTCTGCCAACAGCAGAAGGAGTTTCAGAGGCAAAGAGCGCGGATGCAGAGAGACATGGATCGACTGCAGCGAGAACTGCTGCTCATGAAAGAAGACTGGCTTTAGGATTTCCGGCGTTCATTAGAGGCCCACGGCAGCCGAAGAGGCGGGCATCATACAGACTCGATTCCGTCCATCCTGTTTCGCTGCATAAAGACCCTTGTCGGCCGTACGCACGATGTCATCCCTGCTTCTCCCGTGGGCAGGAAAGGCAGCGACTCCGGCACTAACTGTGATTGTCCGAGGCACGCCTGGGAATTGCCACTGCTGCACCTGCCGGCGCAGTTTCTCAGCGATGGTGAGCGCTTGCTGCTCGTTGGTCTGGGTAAGGAGGATCGCGAACTCTTCCCCGCCATATCGGCAGACCACGTCTATTTTTCTGACTTGCTGATGAAAAATCGAAGACACTTGCCGAAGGACTTCATCCCCGAGGAGGTGTCCGAATTCGTCGTTCAGGCGCTTGAAATGATCGATATCGGCGATGATTACGGCCATGCCGGTTCCATAACGGCGCGCCCTCTCGATTTCTTCATTAATGCGCATCTCGAAGAACCGGCGATTGAAGATGCCGGTTAGCCCATCGAGGTAAGCCAGCTGTTTGACGCGCTCGACATAGTGGGCATTTTGAATGGAATTGGCGCAAATATCTGCTACCGACTCCAGGGACTGCAAATCGTTGTCGTGAAATGCTCCAGGTTTAGAGCTGTTCAATGTCAGGATGCCCAGCGTTTGACCGAACGAGATGAGCGGAATACTGAGCCGCGAGGCTGATTCGGCGAATAGGCGAGCGGCGTCGGGTATGCCGCTGAGGTCATTCTCGATCACGGTCTGGTTGCCTGCAAGGACGTCCGACCAGGGGTGCTGTGTCCCGGAAAGCCGGCGACCGGGCGGCGAACAAAGCGTCAGGGTGCCGTGATGGGCGCGCATGACCAGATCGCCTTCCTCCCGTAAGAGCAAGGAGACGTGATGCACCTGGAATGCTTGCTGGATAATCGAGCAGACGCGAACCAGCAGTTCCTGCAAGTCCATCACCGCAGTGCTTTGTTGCGCGATCGTATTGATCGCTTCGAGTTGGCGCGCACGTTGGCGCTCCAGCGTATATAAGCGGGCATTCTGGATGGCGATGGAGGCCTGGGTCGAAAACAGAGTGAGCAGTTCGATCTTCTCCCGGCCGAAGTGATCCGGCTTGTCACTTTGGCAATCGAGGACACCGACAACCTCATCGCGCACCATCAGGGGAATGGCCAATTCTGAGCGGGTGGATTCCGTGGCGCAAACGTAGCGGTCATCCCGGCTGACGTCGGGAGCGTAAACGGGTTCCTTTTTCCGCGCCGCAGCGCCTGTGATTCCTTGCCGTATCGGGAGGCGGATGGTGTTCCGGCCGGGATCCCATCCAATGTGAGTACGCACGTAAAGCTGCTGCGCCTCCTTATCGAGCAGGAGGACGGCGACGTTGGGAATATGAAAATAGTCGCGAGCTATCCCCAGGATTCTCTTCAGAACCTCATCGAGGTCAAAAGTCGAGAGAACCGCCTGGCCAGCATCGTATAAAACGGCGATCTGCGGCATTCCAACTCATTCTAGCCGTGGGAGATGACCCAGACGGAGGTACCTAAAGTAACGGAGGACGCTGCCAGTTTGGGATTAATGCCATCTTCGCGCGATGCGCAATATCACGCCATAAATGATGAAACAGAAGCCAAAATCAAGGATAAGGCCCAGATCCATATGAAAACGATGGTGGCGCGCAATAAGGGGGAGTGAAGGCAACAAGAGGAAATACACGATGTTGCCCAGAATGATGGCCAGCAACGCCTGCGCGAAATTGACGAACACTGGTGAATTAGACACCCGGATTCCCGGAATGGTTTCCGCGAGAAATGCTCTGGTGCGTCGGGAACTGTTGATGGGTGGCTCCTGCTACCATGAGTTTTCGGAGAGCAATCCTGACTGGGAAAGCGGCTCCGTCCGCATGCTCGAACTCGCCACGCCTGTTCAATACGTCAAAGGGGTAGGTCCCAAGATCGCCGAGGTCCTGGCAGGCAAGGGCGTTCAGACCGTCGGCGACCTGGTGCATTATCTGCCCTTTCGTTATGAAGACCGGTTAAATCCTCGTGGCATTTCGGAATTACGAGCTGGCGAGATGGCGAGCGTGGTGGGCGAGGTGCGGAACTCGGGTCTGTTCCGCACGCGCAGCATGCCCATCTTCCAGCTCACGGTAGGGCAGGGCCGATCTCGGCTGCGGTGCTTGTGGTTCAATGCGACTTATTTGCAGGACAAATTTGTGCCGGGGCAGATGATCGCGTTGTACGGCAAAGTTGAGGCAGACCAGCGAAGCGGCGAGCTACAGATTGTCCAGCCGCAGTTCGAGATTCTGGGAGATCCCTCGGATACAGGAGATCCTGAGAAAAAAGCGGCTGAGTCGCTTGAGATCGGGCGGATTGTACCGATCTATGAGGGTACGGGTCGGCTTACGTCGAAATGGTTCCGGCGAATCATCCGCACGGCGCTTGAGAACCTTACGCCAGACCTTCCGGAGCCGATTCCGGCCTCGGTTCGTGCGCATCTGGGGCTAGTTTCGCCACGAGCTGCGCTGTGGAACGTACATTGGCCAGAGCCGGGCGAGAGTCTGGCGGATCTGCAATCTTCACGCACGCCGGCGCATATCCGGATGATTTTTGAGGAACTGTTCTTTGTCGAGCTTGGACTCGAGCTGAAGCGACGCCAGCAGAAGGCGCAGACGGGAATCGCTTTTCGGCTTGACGACAACGTTCGGGCGGCCATCAAGAAGATTCTGCCATTCCATCCGACTGCCGCACAGAAGAAGGTGCTCAAGGAGATCGCGGCCGATATGGAGAAGCCTTACCCAATGCGGCGGTTGCTGCAGGGGGATGTCGGCTCTGGCAAAACGATAGTGGGATTCGAAGCGGCGATTATTGCAATTGAGAACGGATATCAAGTCGCGCTGATGGCGCCAACCGAGATTCTGGCCCAGCAGCATCATTTTTCGGCCCGAAGAATTCTGGAAAATGCGGGATATCGGATTGTGCTGCTGACCGGATCGCTCGAGAGTGACCGCAAACGAGAAGTCCGGCGTCACATTGCGCAAGGCAACGCACAGCTCGTGATCGGGACCCATGCGCTGCTCGAGGAAAAAGTGGAGTTCGGCAAGCTCGGGCTTGTGATCGTGGACGAGCAGCACCGGTTCGGCGTTATGCAACGGCTGAAGCTGATGAAGAAGTCGGGGGACAATGGCGAATCGATTCCGGAGCCTGACGTTCTGGTGATGACTGCCACGCCGATCCCCCGGACGCTGGCGTTGACGCTCTATGGGGATCTGGACTTGAGTGTTCTGAACGAGTTGCCTCCGGGGCGCACGCCCATTGTGACGAGGCAGGTCAGTGACGATCAGTCGGCGCAGGTTTGGGACTTCCTCCGCAAACAGGTGGGTGCGGGACATCAGGCCTACGTTGTCTATCCGGTCATTGCTGAGAACGAAGAAAGCGAACTGAAGGCCGCGATCAAGATGTATCGCGAGCTGAGCGGCAAAGTCTTTGCCGATTTCAAAGTCGGATTGCTGCATGGTCGTCTGGATGCGGACTTGAAAGAGCAAGTCATGCGCATGTTCCAGAAAGGCGAGCTTCAGATTCTGGTGGCGACAACCGTGATTGAAGTTGGAGTGGACGTTCCCAATGCCACGATTATGGTGATTGAACATGCGGAACGATTTGGGCTGGCGCAACTTCATCAACTGAGGGGCAGGATTGGGCGCGGCGCGGCGAAGTCGTTTTGCATCCTAATGACCGGCGCCAAAGTAACCGAGGAAGGCCAGCGCAGGCTCCAGGCCATGGTCGACACCAACGATGGATTCAAGATCGCCGAACTCGACCTGGAGCTACGCGGGCCCGGAGAATTCTTCGGGACGCGTCAAGCAGGATTGCCGAGCTTCCGGGTAGCGAACATTATTCGGGACGGTCAGTTGCTGGAGATTGCGAAGCGGGAAGCGGCTTTTGTGCTTGCCGGGCCGAACACCGAGATTTCTTCGGAGGAGATCAGCCGCGCGCTGGTTCAAATGCGTGCTCGCTGGCAGAACACGTATGGTTTGGTAGAAGTCGGCTAGGTGGTGAAGCGAACAGTTCAGAGTCGATCTTTTCCCGTTCGCTATAATCGGCAGCAGCCACAGATGGCTCCGCGGTTTTGTACCCCGATGGTTCTTTCTGCCTGTGCAACTCGGCCCCATGTCCTGTGAAAGCATGCAAGACGCTTGTCAGTCACTTATCCCCGACCCGATCCAAGATGGGCTTCCAGGAATCGCGAAAATACGCTTGAAGAAAGTGCTTTTGCTTTTTCTATTTCTAATGGTGGCCGGAGCTTCGTCGCAGGGCCAATACCTCGGACATTCGTTCCATGCTGATGCGACACGAGGTGGAAAGCTCTTCAGCGCGGCCTGCGCCTCATGTCACGGGAGGGATGGGAAGGTCGCCCCGCAAGCGATTGCGGGTTTTCAGCAGCCGCGTACATTTCCGGACTTCACAAGGTGCGACCAGACCACTCCCGAAGTGGACTCGGCTTACAAAGATGTCATCGAGCATGGCGGGCCAAGCCGCGGTTTTTCGCAGATCATGCCCGCATTCGACCAGGCATTGTCGGCACAAGATGTGAACGATTTGGTCGCTTACCTGCGCTCTTTCTGTAAAGCGCGGCACTGGCCTCGCGGAGAGCTGAATTTGCCGCGGGCAATCGTTACTGAGAAGGCGTTTCCCGAAGATGAGTTAGTAATTTCGACTTCGGTGAATGTGAACGGAACGCCGGGAAACACCACTCATATCATCCACGAGCAGAGCTTTGGGAAGAAGAATCAGATCGAAGTGGATGTTCCGATCGAATTCGAGAATCAAAACCATATCTGGTACGGCGGCGTCGGCGACACGACTCTCGCGTTAAAGCGGGTGATGTTCTCTGATCTTGATAGCGGGTCGATCCTCAGTCTGCAGGGCGGATTTCTATTGCCGGTCGGCAATCGTTCCCGGGGTTTCGGAGCTGGGACAACTACGTTTGAGACGTTCGCGGCATTCGATCAGCTCTTTCGGAGCGACACATTTATCCAGACGCAGTTTGGGGCTGACTTACCATTCAAAACGACGATTGCGCCGCAGTCATGGTTTTTCAACACTGCGATTGGGCAGAGTTTCGCAGCGAATCACGGGCTGGGACGGCTTTGGACACCGATGTTCGAATTCCTAGCCAGCCGAGATCTGACCACCGGCGCGAAAACAGACTGGGACGTGTTGCCCGAGATGCAGGTGACGATCAGCCGCCGGCAACATATTCGCGGAGATTTGGGGTTGCAAATCCCGGCGGCGAATACCGCCGGCCGTCAGAAGCGCATCGTCTTCTATCTTCTTTGGGATTGGGCGGACGGGCGCTTGAGCGAGGGTTGGTAATGCGGAAACTGATCCACTACGCGCTTCTGATCTCGTCGCTGATACTTTGCGCGGCAGTTCGCATGCGTGGTGGCGAAAAGCAACTCAAGCCCGGGTTCCACACCGCGGACCGCTGTTTTGCCTGTCACAATGAGCTGAAGACTCAGAGCGGGCGCGACATCTCGATTGGCCTTGCATGGCGTTCAAGCATCATGGCCAACTCGGCCCGGGATCCGTATTGGCAAGGCAGCGTGCGGCGCGAGACCATTGATCATCCACAAGCAGCCAAAGACATTGAAGACGAGTGCTCTATTTGCCACATGCCGATCGTGCATTACGAAGCCAAGTTGCGCGGGCAAAAAGCGGAGGTGTTCAAGCAATTGCCTTTCGATCCCGGCAACAAGGAATCGGGCGCCGCTGCGGATGGAGTAACGTGCTCTGTCTGCCATCAGGTCAGCCAGGAGAAGCTCGGCACTCACGAGAGCTTTAACGGCGGTTTCGTGATTGAGCCACCGAAAACAAGAAATGATCGTCCGGAATATGGGCCCTTCGAGGTTGCATCCGACCGGCAGCACATCATGGATACGTCGACGGGAGGATTCCAGCCGACTTATGCCCAGCACATTCGGGACTCCGCATTGTGCGGCTCGTGCCACCAGCTTTACACGACGGCGCGAGATGCCGAGGGTAAAGAGAACGGCTATCTTCCTGAGCAGATGCCGTATCTGGAATGGAAGCACAGTGACTATCCCGAAAAATACAGTTGCCAGGGATGTCACATGCCGGAAGTCAACGAAGCTGTGAATATCAGTTCCGTGCTTGGGGTGCCGAGGAATGGGATGCATCAGCATGTGTTTGTGGGAGGAAACTTCCTGCTGCAAGGCATGCTCAATCGGTACCGTGGCGAACTGCAGGTGGAGGCCCTTCCGCAAGAATTGACGGCTGCGGCCGACGGCACGTTGGCGTTTCTGCAATCTGAGTCGGCACGGGTGGATATACACGATGTGGAGTTGGACGCATCCGGTCTGCGGATGGAGGTTTCGGTTCACAACCTTACAGGGCATAAGTTGCCGACGGCATATCCATCACGCCGTACATGGTTGCATGTTACGGTGCGTGATCGGGACGGAACCGTTGTATTCGAATCCGGAAAACTCAATCCTGACGGATCGATCGCCGGCAATGATAACGATGCGGATCCGCTGCGCTACGAGCCGCATTACCGGGAGATTACGTCGGGTGATCAGGTTCAGATTTTCGAGTCAATCCTGGGAGATCCTGCGGGGCGCGTCACCACCGGCCTGATCGCGGCAACTCAGTACCTGAAAGACAATCGGATCCTGCCGACTGGATTCGACAAGCAAACGGCTGAGAAAGATATTGCCGTCATTGGCGATGCTGCCGACGATCCGAGCTTCGCTGCCGGTGAAGACGCGGTGCGGTACTCCATACCTGTGACCGAAGAAGGTCCGTTCCGCATTGAGGTTGAGCTTTTATATCAGCCCATCGGTTTTCGGTGGGCTCACAATCTTGGGTCCTACAAAGCTGTGGAACCGCAGCGCTTTGTCGGATACTACGATTCCATGTCGTCTCAGGCGACTGCAGTTCTGGCGAAGGCGGAAGCCGTTCGATAGCGGTTGATGACTCACCGCAAAACCGTCGATCCTGGTTCAGGGCCGCAGCCGGGTTGGCTTTTCGCCGCATCGGGAGCCACCTGATAATATTGGAAAGATGAGTAGTTCCTCCCATCTGATTCAGATTGAGGTGTCGCCTCCGGTGCGGGTGCCGAAGCCTGCCTGGCTGCGGGCGAAGGCTCCGGTGGGTGATAACTTCCACGATCTGAAGAAACTTGCGCGCGGATTGTCTCTGCACACCGTTTGCGAATCTGCACAATGCCCCAACATTGGGGAGTGCTGGAACCACAAGACCGCGACGTTCATGTTGCTGGGAGATATCTGCACGCGCCGCTGCGGATTCTGCGCCGTTCCGAAGGGGCGTCCTGAGCCGATTGACTGGAATGAACCGCGCCGTGTGGCTGAGGCCGTTGCTACGCTGGGCCTGAAGCATGCTGTTGTCACCAGCGTGAATCGAGACGATGACAATATTGGGAGCGCCGGGGTTTTTGCCGAAACGATCCGCGAGATTCGCGAACTTACACCGGATTGCCGTATCGAGGTGCTGATTCCCGACTTCCAGGGCCTGGAAGAATCGCTGCGCATTGTGCTTGAAGCCAAACCGGATGTTTTGAATCACAATACAGAAACTGTTCCGCGGCTGTATCGGGCGGTAAGGTCTGGAGCGCGATACGAACGCTCACTCGCCCTTCTCGAAAACGCAAAGAAAATCTCCCCGGGAATGGTTACAAAGTCGGGTCTGATGGTCGGGCTGGGAGAATCGAGCGAAGAACTGATCGAAGTGTTCCATGATCTCGGGACACGGGGCGTTGACATCCTTACAGTCGGCCAATATCTGCGTCCTTCAAAGGATCACTTGCCGATTGCGAGATTCTACACACCCGAAGAATTCGTTTATTTGCGAAACGAAGCACTTCGGTTCGGCTTCCGGCATGTGGAATCCGGGCCGATGGTGCGCTCGAGTTATCACGCACACGAGCATGCCGATGCTGCTGCGCTGCCAAGGGCGGTGATTTAGCCTTGCGGCGGACGGGGTTGCCCGCCCAGGTTGTTGCTCCCCAGATCACGATTCACTCACTTAGTATCTCCATCGAAGAAGTTGTCATTCGGAGGCGCCGGTCATGGTAACGGTGCTTCTTGTGATCTTTGGTTTTTGTGCGGGATTGCTGGGAGCACTGACCGGTATTGGGGGCGGGGTGTTACTCACTCCCATCCTTGCCTTGCATTTCGGCGTGCCGATACGGCAGGCGATCGGTACGAGCCTGGTTGCGGTTATCACGACGTCGGCGGCCAGTTCTTCGGTTCATCTACAGCGCCACACTACTGACATTCGGCTGGGCATGACGCTTGAATTGGCTACATCGCTGGGTGCGGCGGTGATGGCATACCTTGTCGGGTACTTCAATCGAAGTGTCCTGGAAGGGCTATTCGTCGCTTTTCTGGTCTACAGCTCGTTCACGATTCTGAGAAGCGGGGGAAAGCTGAAGTCTGACGAAGATTCCTCAGCGATGATGAGTCCCAGCGGCGAGATTCCTGCTTATGAACCGCAGCGCTACCCGCTCGGATTGAGCGCTTCGCTGGTGGCAGGGGCTCTTTCGGGACTGCTGGGCATCGGCGGCGGGCCGATCAAAGTCCCGGTGATGTTCATTTTCATGAATGTGCCGCTGATGGTAGCCACGGCGACCTCGAATTTCATGATCGGTGTGACAGCAGCGGCCAGTGCTATTGTCTACTACCGGCGCGGAGACATACAGGTTGACATCGCCGCGCCGCTCGCTGTCGGGGTATTTCTGGGATCGCTACTTGGAG
Source organism: Candidatus Eiseniibacteriota bacterium (assembly GCA_035500795.1). GTDB lineage: Bacteria > Acidobacteriota > Terriglobia > Terriglobales > Acidobacteriaceae > Sulfotelmatobacter. The sequence goes on along the minus strand of DATJWZ010000248.1, from coordinate 5,166 downwards.
CCCGCCTGGCTCCAAGGGTCCATACCAAAATTGTTGTTTATCTACTTGTAGCAGTCATGTTGTATCTGGCCGCGCACCTGGGAGTTCACCTCCTGGAGGAGGTCTTATGAACCAGCTGCGCGAACCGGCATTCGATCGAATCGTTGCGCTGGTACTTCGATTCGGAGCGTTCGGCTGCTTCTTCATCATGCTCGCCGGCCTGATTGACGGATTGTTTATGAAGGGGCGCATCCCGCTCGAGATCGAGCGGGCAGGTGTATTGTTGATGCTGGCAACACCAGTCGTTCGCGTCGCTGTAGCGTGCTTTCTCTTCTTCCGGGAAAAAGATTACAAATACGGCTATGTATCGCTGGGAGTGCTGGTGATATTGCTGGTGGGATCGGTGTTCGGCATCGGCGAGCACTGATTAGAAGATGTGTAGCTTGATACTGAGATATTTCTTTGGATTTTGGCGAATGGCCTTCAAGAGCTCCTGTGTTTCGATCATCGCCTGATTGGTGTTGTTGTAGAGCGTTTCGTCTGTGATAAGTTTGCCTGCGGTGCCTTGGCCAGCCTCGAGTTGAGTCGTTAACTCGGAAAGTTTGGTGATCGTCGTATCGAGCTTTTTGGCGAGTTCGTCGTCCTTCGATAACTTACCGATTGTTCCCTTTCCCGCATTGATGTCGTCGGTAATTTTCTTCAGGTTTGTGATCGTGTCGTTGGCATTGTTATAGAGCGCGGGATCTTTCAAGAACTTGCCGGCGGTTCCCTTTCCCTGCTGCATGTCGTCGATGACACCATTCATTTTGTCGAGCGTCGCGATGAACTTGTCATAAGCATCATTGCGGCTAATGAGGCGTCCCAGGCTTCCTTCGCCGTTGCCCACTTGTTCAACGATTTTCTGGAAGTCCGCCACTGTAAGGGAGAACCGGTTGTACAGCGTTGGGTCGTAAATTAATTTGCCGAGGGAGCCTTTGCCGCTTTCTGCAAACGCCAGAATGCGGTCCGCACGTTTCAACAGCGCGTCCATGTTTTGTAGAGTGCTCTGGCTGGCCCGAACCACCTGGTTGAAGTCAGGATGCACCTGGGTCGGCAGAGTATCTCCGTCTTGCACCGGCCCGCCTACGGCCTGTGAACTGTCGATGTCTAGATACGTTTCGCCGAGCACGCCCGCGGTCTCAAGAGAAATCATGGAATCGCGGCGCATGCCGTAGTCAAACTTCGTGCTCAACTTCATTGTGATTTCGACAGGAGTGAGAGGCTTGCCACGAACAATAGCGATGTGAGTCACGTTTCCAACATCCACGCCGGCAAGGCGTACAGGAGCGCCGGTTCGCAGGCCCTCAGCGTTATCGAAATAGCACTTGACCGTGATGCGCGGAGTAAAAAGTCCCGCGGTGCCCGACATGAGGAAGAGGAGAAATCCGAGCGTCAAGCTGGCAACGATGACAGTGATCCCAACGCGCAGTTGCGACCATTTGAGCTGCTTCTGGCTAGGCAAATGATTCCCTCATGATGCCAGTCGGATTTGGATCCGTAGGATGCTGGCAAGCTTTCAAAAGGGACGACGCTGCTCGTTGCACGCCCATCGCAGAATGATAACAAAAGTTTTCGCCGATCTAGATTGCCTTCCGATGCACCGCAGGCAGAGTCGCGAGCGCGATCAGATATGCCGCTGCACCGCAGGCCAGGGTCACGGTTAGCCCGAACTGGATGGCTAAGACCATCGCCAGAACCGATCCTAGGACACTGGCCGCGGCATTCATGGCCCAGGCCCATTCGACGGCGTTATCGGCGTCGTCTTGGGTGACCCGCGACTGAGTATCCCGAGACGCCGCGAGGGCGCGCAAACCCGTCGGAAATGGCATGCCCATTACGAAGCCCAGCGGGATCAGCAGCAGCCCGCTCACGACCAGCCGCGATTCGAAGCTCATCCCAACCAACGCAGCTAGACGACCTGGCAACAAGACCACATATGAAGCAAGCACGACAACAACGATCAGGAGCGGTACCCACCCCTTGTCGGCGCGAACCAGCCAGCGCCTAGATGCCAGGCTTCCCGCTCCGCTCGAGACCATCAGCAAAAAAATCACCACCGTCAGCGCGTAAGTTGGATGCCCCAGAAACAGTACGAAACGCTGAATGAAAGCAATCTCAACCAGAATGTACCCGAGTCCCACGGCAACGAAATAAAAAAGAGGAGTGGGAGACTGGCGGTTCGTTCCCCGCCTCAACAGCAGTGGCAATACCAGAAACACCATTACGGCGACGGCTGAGATGACGAGCACAAGCAGCAAAACGAGGACACCGAGATTCACCTTCCAATCGATGCCGTGATGCAGGCCAATCTCAGCCAGAATCTGAGGTGCCTTCAGCGTGAAAAAGAAGAATGGGGCATTGTCGTTCACGGGAGCGACGTTGTATGCATAGCTGCGCGCGTAAGCGTAAGGGTCATTGCTCGCGATGAGGTCAGCGAAGGGATTGTGTCCAGGCTCGGAGGGGACATAAATAGGATCGAGATCGGAATAACGTTGGCAGTGCTCCTCAACGGCATTTTCTTCGTCGTCCGTGAAGGGCGTTTTCTTCGCGAGCACGACGACTGGAATACCGTCTTCATCGAGTGAGCCTAAAGACGCAACGATAAAGTGGTGGGCTGGATTTGCCACTCCTTGCTGATGAAGGGCTTCCATCGCGACCGAAACGACGCGCAGAGCCTCGCGAGGATGCTGGAATTCCCATCGCGTGATGGCGATCATTCCATCGGGCTTCAGATGATCGAAATACTCGCGAAACGCTTCGACGGTGTAGAGATTATTCTCGCTTAGCGCGAAGGCGCCAGCGGCGGTCGACGCCCATGTATCGACCAGTGTCATCTGGACAACATCAAACTGTTGCTGCGCCGCGCGCAGATAGGATCGGCCGTCAGTCACGTGAATGTGAACTTCCGGCCGCTCGTAGAGGTGTTGGGCGTAATCGGCGTAGCGGCCACGCATGATGGTCGTGGCGATGATGGGATTAATTTCAATACCAGTGACGCTGGGGCTTCCATTCGCAACCGCTCGAAGCACGTCCACGCCGCCGCCCGGGCCGATGATTGCGAAGTCCCCATGTGGGCGTAGTACGTTTGCGAGAGCAGGTGGCGCCGACATCAGGTCTCTTTCCCATTCGGTCTGGTGCCAGCGCGATACCTCTGCGTTCATGATGTAGGTGGACGCGTCGGCATCGATCACGATCGCTTTCGCTTGTCCTTGACGATCGACTTCGACTCGCGACAGTGCATTCCAGCGCGCAAACTCAACCCATGCTGGATTGCGAAACATGCCTTTGGCGTAGACGATATCGATCAGGCGCCCAGAATGGTTCGCGGTGGTCAGAACGACCAATACCAAGGCAAGAAGAGCGGCGTTTCGACGATTGGCGGGAGTGTCTGACCAGACAAAGGCGGCTACCGCGAGAGCGATCCCGGCGAAGAGAATCGCATTCGGGCCACCCAGCCAATTCAGCAGGGGCACCACCGCCAGACAGGCCATCGCACCACCACAAAGGTCGGCGCCATAAAGCCGCGGGATGCGGTTTGACTCCCGCGCGAAGACCACAGAGAAAAGCAGTCCCGTCAAAAAGAAAGGGACGGCAGCGGCAAGATACAGGGCGGTCAAATGGAGAAAGTTTCTTCCGGAGACATCAAGCGAGACGGGAACGTGCAAGACAATTTCGAGCACGCAAACTATCACTGCCGAATTCGCCATGCATAAGCGCGCAGCGAAGGTTCGAGTCGCGAACTTCGAAAGACGCTCTTTAAAGAGATATGCGAAAACCCCGCCCGCACCCAGACCGAGCAACGCGATCGAGATTGCGAGAAATGCAAAGTGATAGAAGAGGACAACTGAGAACAGGCGCGTCAATGACAATTCGAGGAGCAGCGCCGCAAAGCTTGTAAGGGCGATTCCCGCTAGCAGCGTTCTTTCGGAGATTTCAGTTCTGGTTCGTGCGACAGTACTACGCGGAGAAGTCTCGGGCATGATGTCAATGAAGGCGACAGTCTAACAGATGGGAAAGGTGCAGAGCGCAGAAGAGAGCTCGCAATTTCTGCCTTGGAATCAGCTCTCCAGGATGACTTGAGCAATTGCCTGGTCTGCCGTGTGAGAAATCGATAAGGATATGTTCGTGGCGCCGAGTTTTGCGGCGAATTCTCCGGCTTTGCCGTGAAAACGCATGGTCGGACGTCCAGTTGGCATACGCGAAACCTCGCAATCGCGCCAGCGCACACCAAAATTCCATCCGGTGCCGAGCGCCTTCATGGCCGCTTCTTTTGCGGCGAAGCGGCCAGCATAACGCTCAGCACGATTCGCTTTGGAATCGCAGTATCGAATCTCATTCTCGGTGAACACGCGTTGCAGGAAACGGGCTCCGAAACGCTCAATGGAGTGAGCGATGCGATCAACTTCCGCGATGTCAATTCCCATTCCAACGATCATGAACAGAATCTTACAGCAAGCGATCGCCCGATAGAGCAGACGCCCATCAATGATTCGCGCCTCGTTGGTAAGCTTGTGCGGCCTGACCGGGCCCGTCCCGTCAATGTGCAGCACCTCGTGACCGTGGGCGACCAGCCAGTCCGAGACCAGCATGCGGTGGCAATGAAAGTAGACGCGTTCCGCGCACATATAAACCGTTCGATTCTCGTCGGCCAGCTTGATCAATTCGGCCATCGCTCGTTCGAACTCTGACGTGAGCATATAGTCGGCGTAATTCCGGAAGCTGCCGTTGCGCAGAGCGATATTCGGGGATTCTTCGAGGATCTTTTTTCGATAGCCTCCTAAGGATTTCATCCATACGTACTCGATTCCCGCAGCTGGAAGCGCTTGCAGGAGTGACTCACGGTTGAACTGGGGCAGGCGGCGAGACATGGGAAAGGCGCGAATATCTACGAGGGTCCTGATCTCATGGGCGTGCAGAGCCTCGATCAATTCGTCGATGGAACGAGTCGAGTGTCCGATTGTGTAGAGAGTTGCCAAGTTGTGTTTGGATGCGAATGCCGAGTTATGGGATGCGTTGGAGTGCGGAGGCGATCTGGCGGTCCTGCTCTGGGAAAACGGTTCGCAAGTCCAGCAGAACTCGCCCTTGTTCGACGCGGGCCACAATCGGGGGATCAGAGGAGCGAAGACGCGTAGAAAGCTCGTCGGCACT
>DATJWZ010000247.1:0-5913 GCA_035500795.1 Candidatus Eiseniibacteriota bacterium | reverse complement strand
TTCGATGAGAGGTACGGCTTGATTGACGGCCCGGAGCGATTCGGACAAGTTTACGCCGGCAGTGGAGTCGCGGACTTCGAGAAGCTGTCCAGCACCGCTCGGCTTCTTAGCAGATCCTAACCTTGGCCGTGAGGACGCCGGAGATGCCGGGCCACAGTCGAGGAGCTTTCCTTGTAAGAGATTAGGTAAGGGTTGCTCGTCAACCGCTAAGAATCCTTCGGTTTTTTGAGAACGTGGAGTGATGCGGAATCTCCTGCTCGAAGCCCAGACCCGTGAACCACCGCCAGGCCAAATGCATGCGCAGTTCTTCCACCAGCCTGCGCTCGCTGGTGATGCCGTACAGATAGCCAATCAACAGAATGCGCAGCAGCAACTCAGGATCAATTGAAGGCCGTCCGGTCTCGCTGTAGCTGTCCTTCAGTTGCTGCCGCACAAACTCGAAACTGATGTGCTTGTCGATCAGCCGCAGCAGATGGTTTTCCGGGATCTGGTCTTCCAGGCGGAAGTAGTAGGACAACGCTTCTGAGCGGGGGGATGCCCCATCATGATCAGCAGGCCTCCGACCATCTAAATCCAGCAGAACATCTCGAGGTTCTAACATGCTTCCGCTAAATCTCACCTGCTAATCTCAGTGACTTTTTCAACACCCACGCCTGTCTTCAACAGTTGCGGTTCGCAACAAAGATTGGTTGATAAAAATGGCTTTCAGAAGGCAACAGCCATCGCACATTTGTGAATCCTGCCTGTTCCAGAATGTCGCGCAGTTCGTTCCGAAGTACCGCACGATAGGTCGAGGTGAAATGGAACGTGTGCCACGCTGATTCCATACTTCGGGTGATGTACAGATGGAAGCGATAATGTCGCTCATCCAGCCAATCCCAGATATTGGAGTGCCTAGATACGGCATTTCGGCAAAGGGTTTGACATTGGGGTAGCACAGCAAGGTAGAGGGTTGGGTCTCACGAGCATGCAGGAGCGGGTCAGGCTAGTGAATGGAACCATTTCCATTGAATCGAAGCCGATGGGTGGAACCACGATTCACGTGCGTGTGCCGCTTGGGTCAAAGGACAGTTCTCAACGTGCCGCTGGATGAACGTGAAAGCCGTCACCGGGAATGGACAGCTGAATGCGCTGCACAGATTTTTCCGAATATGTGGCTGCCCACCCCACTCTGAAAGCTACCCAATGGGTAACCGCAGAGAACACGGATATTGTGTGATTTGGCTATATCGTCCCAGAGGTGTTCCAGTCGAATCGCCGCCTCTGCATTACCTCGTGCCCAAAGGAGAGGTGCACATTCCCCGCAAGCTACAACATGGCGAGGATCTCCTTTCGCAGCATCGGCGGCTCCTGCAATGAGATCGCCTGTGACTTTCAAGAATTTCCACGGATCAGGCAGATCGTTCACCATGAAGGTCGCGAGGATCTCGGCGGCATCTAACGAGACGTACCTCCCCTGCTCAATGGCGGCACCTATATCCAAGCCATGTGCCTGCAGTCTTAGGAGAAGGCTGTCACGGTGTGGCTCGGTGGCGACAACAATCACCGCTTTTCCTGCATTGAGCGAAGCCCCGATGAACTGTGTAAAACTATCAAGAAAATACTTATCGTCAGAATAGAACCGAACCTCGTGGCGGTGGGTGTTTTCTATATTTTGCTGGAGCGGTGCAAAGGTACCATTGGCTCGGAACTCTTGGGACGCTCTAGCGTCTGCAGTTCCGACGAAATTATGCCCAGAGAATCTCCTGCCGACAAACTGCTCGCCCCGAAGAACGGAGTCCACAGCCTTCAATAGCTCCCTCCCGGCATCAGTCTTGACGATGTAGCCGTGTGCTCCTGTGCCGAGGGCTTCCTGTACCACATCGGCACAAGATTCTTGGCTCACGAAGAGGATTTTGGACTTTGGGGAAACCTTGCGAACTCGCCGAGCGACCTCGATACCATTCAGCGACGGAAGCCCAATGTCGAGCACCACTAAGTCTGGTTGCAGTTCTTCCGCTTTTTGAACCGCTTGTAGTCCGTCTGTGACCTCGCCAACGATCTGCAATTCTGGTCTTTTCCCAAGTGCCGAACAAATGAATTTCAGAAAAGGTTCTGAGTCCTCGACCACAAGAACCCGGCTTGATGATATTTCCACTTTCGCCCCCTCAACACACATCCAAACCCGACTCTGAGAGCCTAGTTGCTGATGCCGTTTCAGAATCCCATGCTCCGCATCTCATGTCGTTGCGCGGGCGCATGGATAAATCAGCGATTCTGGCTGGGGACTGATACGAAAAGGCCTATAGGATAATAAAACGATTCGAACCGAAGGCGTCTGTGATCGAAATCCCAGACGGCGTCGGCTCGACCAACGATATTCGTACTTCTCTAGGAACACAACATGCTATCCAATCGCGCTCGTATCCTGATTGCTGACGACCACAATCTCGCGGCAGAACTCTGCAAGACACTTCTGGAACCTCAATTTGATGTGATCGGAAACGTCAGCGACGGACACGCCCTGCTCCGCGCTGCCGCGGAGCTAAAGCCGGACGTGATCGTATTGGACATTGCTATGCCTTTCCTTAATGGACTCGATGCCGGAAAACAAGTGAAGGAAGCTCTGCATGCGGTCAAACTGGTATACCTCACCATGAATACCGATCCTGAACTGGCAGTGGAGGCTTTTCAGCGGGGAGCCTCCGGGTACTTGCTGAAAACTTGCCGCGTCTGAAATGGTGCTCGCTGTTCGCGAGGTATTGCGGGGCAAGACTTATCTATCACCGACTCTGAAACAGAAGGTCAACTATTTGCATTGGGAGCAGAAGGAGATCAGAGACGAGGCAAATCGGCTGACCGAGAGACAACGGGAAGTTCTGCAATTGCTTGCGGAAGAGAAAGTCTCCTGGTAAGAGGTGAGCAACCAACTATCCAACGTGTTTCAAGAGGCCGGAGTAACCATGGTTATATTCCGGAGAGACAAGAACTAGGGCGTCTGCTCTGTCCATGTCTGCTGAGAATTCAGCTTGTTTGATCGCCTCTCCAGCATCGTTTGTGGGCAGGCAAAAGCTTCGCGATATCGATGAGATTAGTATCAATTGCTGGACGCTTGCGCAGTTCGTCGGCAACTCCTCGTGCCGCATGTGCGCTCATACAACCCATTCGGGCCGTGCCCAGGACCACTGGAATATAGAGGTTTCGGTTTTCCACTAATCGGTAACTGTTGCAAACCCAGTGGATTATGAATATCGAAGATCGTCGATCTTTAAAAATCTCGATGGATGTTACGGCTTAACACAGGAGGCAAACAATTGACTGTCGAGGTTTTGGTGGCCAGGGAGGGAGTATCGAAGCGCAGTACTGGGAAACTGGCATGAACCCCCCGAATATGTCGTAGAGAAGCATGGAAATCCGGTGAAACTCCGGTGAGTTGAAAGCGACGTGCTAGCCGGGCACGGCTCGATCAATAAGGATTAAGATGTCAATGTCAGGACGGTCCATTATCGGTTCCGCGGACGCTACGTCGATCCGGTGATAATTCTCTGTTTTGTTATCTTGCCACCTTGAACTGGCCGATCATCCTCGCCTCGCGCCTACCGCACGCTGCTCAGCATGGCTATCCACCTGAATCTGATTGCAAAGAGAATGCACCCATGACAAAAACTCATTCGAAGCGCACCATCCAACTCGCAGGCTTGCTGTTCATCTGTTTCATCGCCCCGTCTATGTATGCGGACGAGGGCATGTGGACCTTCAACAATTTTCCCTCACAAAAAGTCGGGGCGAAATACGGCTTCACGCCCTCGCAGGCTTGGCTTGATCATGTGCGATTGTCATCTTTGCGCATCGCAGGGGGATGCTCGGCCTCCTTCATTTCTCCTACGGGGCTGGTGATGACGAATCATCACTGTGTGGTGGAGTGTGTGGAACAGCTTTCCACGGCGAAGGAGAACCTGGTCGAGTCCGGGTTCATTGCGAAAACCGACGCAGAGGAGCGGAAGTGTCCCGCATTCGAACTCGATCAACTGGTCGAGATCCGGGATGTGACGGCCGATGTCCAGGGCGCGACCGCTGGCAAGACGGGTGACGCAGCCAATAAGGCGCTGCACGCCAAGGAAGCAGAACTGCAACAGAGCTGCGGTTCAGACCCGGGCGTCCGCTGCGACACCGTATCGCTTTACCATGGCGGCATCTACGACTTGTACCGCTACAAGCGATACACCGATGTGCGGCTGGTGTTCGCTCCGGAGTACGCTGTGGCGCAGTTCGGCGGCGACCCCGATAACTTCAACTTCCCCAGATTCGATTTCGACATCGGCCTTCTCCGCGCGTACGAGGGAGGCAAACCCGCCGCCAGTCCCGATTATCTGAAATGGAGCTCCAACGGTTCGAAGGACGGCGAACTGGTGTTCGTATCGGGAAATCCCGGTGGCACAAGCCGCCAGCTAACGATGGCCCAACTGCAATTCGAGCGCGATACCCTCTATCCAAATCGCATGCCGGAAATCGCCGAATATCGAGGTGAGTTGGAGGAGTTCGTCACGCGCGGTCCCGAACAAGCACGCGAGGGAAAGGAAGACTTATTCTTCATCGAAAACACGTTTAAGGCGTTGTTTGGCCGAGAGGAGGCGCTTCTTGATCCTCATTTCTGGGGCATCAAGGCGCAGGAGGAGCAGAAGTTGCGTGCCTCGGCCGCATCGGATCCGAAATTGGCTGCCGACGTTTCGGCGTGGGATGACATTGCGAACATTCAGCAGGTACGAAAACAGCTCTTTTCGCGACATGCAGCCTTAGGAAGCCGGTCTTTTCGCTCGGGCCTGCTGGGCTATGCGGTGACGCTGGTGCGGGCAGCCTCGGAACGGGTCAAGCCGAATTCGCAGCGTTTACCCGAGTTTACTGACCAGTCTCTCGTTCACGTGCAGCAGGAATTGTCGGCTCCGGTCCCAATCTCCAAAGAGATCGAAGAACTTGACCTTGCTTTTCTTTTTTCTCATATTCGGCGGGAGCTGGGTACCGATGATCCCTTTGTCCGGAAGATGCTGGGCGACGAGTCGCCTGAGGAATTGGCGCAGCGGCTCGTGAGCGGCACCAGGCTCGAAGACCCTAAAGTTCGCGAGGACCTGTATAACGGTGGACAGAGTGCTATCGAAGCATCCAACGATCCATTGATTCGCTTCGCAAAATCTATTGATGGGGATCTTAGTGCTGAACGGAAAGAATACGATGCGCGGGTGGAAGCGCCGACGCGCGCCGCGGCCGAACGCATTGCAAAAGCTCGCTTCGCGGTTTACGGAACGAGCGTCGATCCCGATGCGACCTTCACCCTGCGACTGAGTTACGGAACCGTGAAGGGCTTCGACAATGGTGAGGGCAAGTTTGTCGAGCCCTACACGACGATTCAAGGCTTGTTTCAGAGAGCAACCGGCGCACCGCCGTACAAATTGCCGGAGAGTTGGTTGCAGGCTAAGAGCTCCCTCAATCTCTCCACGCCGATGAACCTGAGTACAACGAACGACATCATCGGAGGCAACTCCGGCAGTCCGCTCATCGACAAGGATGCGAATGTCGTAGGCTTAATTTTTGACGGAAACATCTTTTCGTTGGGCGGAGATTACGGCTACGATGCGGCGCAGAATCGGGCGGTTGCTGTGGATAGTCGCGCTCTCCTCGAAGGCTTGCGAAAGGTATACCACTTTTCCAGAGTCGTTGACGAGATTGAAGCTGGCCGACGCTAGATCCAGGTCCGCGAATTTGAAAGATAAATTTGGCGGGGCTCAGCGCGTGTCGCGTGTGCACTGATCCATGGGCTTCCTGAATCTACCGGGGATTGCGCTCGCGACATAGCAATCTGCCCGCCGGATTGGAAGTATGGCGTGAGCGTCGGTGAGGTGCCCGAAGCTCCCGTAACAAAATTGGAACACCCCCATGCAT
>DATJWZ010000246.1:0-2804 GCA_035500795.1 Candidatus Eiseniibacteriota bacterium | reverse complement strand
AAGACCATTCACATTGTACTACCCCCTGCTCGTAAAAATTGGACGACATCAGGGACAGTCCGACAATGCTTGCTAATCGTAGCGTTGCGCCGAACGGGCAGGGCGCGCGGTCTCTCGGGCAGACCGCCGCTCAGGCGTCGATCCGAATTCTTCTGTTGACAAATAAGTAATGATGTGGTATTGATATCGTAACATCGCAATTTGGTTTGCGATATGTCCATTCGTCTCTCACATACGGTCACGGCGGTGCGGCTGATGGCAAATCGCCGCAGCGCCCTCAAGTCCACGGGCCCGCGAACAGACGCGGGCAAGCGCCGCTCGAGTCTGAATAGGCTCCGCGGGGGTGGCCGGTCAAAGACCAAGAAGCTGTTTTGGCAGGTAATCATGACGGCGCCGGTCGGCGAGGTTCTACAGACGACTGATCGCCTCATGACCCACGAGCAACGTACGCACCCTAGGATTGAAGCGTTGCTGGCCTTCCACTGGTCCCCACAGGATATATTGAGGCCGAGGTTCAACGAAGGAAGGCTCGACGTCGATCAAAAAACATACGATCGAAGCCTAAGACTCCTTTATTATCAACGCGAATTTTTAACAATCCTGTCATGTTGTTTATTCTAAACGCGTTACTATTTGTAACCCGTCATCTTACTGATGCACAGCGGTTTAGGCTAAGACCTCTAGAACAACCAACAATTCGGCCACGCCCTAGCTCACTACGGCGTGTCAGGATAATCGGGAGGCCGAGCGAGGTAGGTTGGGTTCGCGATTTCCGGGTTCCGGAGATAACCCGGTAATGAGGATGAGGACGAGAACGAACCCATTGGCCTATAAATCCCATAGCAACATAAGCTTAGGGCCTCAAGAACACGCCCGATTTCAAACTTTTCGAGGGGGTCGAACCCAATTCAGTAAGTCTAGCTTCTGCAATAGGTTAACGCTGAAAACGCCGCTTTCTTAACATTTTTCCCGAAAGTGATCGGGATAGAATCTGAACAAATGTGACAGACATTATTCCCAAAAAGCCTTGTCGGTTTGAGGTCGAAGACTTCGCCGGTGTCTGAAGATCGGGGCCACGTTGACCATAACGCATTGAATGAACCAAAGTAGATAGTCTAAATGTTGTCGCATGACCTATTCCTCCACCCTGTCATCGATACAGCATCCAGGAGTACTGTCGACCATTCTGCTCCCCGCCGTATCTTTTGTGTAGCTTCGGGTTGCGCCTTCAAGCCCGAATCCTCGAATGGCTCCAGCGGCGCAACCGGAATGTCGGCCGACTCAACTCGCTCTTTAGTGTCCCGATACATCTTAGCCTCTATGCAATTCGAATATGACCACGTAGCCAAGGGCCTCATACTGCCTTTGGATTTCCTGTCTGGTCTTGCCTTTCAGGCTGGTGATGATGATTGTTTCTTTCATTTCGCACCTCACTGCTTTACGCGATGGATATGGCAAGCGCATTGCCAATATTGATTGTATTTCAAACAATACACTTAAGATTCTGAAAACCCCTTGCGATCGCAAGAACGCCTCCACATGACGTGCCCATATTTGAGCAGTGCCGAGATTGCATTTGGGCACTGGCAGCGCGGCACACGTTTAAAGCTCCTATTCCTAGTGGGTTTCCATTGGCACAGTAGTTGCACTCAGACCTCCCGGAGCAGAGGGGCGCGACACATGTTCCGAATCGAAGTTGACGAGGAAGATGGCTGGGCAACGAAAGATCACGGGGCGCTTGAGGGTTCAGTGTGCCGAGGAGGTAAGGCGTCAGGTGTTGCGCTGCGGGGATCGACATCGGCTAGTGGTCGATCAGAGGTGACTTTCATCGACAACAGCGGCGAAGAAGTGCTGCCGTGGCTGGGTCATATTGGAGCGCAGTTTATTGCCCCGGGGCTTCTACTGCCTCGACATCTGCGAGCGGCTTCACTTATCCCTCCTCAAAGGCAGCGGATCCAGGCGTAGATTACGTGAAGCTGTTAGTTGAGGATTATTCTGAACGCGTCGAGCTTGCCAACAACGGCGTTTACTATTCCCGACCTCGAATCAACACCGCTTCGAGTATGGCTTCGTTTCATGAAATGGCAGGAATTCCCAAGTCAATTACTCGTCATCGTTGAAGGACCTTAGTTTTCCCCCCCCATTTCCCCACCTGACAACCCGCTGCGGGAGGCCCCGAGTGGCTTCTCGCGGCCCCGCCATAATGCGTGGTCGGAGTTTTGGAGCTGTCACAAGACTGAATTCAGTCTCCGGACCGAAAGGGGCGAAAAATCAAACAGTCGAACCTTGATCTGACCCAGTGCCCGCCAGCGGGCAAGATGCTGCTCATCTGGCATCATCAACTCAGAACCAGGGCCTGAAATCGGTCACGAGTCCTTCTGGCGGCGATTCGAGATTTGTTGGCCGGTGCACGAACGCTCATGGTTTTCAGGTGGATACACAGAAACGTTGTCTTCTCCCGATATCTCTTTTTCTTGCAGCTTCTATATGGAACTTCGCTTGCCTCTTGGATGGGCGATCGCAAGAAAGCGACTGGTTGCTGTTTGAGCCGGAGGAATACCATGACAACTAATGCCATCCAACCGAACGAACCAAGCCAATCGCCGTTGATTGGTGACTACCACATCCAGAAGCTGTCAGTGTTTTTCAATAGGGTCATCCCCTCGGACCCCAAAGTTCTCGATGACGCTGTGGAAGAGATCACGCGGGTAATAGAAGGCACCACATTTTGGGGCGACGTCGAGGGGATCGGGCTGGCGGTGCGCGAGGCGCTCGCCAATGCCATTGTTCATGGTAATCACAGC
>DATJWZ010000245.1:0-25069 GCA_035500795.1 Candidatus Eiseniibacteriota bacterium | reverse complement strand
GGATCATCGAGTAAACGATACTTCACGTATACCGTGTGGCTGGTGTGGTTCTCGTACTCAACTTCGGCCTCGGCCAGCGCGGTCTCGTCGTGCATGCACCAGTAGACAGCGCGCAGGCCTTTGTAGACGAATCCATTCTGGTAGAAGGAAAAGAATGTCGAGAGCACGACCGACTCGTACTGCGGAGTCATGGTCGCGTAGGGACGGTCGAATCGTCCGAAGACGCCAATGCGCTTGAACTGGGTTCGCTGAAGGTCGAGATATTTCTCCGCGTATTTGCGGCAGGCGGCGCGCACGGACGAGGGCGCCATCTGCAGTTTCTTGCCGCCTAATTCCTTGTCGACTTTGATTTCGATCGGCAGGCCGTGACAATCCCATCCGGGGACGTAGGGCGCGTCGAAACCCGCCATGGTCTTCGACTTCACGATGAAATCCTTCAGGCACTTATTCATCGCCGTGCCCATGTGGATCGGCCCACTGGTATAGGGAGGGCCGTCGTGCAGGATGTAGCGTGGCGCGCCTTTTCGCGCCTGGCGGATGCGCTCGTAGAGGCCGCTTTGCTCCCAGCGTTCGAGCATTTTTGGTTCGTTCTGAGGCAGATTGGCCTTCATGGGGAAGGCGGTTTGAGGCAGATTGATCGTCTTCTTGAGTTCGAACGGCACCTGGTGGTGTCTCCCAAATGTATGAATCTTTTCATTATAGGGCGAAGGAGCTTCTAGCTACTAGCCGCTGGCGCCAGCTGTCTCAATCGTTATGAGCCTTTGCCCTCATCTCCTCTCCGCTATAGTGAACGCAGTTGCAAAGGTGAAGGAGTTCACCGCTGATCCCACCTTTTAGCCAGGACAGATGATGACTCCTGACAGGGCTCCTGTCGGAGTCAGAACCGGGACGATCGGCACAATACGAGGTCTGAAAGAACCTGTGGCTATAGAAGGCTCTCCATAGCTGTGAAATTCAATTGTAGGCTGGTGGCGAGGGAAGCTCACGCGGCTTAAACTGCCAAGTCAATCAGGAGACCTCTTGAAGAGATCCTCCCGCGAGTTTCGTGCTTCTTCGACTTGAGCAGCGCGTTATTCCGCACCATATGGGAAGCCAGCGACTTTCAGCACGGCCAGCATGCTCCGGACGTTTACCTTACTGATATGTACCCTTTTTTTGCAGAATACGCGGTTAACGAAGCGCTCCACCACCGCGGAGCGTGAGGCAGAAGGATGAAAACGGGTTACCATCAAGGAACGATCATCACCACTGGGAGGTCCCCGAACGAAGCTTCAGTCGGCGCTACGGGCATGTGTTTCGGAGGGTTACCTTAGCAGGGAAATGCACTAACGAAATTTGCCGGATCGGGGTACAATTTAAGGGAGAAAGCATGCCGAACCAATCCGCGAAGAAGCTATGGGGTAGCTCTCGGTGCGGAAATTGGTTGAAACGGAAGCAACTTGTCGCTGGTGGCGCTCATCTGTCTAAGGAGCGGGTTCCAGAGTATTTAAGTCATCATTCACACCGAGCAGCAAGGAAGTCGTAGCGGTAATATGGGATCCCAGACAATCAATACGAACCTCCCAGGCCAAGAGCCGGAGCTGAACCTGCTAATTGCAGATAATCAGTACACCGAGCCTCTGTACAAGCACCTTTTCCGCGAGATCGACGAATTTTTCTTTCCTAAGAAGCTTCCACCGCTGGTGCTGCAGTCGAAGCCCGAGCCGGTCAAGCCGTTGTGGGGCTTCTACGACAACAGCCGGAATGGGGTATTGGGATCGACGACTTTTCACGTCGTCATCATAGGGTTGATCGCGCTGAGTTATGTGGCCTTCAAGAAGGCTGTGACGGTAGCTCCGCAACAGAAAGTGACGGTTGCGCTAGTGGATCCGAGCGATCTGCCGCCTTTGAAGCCATCGAAGACGCAAGCAGGCGGAGGTGGTGGCGGTGGTGACAGAGACGTGCTGCAGGCGAGCAAGGGCAAGCTGCCGAAGTTTTCGATGGAACAGATTACTCCGCCAGTGGTGGTCGTTCGCAACGAGCATCCGAAATTGACGGCCGAACCGACCCTGCTCATTCCTCCGCAGGTGCATTTGGCCCTGGCTAACAACATGCCGAACTTTGGCGATCCCATGTCGCATGCAGTACTGCCATCGAATGGCACCGGTTCCGGCAGCGGTATCGGCAGTGGTTCTGGTGGTGGCGTAGGTTCGGGCAAGGGCGGCGGGTTTGGTCCTGGCGAAGGTGGAGGCACTGGTGGCGGGGTTTTCCGCATGGGCAGTGGCGCGACTCCTCCGCGGGCAATTTACTCACCTGAGCCTGAATTCTCTGAGGAAGCACGCAAGGCAAAGTACCAGGGCGTATGCACGCTGGGCGTGATCGTGGATGCGCAAGGTCATCCGACGAACATTCGCGTGCTAAGCAGCCTCGGCATGGGTCTGGATGAAAAGGCGATTCAGGCGGTGAAGACCTGGCGCTTCGAACCAGCCATGAAAGATGGGCATCCGGTGCCGTTTGAGATTGCTGTGGAAGTGGATTTCCACTTGTACTGAGATGTTAGTAGTGACTTACTTGGGACGCCTCGGCGTCCCTATTTCTTTTACGCAGAACCGCGAAGTGGCCTCGCCAGGAGATGCGGAAACCTAATCGCTCGTAGAGAGCGATAGCACGCGGGTTGTCGCCGCGAACGTGCAAGAAGGCTGTCTCGCCCCGTCCACGAATCGCGCTCATGACTTCGTTCATCAAGGTCGCCGCATATCCCTTTCCGAGGTGGTCAGGGTGCGTGCAGACAGCGCTGACCTCGGTGTGTCCCGGAACCTTGAGGCGCTCACCAGCCATCGCTACCAGCTTTCCAGCGTCGCGAATGCCGACGTAATATCCAAGTTCGTGGGTGCGCGTGCTGAATGGGCCAGGTTTGGTTAGTGCCGTGAGTTCGAGCATCTCGGGCGAATCCTTGTCACCGAGCACTTCGATCTTTGGGTGGCCGTTTGAAGGCCGAGCGCTGGCGGCGCCGTTTTCACAAATCATCTGCAGCAGGGGAGCGCCGACAACGAATTCCCATCCCGGGCGCGGAGCGTAAGGCTCCTCTAGGAAAACACCAACAGTGCCGCCGTCGACTAAACCGGCAAGCGAAACATAGCCCTCATCGCCATGCTGCTCGAAGGCAGCGAGTGGTCCGACCTCAGGCACGAAGCGGCGCGCTGTGCCGAAGCTTTGCGCAAAGCGCGTGTGGCGGGTCGTTAAAGCTTGCCAGATAACGTTTTCGAGCGGACGCATGGATTCCGAGTTTGCCGGGACTGACTCATTGGATTGAAAGGCTCATCCGAAGGACACAGTAAATGTCAGAGGGCGACCCGCGCTATCCGAATCTTGCGGTCAATCCATGTGACGCAGAGCAGCGAACAAGACTGTACGGTAGTGTTATCCGGAGCGGTCTTTCGGCTCGAGGCCAACGAGTAAGACGAGTTATTCTTTCAGTTCGACGTGCTCGACACTCTCGATGGGATGGCCGAGAAATCGTTGGCCAAGGCGCTGAAATTTCTCCGTTGAATCGGTAGCAAAGAACTTCAGACGCGGTGCGGAACGTCTCTCTTCAATTCCTGATGCAGGCACGAGCTGTTTGAATTGCGTAGCTACTTCACAGGCAGTGGATTCGGCTGAGTCCACGATGTTTATGTGAGCCGGCGTGACGCGTTGGAGCAAAGGCTTCAGCAGAGGATAGTGCGTGCAGCCGAGCACGATTGTGTCCGCGTCGCGAAATTCGTCAGCGAAGGCCTCGCCGAGATAGATGTGGGCGACCTGTTCTGTGACCGGATGTTCCACCCATCCCTCTTCGACGAGAGGCACCAGCAGAGGGCACGCTTTCTCTCTTGCGTGAAGGCCGCGCGCTTCCAGCGCTTTGCGGTAAGCATGGCTGCTCACCGTGGCTTCCGTACCGACGACAATCACTTTGCGATTGCGTGTCGCGGCACTGGCAGCCTGCGCTCCGGGTTCGACCACGCCGATGACTGGGAGGAGCGATGCCGAGGTGATTCGATCCAGGGCAAGAGCCGTCGCCGTGTTGCAGGCAATTACCAACATTTGCGCGCCGTGAGATTCCAGATAGTGCGCAGCCTCGACGGCATACTTCGCAACGGTTTCTACTGATTTCGAGCCGTACGGGAGGCGGGCGGTGTCGCCGAAGTACAGATAATCGGCTGCCGGGACGATCTCAAGTAACGCTTTAAGGACGGTTAGTCCGCCAAAGCCGGAGTCGAAGACGCCGATGGTGGGACGACGAGTGGGCATTCATTCCCATCATACGGCATTGATTTGCTGCTTCGCTCAGCGTCCTGCCGCGCTGAAGGTGATTAAACCAACGGGCTCGAGCTATTTGGAGCGAACTGTCTCACGGCTCGGGGCAGCCACCAATCCGGCAGTCCGGCAGCAGGGACCCATCGGAATCGGGGCACCGTGAGGGCAGGTTCTTGGATGACCCAGGAACGCGCAGATCTTGTCGGTGGCTTCGGGCGAGAGGATGTGCTCGAACTTGCAGGCCTGCTCCTCGATCTCGGTCTCGCTGTCCATGGCAAGGCTGTCAGTGAATAAGCGCTCGGCAAGGCGATGACGGCGGATGATGTTACCAGCCTTCTCGCGTCCGCGCGGAGTGAGCTGGACTACCAAGGTTCCATCGCCGATCGAAGCTGAGACTGGCTTCAGCGCATCGTGGCAGGGATTCACAAAGGGCTTATGATCGTGCGTTTCCGGCGGATGCGGCGCTGAAACAACCAGTCCCAGGCCGATCATTTTCTCGATCGCCATGCTGACCGGGAGCGCACCGTGGACTTCCATGCGCTCGACTTCCGCGATCTCCCCGTGTTCTTCGAGCACCCAAAGCTCTTCGAGGACTTCGTCGAGTTGCTCCTCGTCGGCCATGGAGAAAGTTTCCATCGAGGCAATCTTGCCGTGATGCAGTTCAATACGGCGGTCCGCGAGACGCGCTACGACCGGATCGTGCGTGACCATGACAATCGTGCGTCCTTGCTGATGGAACTCGCGCAGGAGGCGCAGGACAATCTCTTCATTCTGTGCGTCGAGGTTGCCAGTGGGTTCGTCGGCCAGGATGATGCGCGGATCGTTGATCAGAGCGCGAGCGATGCAAACACGCTGCTGCTCTCCACCGGAGAGTTGCGAGGGGAGGTGATGCGCGCGATCGCCGAGGCCTACGCGGGCCAAAGCGTCCACAGCTTCTTTTTCGTCGGTCATGCTGTGGAAGTACTGCGCCAGCATGATGTTCTCGACCGCAGTGAGGAATGGGATCAGGTGGAACTGCTGGAAGATGAATCCAATTTTTTCGGCGCGGACGCGGTTCAGTTCACTTGCGGAAATGCCCGCAACATTTTCTCCGTCTAGCCAGATTTCGCCGGAAGTGGGCTGATCAAGGCAACCGATGAGATTGACGAGCGTCGATTTGCCGGAGCCGGAGGGGCCCATGATCGATAGCCATTCGCCCGGTGTGACGTGCAGGCTGATGTGGTCGAGGGCATGAATCGCGCCGTTCCCGTTTTCTTTGGCCGATCCGTTGCCCGCTTCCTTTGCGGGATAGAGCTTGGTGACGTGCTTGATCTGAATCATTTCACTCTCCCCTCAGGATGACCGCAGGCTGCACGCGGCGCAAGAGCGAGATTGGAAGAATCGATGATAAAACGGTTACGATCATGCTGCCCAACAGCACGACGGGCAATACGCTGAAGCGCGGTACAACGGGCGCATGAAAGTTGGCTCGGCCGATCCATGCGGCGATGCCGATGCCCACTAAGAATCCGACGACGGCACCGGTTGCGCCCAGAGCCGCAGCTTCGGCGGCGAAGAATCCGTTCAGCAGTTTTTCCGATGCTCCGAGCGCCTTCATGATGGCAAAGTCGCGGCGCCGATCAAAGACCCAGCCCATCAGTGTGGAGAGCACGCAGAGTGCTGCGGTCAGGATAATTAGGGCAGCGGCGGCTAGCAGTGTTGCGCGAGTTTTGCCCAGGACTCTTGCTTCCCCTTCCATGATCTGGCGCACCGGGCGGACGTCGGCAGCGGGAATCGATTGCGCGAGCTGATTCATCATCTTCGACACATCGTCCGGTGAGCCACTAGCGGCTACTTCGATGGTAGAGGGTTGCACGCCCGTCCAGGAAACGAAATCAGTGAGCGAGACGTAGATACGGCTATCTTCGGCGGCACCGGTTTGAACGGTTCCGGTCGGAGATACGTGAATTGTCTTGCCCTGGAAAGTGAGATCGAACGGCTGGCCCTTGGGAGAAACGATTGGAAGCGCTCGGACCCCGACGAGGGCTTGCTGCGAAACGGACGGCCAGTTATTTACGGACCACCACCGGTTCAACTGCTTCACGCGGTTGAAGTCTGTTCCCGCGACGACGATCGGTTGTCCGTCAGTAGTGCGCGCGACGATCAAACCGAATGGCGCACCGATGCCGCGACCAGCGAGCACAGAATCCACTTGCGAGAGCGAGTCCACCGGAAGGGAAGCGCCGTTCTTGCCTACCAGAATTATGTTCGCTCCGTAGTTGCGGAACTCGCGCTGCAGTTTGGCCTGCACATCGACGTATAGATTCAGCATTGCGGTTGCAACCGCAGCGGCAACAACCATCGCAAAAAGCGCTGATGCTGCGCGGCCGCGACGCAAGACTGCGGCGCGCAGCAGCATGCGAACGAACATGGAGGTGTGCGGGACGTTAGCGCGGCTGGCCGTGAGATCGCGTGTCTGGTGCGACATTGGCGCGATCATAGCTCACCTCGCAGGGCGAAAACAGGATCGAGTGTCACAGCGCGGCGAATCGCTAGTGCACTGCCGGCAAAGGTCACGATTACGGCAATTGCAAGGATCACCGGAAAAAGCACAGGTGAGATCGAAATCTGCGAGTTGAAGATCGAATGGCCAATCTGATGGGCGAGTAAGCTGCCAACGCCAAACCCAATCACGCCTCCAAACAGCGCCAGGAGAGCCGCTTCGGCGAAGAACACGGCAGCTACTGCGAACTTGCCGGCACCGAGGGCTTTCATGAGTCCGACCTCGGCGCGGCGTTCGAAGATGGCTGTCGCCATTGCCGCCGAAACTGCCAAAGCTGAAGCGAACAACGCTGCCAGCGTGATCAGGAAGATCAGTCCTTCAATCCGCGTCAGCACTGCGCCTTCGTTTTGCGACACCTGGCGGATCTGCTCAGCATGCGAATGCGACATGGCTTCGGTCAGTTGCAGTGCAATCGCTTGGGGATAGGGCGTGCAGTACCAGCGATCGTAGACTGCGCCCGACATGCTTTTCGGATCGCGGCGGCCGAAGGCATCTTCCGGCTTTGTCAGAGCGCTGACATATACGCGGCGGACGGCTCCGGGCTTCCCGATGATTTCCTGTGCGAGGCTCAGAGGGGCGACAATCTCGTTGTCTTCCGCGCCCCCAGTTGAGAGAATTCCGACCACATGGAGGGGACGTCCTGATACGTTCAGGGTAGCGCTAGTCTTTGTGCCAGCGCGGGCTGCGAGAGTTTCTCCGACGAGCACGTCCTGCGAGCTATCTTCCGGCCATGAGCCGGCAACTTTCCACCACGGATGAGTGCTGCGCACTCCTGTAACGAAATCTTCGTTTCCATAAGCGATGTGCTTCGCGAAATAGGTTCCTAACAGGGTGACATCCTGCTTCGTTCCGCCATTCTCGAGTGAAACACTGACTGGCAGCATCGGTGCGAATCCGGTGATGTTGTTGTGCCAGAAGATCCCTTTGATTTTCGGAAGATCGGCCTCACTGAGGAAGGCTCCGTCAGTGGGAGGCTTCAGGTTGATGCCGCCGATTTCGACGTCGAGCGTGTCTTCCTGCGGAGTGACAACCAGGTTGGCGCCGATAGTGCGAAGTTCGCGGTTGATCTTGTCGCCGATGTCGGTGGCGACCGCAATCATAGCTGTGGCGACCGTTACACCTAAGGTGATCGCTGCGCCAGCCAGAACCTTACGCCGTTTCTGCCGCCGGAAAGATTCGTAGACGAGCCGAATGAACATCGGCTACTGTCCTCCGAACGCTTTGCTGCCGGCCGCGACGTCGGCCTCCTCGATGATGATAGCGTCGGCGGTTCGAGTGGCTTTTAGCGGAATCGGGTTGCAGCCGCCTTCGGTGCCAATCGATTGTGGATTGATCGGAGCAGCGCAGTTCTTGCAGATCACCCCGTTACCGCTCTTATAAAAGCCGACAGCTCCGCAAATCTGGCAAGCGTCGAAGACTGTGGCGATTTTGCCGTCAGGCTTTTTGTAAAGCCAGAAACGGATTTCAGTGCCGCCCTCTTTTGACTGGAAGCGGTGCAGGTCGCCATCGGAGACCTGGGCCAAAGGAATGCTGATTTTGCCGTTAGTGAACGTGACTTCGGTTGCGGCAGAAATGCCACTCGTGCTCTTTGCATAGACGAACTCAGCCGTGACCATGGCGATGAATAGGAACGAGAAGGTGTAGACGGATCCCATCCAGAGCCGCTCGCGGCGGGCAGTCCACACGGCCTTGCGGCGCTGAGCCGGCGAGGCATCGGGGGCGATTTGCGGCGCGCGGCGCTTGGCTTCGAAGAGCACCATCAGTGCGGCCAGTGCAAAGATTGTCACGAAGAAGAACCAGTCATTGCTTACGATTGGGCCAATGATGGCCATCTCGCGCTTGGAAGAGGGAAGGAATCCGCTTTCGGAAAGCTCGTGCAGGCCTGAGACAACTAACTGGGCGGCGACCAGAAACATAATAGCCGTGGTGACCTTGAAGAACTTCTGCAGGTTGATGCGGACACTGCCTTTCACGAACATCACACCGAATGCGATGGCGGAAATCAGGCCGAGAAGCGTCCCCAGAAAACTCATCAGCTCGGTCGAATTGAGCGACACGCCCGCGAGAATCAGGACGGTTTCTGCGCCCTCGCGTAAGACCATCAGGAAGATGAAAACGAACAGGCCGAACCAGGCATCGTTGCCGGCGAGCAAGCCAACTTTACCCTCGATTTCTCCCTTCAACTTGCGGCCGGTTTTCATCATGAAGATGACCATCGTGACGACAAAGAATGCGGCCACCAGCATGACCCAGCCTTCGAATACGTCTTCGTTGAGGTGGGTGCGGGAGATGACGATCGCAACGCCAATGCTGCCCAGAAAAGCGGATATAAGGGCGGAATAGACGGTCTTGCGAAGCTCGGGTCGCCCAATTTTGGTCAGGTAAGCCAGGGTAATGCCGACGATGAGGGCGGCCTCAACGCCTTCGCGCAGGGTGATGATGAAAGCCTGAAGCATCGAGCAAAACCTCTATGAATTGTGGGAGCTAAAAACGATTTTGAAAATGAATTTCAATTTCAACTTCAAGGATATTCTCCCCGCGCCAAAGGCGTCAATCCGCGTCCTCACAAGCGAGTGTGATCAGGATCACACGGTGGAAAACGGGGTCTGAAATGTATTGGGCTGCAGCAAGGCAGGTCTTAGCGGCTCGGCCCCTCCCGGCCAGTCATTTTTCAGCGTCACGGATCAGCACCACGTCCGCTTCCCGGTGGCCACGGATGATGGCGAGCTGTTTTCCGTCGAAGGAGTAGTCGAAATCGCGAATGAATTCCGACTTGAAGTCCGTGAGCAGCTTTCCAGCAGAACCATCCAGATGCTGCAACCAGAGGTTATCGGTATCGCCGTTTCGAACTTGATAAACGATCCCTTTGCCATCTGCGCCGAAGAGGATCGTGCCGATGGAGTAGCTGAAAGCAAACTCCACGCGAGGCCGCTCGAATTCCAGGAAACGGGCAGGCTGCGTGGAATCGAGGGAAAGAAGCGCTATTTTCTCTTTCGGTTCATTGATCAGTGAGGTTACAAAGGCAGCCAGCTTTCCATCGGGGGAGATGGTGACATGGCTGAACACGGGAAGCTCTGAGACCTGCTGAGAGCCCCCGCCTTCGGTCGAGGTTTTCTGCAAAATGTTGTTGGCATCACTGTAAAGCACGGTCTTGCCGTCGGGAGTGCAGGTCGGGAACGAATCGAGTTTGCCGGCAGTGAGCTCCTTGGGATTGGTTCCGTCGGCATTCGCAATGAAGATTCCCAGGCCGGTGTGTTTCGAGTTGAGAGCGGTGAAGACCACACGCCCGTCCGCGCAGGCCCGGGCAAAATTCGGGCCGGAGGTCTGGGCGGCAAAAGGAGTTTCAGAACCTGATTCCGGGTTTACCAACATCAAGCCACCGGCCGCGGCGGATACCACAAGCTTGCCGTCGCGCGTCCAGGTCACCATATCGTTGAGCGAACCTGTGTTGAACGGGTGCGTATCGGAGCTTCCGAGACCCGCCTTGAGTACGGACTGGTTCAGGTGCACTTGCCGCAACACGGTCGCCGCGCTTCTGCCGTCGGCGGAAAGGCTAAGATCGACGTAGGAGTTTGTATCGCGCGTAACCGGTGTGAGTTTTCCATCCGGGTAGGAGACGAAGAATATCTGCCACTGCGCACCGTAAGGCAGTTGTCCCAAGACCAGCAGTCCTTTGCCATCGGGAAGCCATATGGGGCGCACAAAGTAGAGCAGGTTCGACGTGATGAACAGATTCCGCTTGCCGCTTTCTATGTCGATGGCAGCCAGACCGGAGAGCGCGTCTCCGGGCTGGGAGATCGCGCAGACGATGGTCTTGCCGTCGGGTGACCAGGCAGGGTCGTTGGCTTGCTCGCTCATTAGGCCATCGGTCAACTTCTTTTCTTCTCCCGAATCCAATGAGCGGATCGTGATCACGTACTGGCCGGTCTTTGGGAAGTTCGCGGTTCCATAGACGATCTTCTTGCCGTCCGGAGAAAAGGACACGTTGCTGTCGATATTGGTAACAAGCTTTTCGGGAGTTCCACCCAGCACCGGAGCGCGGTAAAGGGCGCTCAGGGAGTTGCTGCCCACTTCATTGCGGACGAAATAGAGATAGTTGCCGTCAGGAGAAAAGCGGAGACCGAGATAGTTGACCGGGACGGGCGCTACAACCTGGGTGTTGCTGTTTGTGGGAACGTTGCGCAGCCACAAGCTCTGCTGGGCGCCATCCGCCACAACACTCAAAACATATTTGCCATCGGGGGAGATGGCCACGCGCAAAGCTTTGCCAGTTTCGGTGACCTTGCTGACGGAAAAATTCTGGAACGGTGCTGGGCGTGTACGGGAAAGCAGAGCATAGATTCCGTAGCCGGCGGCGGCGACAAGCAGAATCGCGACCAGACTGATGACCCCGAGCGAGAGCTTATGCTGTTTAGCGACGGCGACGACCGCCGAGCTGCTGGAGGTGTGAGCCGCGGTTGGGATCGCAGCATCTGGGCTGACCACGGGCATCTGGCGGCCGGAATCGGTGTCGCGCTTGAGACGCATCAACTCTGAGCGCATTTCTTTGGCGCTCTGATAGCGCAGTTCACGGTCTTTTTCGAGCGCGCGGTTGATGATGTCTTCGAACTTCGGAGGCAGATCCGGATTGAGACGAGCTACCGGAACAGGTGCTTTCTCAAGAATCGCATTGAAGATGAGAGCCGAGGTATCGCCGCGGAAGGGCAGCGTGCCAGTTGCCATCTCATAGAGCACGGCCCCGAACGAGAACAAGTCGCTGCGGCCGTCAAGTTCCTTGCCCTTGCTTTGTTCGGGCGACATGTAAGCGACTGTACCCAGCGTGGAACCGGGGCTGGTGAGATGAGGATCGTCCAGCGTGCCGGTCATCGTATTGGCCGATGCAATCTGGCTGGAAGAGGAGTCGGACGACGATACCTTGGCCAAACCGAAGTCGAGAACTTTAGCGTGACCCCGCTCAGTGACAAAGATGTTTGCCGGTTTGATGTCGCGATGAATGATTCCCTTGGCGTGAGCTGCATCAAGCGCGTCTGCGATTTCGATCGCCAGCGATAAGATTTCTGACGTTTCCATCGGACGACCCGCAATCTTGTGCTTGAGGGTTATTCCCTCAAGGAACTCCATGGCGATGAAGGCTTGGCCGTCTTGCTCACCAATGTCGTGAACCGTACAGATATTGGGATGGTTCAGGGCCGAAGCCGCCTGGGCTTCACGCTGAAAGCGAGCCATGGCCTGTGGGTCGCGGGCAACTTCGTCGGGCAGAAACTTTAGGGCGACGAAACGGTGCAGGCGCGTGTCCTGCGCTTTGTAGACGACGCCCATACCACCGCCGCCCAGTTTTTCAACGATCTGGTAGTGAGAAATGGTCCGGCCGATCATGAGTGATGGCAGTTTTTCAGTCGCATCATCTTATGGACCAGAGAGTCCCGAGTCAATTAAGGGCTGGATGCCGCGTCCGGCCCCGATTACGTAACCCAGTGAAGAGATCGAACAACGCGGAAGATTTTTCGAATCGACGCAATCCTTCATCTGTCGGTTGAAGGTTTGTTGCAAACTCTACAGAGTCCATGCCGCATCCAATGCCCGCCAGCGTTAGTGACCAGTGAGGGAGGCATGAGGATGGGATGCTCGGGAAATTACTTTGCCTTGACGGTGGGAAATGCGGCAAAACTGCTGAAATTGGTATGTGCAACGACTAACATCCGCTCGATTTTGCTGTTGTTGGCGGTTCCCGCCGCGTGCTGGGCACAGAACCGCTGCCCACGACATCCGCTGGAAAGCGCGGTAGCTGATCCGCCGGCGGTTTTCAGCAATGCTGGCAAGCTGAACGTGCATCTAGTCTATGTAACCGGCACTGATGATTCCGGAAATACGACCTTCTGCTTCAAGACGTTGGACGGGCGAGAATCGCCAACGCTTTATCTGTACCCGGGGACGAAGTCACCTTGCGTGTGACGAATCTGGTGCCCCCGGACGCTCCGGGATTGCCCCAAATGAAAATGGCGCCAGTCATGGACATGACTCCGGCAGACGACTCAGCGGCGAAGAAATGCGGCGCTTCCACGATGACTAACTCCTCGGTCAACGTGCACTATCACGGCACGAATGTCTCGCCAACCTGCCACTCGGATGAAGTCATTCACACCCTCGTCAATTCCGGAGAGACTTTCGAATACCGAAGCAAATTTCCTGGGGACGAACCGCCTGGCCTTTACTACTACCATCCTCATGTTCATGGACTGTCGGAGGCGGCGGTGCAGGGCGGGGCTACAGGGTTGATCGTAGTTCGTGGAATTGAAAACCTCCAGCCTGCGGTGGCGGGCCTGCCACAGCGATTGCTGATTGTGCGAGACTATCCGATGCCGAAGGAGCTGCAGCCTCCAGCGCCCGAAAACAATGTATCGTTGAACTACATTCCGGTGCCGTATCCCGCGTACCCTCCGGCGGTGATACATGCCAAGCCGCTGGAGCGACAATTCTGGAGAGTGGCAAACAACTCCGCCGACACCATTATCGATGTTGAACTGAATTACGACGGCACCCCACAGCCTCTAAACGTGGTTGCGCTCGATGGAGTGGCTACCGGGTCGCAGGATGGAACGCGGATGGGGAAAATTGTCCGCGTGAAACACTTGCTCATTCCGACAGCGGGACGAGCAGAGTTCATCATGACGACGCCTGGTCTTGATGTGCAAAAGGCAGTATTGCTCACACGGTACATCAACACCGGAGAGGCAGGCGATAGCGATCCGACGCGTCCGCTGGCGGTGATCGACGTTCGCGGCAGCCAGGGCGACGAAGATCTGCAAACAATTCCAGCGTTCCAGCACGTGAGTGGCCGCCAACGATTCGAAGGACTTGCGGAAGCGCCGGTGACAGCAAAGGCGCCACCTTTACTTTTCCGAAAAGAATGAAGAGAGCCAGTTCTTCATCACTGTCGAAGGACAACAACCAAAGTTATTTAATCCCAATAATCCACCGGCGATCGTCACGCACCAGGGCGGGGTAGAAGAGTGGACGATCGAAAATCGGACAGAAGAGCGGCACGAGTTTCACATCCATCAGATTCATTTTTTGGTGATGGCAGAAAACGGATTGCCGGTCTCACCATCGCAACGGCAATTTCTCGATACGGTTGACGTGCCTGCGTGGAGCGGAACGGGTCGATACCCGAGTGTGACGGTTCGAATGGATTTCCGCGGTCCGGACATCGGCGACTTTGTCTATCACTGTCACATTCTCGAGCACGAGGATGGCGGCATGATGGCGACGATCCGGGTGTTGCCGAAAGAGAAGTAGCCAATCCTCCACAACGTTATATTCCCACTGCTCGCAAGAGTGGCGAGCGGCGGGTATGCACCTCGTGCATCGATGATATTCCAAGGCTAAAGCCTTTTCAGAAACTTGTTTGCATCATCAATCCGGGAGAAAAGCTTCTCCTCTGCCTGAAATTCTGCCGAATGGACGCAACGGCGGCTGCCTCGCAGTCTCACCGGATGTTTGAGGTGCAGCATTTCGTGGTAAACGATGTATTCCAGTACGTAGCGCGGAATCGCGGGGTGGTCGAAGATGCGGCTGATGATGATGGCATTGTGTGCCGGATCATAATGACCCAAGATGCGGCGGGTCTTCGTCTGGCTCCAACTCATGCGCGGGCGCGCCATCAGTCCGTGAAAGAAATGCGTATTCAGTTCTTCGAAGATGGCATCGAGGTCATAGTAGTGACCGCGCGGCGAGCGGAGGAGCTTGCGTCCGCGCATTTGGCGGACGATGTGCGCTTTCCGCACGATGTCGTGACTGCCGACATACTTGCGATAGCGGGCAGAACTCGATCGATCAATAGGCTTGCGGTACATCTTTGCGAGAAGAATGTGCGCAATCGCACGCAGTACGGTTTCCGGGGCGCCTTCCAAAAGATCTGAAAGCCGCACCAATAATCTCCCGTTGCGCAGCCGGATCGTGTTGTTTACATTGGCAAAAGCGTAGAAATCAATTTCCATTTCTGGCACCGGAGTTCCAGGGCGAAGCTCACGGTATGTATCGTGGAAAAGTTCGAGAAGGCCTTGACGCACAGTGAGCGCAGAATAGCAGGATCAGAGGACAGGGGCTAGGGCTGACTGGCAGCTTGTTTTTACCAGGTTTGAGAATGTTATAGCGGGGTACGCCTCTTCACCCCGCGTGCCCTTGTCCCAAGCTCTAACGCCTACTCCGGCACTCCGGTTCCCGCCGAGGGATTTTTATTCAGCTTTTTGTGCTTAGCTTGCTCTTCCTGTTCGGTGAGCAATTTGCGGTGGTCTTCGGCTGAGCCGTCCACCGTCTCGATGATGTTGTTGAGTACAAATTCGTATTGCTGAGCCTCGGCAGGTGGCACGTTTGCGGCATCCTTCAGCGCGCGTAGTCTGGCCTGAAAATCGGTGTCGGCTTCGATAATGCTTTTCAGCGGTTTTCGAATGTCGTCATGGCGGTCGACATAGGTGTCGATGTTGTCGTTCAATTCATCGTAAAGAAGCTGAAAGTCATCGAGCAGATCGTGCGTCTGTTTGGCGCGGTCTTTGACTTTGGGATCGCTGCGGACCTGGTCGAGTTTGTCGAGCCGCGTTCGGGCAAACTGTACGTACAGAGGCAGGCGCATCTTTGGTTCCCAACTGGTGTCGCGCACCTGGTCGATCTCAGCCTGGGAGAGCGGATCGCGATGACGTTGAGCCAATAGAACTGGCGCCAGCAATAGAACGATTGCGACGAAGCGTAGAAGTTTCATTTCACACCTTTTGGGAACATTGAGGTGAGCAGATCGTCTCGTACCTTCTCAAGGCGGGTGATTGCGTCCCGGACTGGTGCCTGGTCTTCATGGCCGAGCAGATGAAGAATGTCGGTCAGCTTCCGCGTCATGGCCCGCACGGAAATCTCTGTTTGTTTTTGATGCTTCTTTGACTGGATGGAGTAGTCGCGGGCCAATTCGGAGAACGCGACGACATCCGTGAGTGCTGGTTGCGCCTGATCCAGATCGCCGGACGTGTAGAGCTTGTCGGCTGTGTCGAGCTGTTTTTCAGCGATCTGCACACAGAGATGAACTTTGTCAGAAACACTTGCGGAGGAAACTCGAGCCTTGAGCTGGTCAACAGTAAGATCGTCGTGCGCGTTCGCAGCCGCGGGCGCTAGCAAGAGCAAGGAAATCAGGAAGCGACTTAGCGTGCGTCGCATCATTGTGGCACCGAGGATATTGGTAAGATGCGCTGTAGGGACGCAAGGATTACTGCCAGAACTCTCCCTGCCAGTCGCCTCGACTCGCTCGAACTTCTCAACCCTCGCCCAGCAATTCATGCCTTGACCCCAAGCACCTGCCCAGTAAATTACCGCTTCGGCTCGAGTGCGATCAGCCGATGCTTTGCCTGCCACTCCTGATCAGGATACTTGCCGTTCGCTGCCTCCAAGAAAAGATGATAATTCGCCGCTGCTTTCTTGACATCTTTGAGATGGTCATAAGCGGACGCGCGTAAGAAGTAGGTTCCGGGAGTTTCTGGCAGAAACTTTAGACGGGCGTCGAGCGCCTTGAGAGTTAAGGCGTAATTTTTGTTCTCGTTAGCGGCGAAGGCCAAGTCCCCGTAAGCGGCTCCGAAGTCTGGTTTTAATTTCACCGTCGTAAGAAACTCTTCCTGGGCGTCGGCGAATTTCTTTTGACGAAGAAGGCTTTGGCCGAGGCCGCGGTGGGATTCCGCATCGTCCGGATACGCAGAAATCAGTAAGCGGTACATCTTCTCCGACTCGGAGTTTTTCCCAACGTTGGCGTACAGATCGGCAAGATCGCGCTGCACCGAGAGATCCGATGGTGCAAACTTTGCGGCTGTTTCCAGTTCGGCAATGGCTTCGTCATTTTTCTCTTCGGCAGCCAGTACGCGGCCAAGTTGCACATGCAATGCTGCTTGATCGGGGTGAGCGGCGACTATCTTGCGCAATTCAACCGCCGCGTCGGGGAATCGGCGTCCGCGCATGTAGATGTTGGCGAGGCCCGTGGCGGCGTCAACTGAAGACGGATCGAGGGACTGTGCCTGCTTGTATTCCTGCTCAGCGTCCGAGAACCTATTTTGCCTTTCGAGCAGAAGGCCCGCTGCAAGATGTGTCTCGGGATCTTTTGGCTGTAACACGGCTGCCTGACGATAAGCCGCCAGTGCTTCATCGGGCCTCGTTGCTTCGATCACATGAGCCAGTGACAGGTAAGCCCGGGCGCGTCCTTCGTCGACGTGGCTTGTGGGCTTGAGTTGAGTCGCGGCCCGCAAGAACTTTTCTGCATCCGGATGGTTGGCCTTGGCAAGTTGCAATCCAAGATTCAGGTTCGACTCGAATACATCGGGTTTTGCATCGACCGATTTGCGGTAGGCCGCGATGGATTCGTCCATCTTGCCGAGGCCGTTCTCGGCGAATCCCAAGTCAAACCATGCGACATAGTTCGTGGGATCCCGCTGGACGACTCTTTGCAGGAGCGGCTCAGCTTCAGTGAAATTCTGCTTTTGGAGCAGATCTTCGGCTTTTGTTAGATCCGGCGAGGAGGATTCTTCTTCGACAGTGGTATGTCTAGTGGCTTTGTGCCCGGTGTTCCTGGAAGAAGATTCGCCCTGTTGTTGCGCTGAGCCGGATTCCTGCTGAACCCGAGGTTGAGCGGACAGTCCTGCTGTGGCAGCCAGGGCCAATGCCGCCGCCAAGAGCTTACGGGCGCCCGTTGGAACTACCTTTTTCATGGTCGTTAAGAACGTGCGACAGATATTTTCCCGTATACGAGCCCGGAAGTTTCGCAATCGCTTCTGGAGGACCGACGCCGACGATCTTCCCTCCTCGGTTTCCACCCTCCGGACCGAGATCGATGACCCAATCCGCAGTCTTGATCACCTCAAGATTGTGCTCGATGACGACAATCGATCCCCCTGCTTCTATCAGACGGCGGAAGGCCGCCAGGAGTTTGCTGACGTCGTCAAAATGCAGGCCCGTTGTGGGCTCGTCGAAGATGTAGAGAAACCGCCGGCGTTTGTCGCCGCCCGCACGAGTGCTGTCTTTGGTCGCCGGCTGCAGATGGGCCGCCAGTTTCATACGCTGTGCTTCGCCGCCGGAGAGCGTGGTTGCCGACTGGCCAAGGCGCAAGTATCCCAAGCCAACTTCTTCCAGAGCGCGCAGTTTCTCGGTAATCTTGGGAACCTCAGCGAAGAACTTCAAAGCTTCCTTCACCGTGAGATTCAGAACTTCATGAATGTTCCGGCCCTTGTAGCGCACTTCGAGCACCGTCGGCTTGTATCGGGTGCCTTTGCATTCTTCGCAGATGAGTTCGACGTCGGCGAGGAATTGCATTTCTACGGTGACGGTGCCGTCGCCCTGGCAGACTTCGCAGCGCCCACCTGGGATGTTGAAGGAGAAATGTCCCGAGCTTAAGCCGCGTTTCTTTGCCTCGGGCAGGGATGCAAAGAGTTCGCGGATGGCATCGAAGGCCTTGATATAGGTCACGGGATTCGAGCGCGGCGTGCGGCCGATCGGAGATTGATCCACAAGGACGGCTTCGTCGATATACTGATCGCCTTCCAAACTCTCCCACGTCGCTGAGGTGGTCAGCCCGGCGCCATTGCCATTGCTCGCCTGCTGCTTCGCCTGCGCCAAGGCCCTGTAGATCACCTGATGAAGCAATGTTGATTTGCCGGACCCCGAAACGCCGGTAATCGCCACCAACATTCTGAGAGGAATGCTGATATCGATGTTCTTAATGTTGTTCGCGCGGATGCCCTGTACTTTGATCTGGTGCGGGCCTGGCTTTCGGCGCAAAGGAGGAGGTTGGATACGTAGGTCTTCTGACAGGTAGCGTCCGGTCAGGGATGCGGGATTGTGCAGGATTTCGTCGTAAGTTCCGCCCGCGATGAGCTGGCCGCCATTTTCTCCGGCACCGGGGCCGAGATCGAGAATGCGGTCGGCGGCGCGCATGATGTCGGAATCGTGCTCAACGACGAGGATAGTGTTTCCCAGATTGCGCAGATCGTGAAGGATCTTCACTAACCGATGCGTGTCGCGCGCGTGAAGGCCGATCGAGGGCTCGTCGAGGACATAGAGCGTGCCGACGAGACGCGATCCCAACGACGTTGCAAGCTGAATGCGCTGCGCTTCTCCGCCTGATAGTGTCGAAGAGAGCCGGTCGAGCGTGAGATACTCCAGTCCGACCTCGACCAGGAATCGCAGGCGTTCACGGATTTCTTCGAGAACCTTGTCGGCAATTTCGGCTTCTTGTGGGCTGAGTTGCACCTGATCGAAAAACTTCTGTGCGTCTTCGACTGTCAGGGAGCAGATCTCGCAAAGATTCTTGCCTTGAATCTTCACCTGCCGAGCCTCCATTCGGAGACGGCTGCCGTTGCAGTCGGAGCAGGTTGAATATCCGCGATAGCGGCTCAGAAAGACGCGGACATGCAGCTTGTACTTCTTTCGCTCCAAATGCGCAAAAAATCCGCGCACTCCGAGGAACTTGCCTTCACCATTGAGCACCAGATTCTTGTGTTCTTCAGCAAGGTCAATCCACGCCATATCAAGGGGGATCCCGGCAGCCTTCGCGTATCGCTTTAAGTCTGTAAAGAGCGGGCGATACTTCGGCTTGGTCCAGGGCTCAATGGCGCCCTCGGCTAAAGACTTGAGCTTGTCGGGAATGACGAGATCGAGATCGAAGTCGATCGTATTGCCGAATCCCTGACACTTCGGACAGGCGCCGTAGGGATTGTTGAACGAGAAAAGGCGCGGCTCCGGCTCTTCGTAACGGATGTTGCAAGATTTGCATTCAAAGCGCTGAGCGAAGCGAAGGTTTTGCGTGGCGCGCGCGCCCCCGCGCGCGTCAGTGTCGGTCTCATCAGAGTAATGCTGTTCGAAAATAACCTCGCCTGATTCGCGATAAGCGGTCTCAATCGCATCGACGATGCGCGAGCGAGCGTCATGTGAAATGGTCAAGCGGTCGACCAAAATGAAAACTGGTTCAGCAAAATTGATATCAAGCAGCGATTCAGGCGTCGAGAACTCAAAAATCTGTCCGTTTTGATAGAGCCGGTTGAATCCCGCTTTGCGAAGATCAAAGAGCCTCGTCTTTAGCGCATCCGTCAGAGTGGATACGCCACGCTGGCCTTCTCTTGGCGAGGCTTTCTTTGTTTTGGAGCGCGCCGGCTTTTCGGGTTCCTGCACAGATGCCATCCCCGGCCGCTGCAGTGGGAAAAGCACCTGCAGCCGGGTGCCCGGATCTAGCTTCAGAATCGCCTCGCCGACTTCATCGACTGTGTCTTTCTGCACCTCGCGGCTGCAGTTCACACAGTAGGTACGACCAACGCGTGCAAACAACAGGCGGAGGTAATCGTAGATCTCGGTTGCGGTGGCAACTGTCGACCGCGGATTGCGCGTTGTATTTTTTTGTTTGATGGCAACCGCGGGAGCGATCCCATCAATCGTGTCCGCGTCAGGCTTCTCGATTCGCTCCAGAAACTGCCGGGCATACGCCGAGAGCGACTCCACATAGCGGCGTTGGCCTTCGGCATAGATCGTGTCGAACGCGAGCGAAGACTTGCCCGAGCCCGACACCCCCGTGACCACGGTCAGGGTGTTGTGCGGAACCTCAAAATCAATGTTCTTGAGGTTATGGACGCGGGCACCGCGTACGATAATGCTATCTGTCTGGGACGGAGTAGAAGACATCGAATCAGGGCCGACCGCTATACCTGACCCCGAGCGCAAGCGCTCAGACGGTTCCGGATAGCAGTATGAATCTTTCTATTATAAGGGATTTTGGAAGCCTGATCGCTGGGGGCCCGAAGATCAAAAGCTCATACCACTACGAGGCGAAAAAGATCCGGGAAGGACGCTAACAAAACAATTAATGTTGGTAGTCCGACTAGTCTTTTTCTATTTCCTTGTCGTGGTCGCGGCGGCGCGCGTAACGGACGACAAGAGTCGTACCCAGAGTGACAGCCCCCAACGGGGGCATCACCATGACGAGGATCGCGCGGTTTATCGCCTGCTGGCCCTCTTTCGGCGTGGCTTTGGCATTGGCGCGGCACATGGCGCAGCCCTGGGCGAGAGCCGGAACCGTCCAAATCGTTACGAAGAAGAAGGCAATCGCCGAGGCTTTGCGAGTAAGAAACATGTTACCGCACCCCAAGGTGAATAATCCGGTCCGCATCCGGGAAGAAGAAGAAATACATAATGATGAAGCAGGCTACAACTGAGAGGACCAGCACCCACCGCATCAGGGCGATCTCGAACTTGAGGTGCATGAAGTAGCCGATGATCAGCGCCGACTTGATAATAGACAAGAGCAGCAGAACTTCAAGCATGCGCACCGGCGTGAAAACCTGCTTGTAGCCGAGCACCACTTCAATGGCCGTAAGAACCAGCAGCGCTCCCCATACCCAGAAATACTGCCCCTTGCTGTCATCGTGCTTCGCGATATCGTGCATATCGGTTTTTCCTCTGTGGAACCCTGTGATCTCTGTGGTAAGAGCTTTTAGGTCACTTTCGTCGACATCAAATAGACGAGCGGGAAGATGAACATCCACACCAGATCGACGAAGTGCCAGTACAGTCCGCAAACTTCGACGTCGTGAGCATCGTAATCCTTCGGTTTCAGGAACAGAATTACTGCGGCCAATAGCAATCCTAAGCCAAGAACATGAACCGGGTAGTGGAACACATTGCCCGACGGAATCATGAAAGCTGCGGCAATCCAGATCACTGCCAGAACTGGGAGAAACCACTTCCGGAACGCGACGACCCCGAGGTAGATCACCCCGATCGTGACGTGCAACATGTGCATCGCGGTCAGACCAAAGAAGGCCTGCGGAAATTGAGGAACATTCTTCGAAACGTCCGCCAGTTCACCGGTTCCAGAAGATGAGGCGACACCGAGCAGTGACGCGAAACCCGGCAGCGTGAGCCCTTCGTCAATCAGCTTGCTCCATTCCATGCCGTGCAGCACTATGAAAGCCGTGCCGAAGATCATCGTGGCCAGCAGCCAATTCTTGGTCCAGGCGCGATCATGCCGTTGAGCCGCGAAGACGGCAAGCACCATCGTCAGAGAACTAGAGAGTAGGCACGCGGTCATGATCGTGGCATTGGCGATGCTCTGAGCATGAAACGGCGTCGGCCACGGGTTGGTGTAAATCCGGTTGTAGCTGAAGGCGAACAGCAGTGCGCCGAAGGTCAGCGAGTCTGAGGCGAGGAACAGCCACATGCCCACTTTCTTCGAGTAAGCCCCGAACAGTGGCGCTTCGTATGCTCCGGGTGCTCCGTGTCCAACGGCGGGCATTCCTTGAACAGCGTCGTGCTCTAGCGTAGCGTCTGCCATTCCCCAGCTCCCCTTTGGAAGTTTCGTTACCTTGCGAATCCTAACAGCGCGAACACGTAAATCCACAGAACCAGCATGAAGTGCCAATACCAAGCCGTGATGTCGACTGCTATGCGACGCGCCTCTGGCGGTTTGTGGAGCAGGGAAGAACTCGCCGCCCAAATCAGCGCGATCATTCCTCCCGCGAGGTGCACCGCATGGGCAATCGTCAGCAAAAATGCAAACGAACTGCTTGGATTCGTGTCGACGTAGAATCCGCGATTGTGTAGCTCTCCCCAGGCCATCCACTGTCCGACGAGAAATGCAAATCCGAGCAGTACGGTCGCGCCCAGCCACGGGAAATTGTTTTCGT
Source organism: Candidatus Eiseniibacteriota bacterium (assembly GCA_035500795.1). Classification (GTDB taxonomy): domain Bacteria; phylum Acidobacteriota; class Terriglobia; order Terriglobales; family Acidobacteriaceae; genus Sulfotelmatobacter. Next base: position 2,566 of record DATJWZ010000245.1, on the reverse strand, counting down.
CGCCGAGCGAGATGCCCGGAATCGCGCTCACCGGAGCGAGTGCTGCCTGCCGGGCCGCCTTACGCCGCGCGAATTCGATTGTGACGCTGCTGGCGGCGAGCAAAGCAGTGTTGATAGCGAGCAGCGCCCACGGTAACTCAACAGCACCCCAATCGCGGACATAACTATTGGACTGTCCATCGAAAGTCGGCAGACCACGGCGAAAAATGTATGCGCTGGTCAGCGAGATGAAAACCATGCCTACAGTAGCGATGCCGCAGATCAGGCCCAGCCGTGCTCTGCGAAGGCGCGCTCCATAATCGGAAACGTCGCCGCCACGTCCATCGTCTCCTCCACCGCGCGCGGGAGGCGCAGGAGGTTTGTGCCCAATATCATCAACCAGAGTGCTAGGGATATACGTCGCCATAACTACTTAGTGCGCCCGTGCTGAAACCGGGTTGCCGAACCTCAGGGCTAAAGCCCCTCTTGTTTTGCCCCTTACGGCACGGCTGAAGCCGTGCCCTTCCACAAACCCTTCGCCTGCTTACGGACCGTGATCAGAGTCGTTCCAGCTCAATGCTCAATGTGCAGCTATGGTTGCTGGATCCGTTTGCATCACGTAATCCTTCGGCGCGCCAGGCACTCCATATTCGTAAGGCCCGTGATGCACAACGGGAGTCTTGCCACCGAAGTTGTCGTGCGGCGGCGGAGTCGTTGTCGTCCACTCTAGCGTAGTTGCTTCCCACGGATTGTCGCTGGCCTTCGGACCTTTGAACATGCTCCAGAACAGGTTGATCACGAAAATGAACTGCGCCGCGATCGTGATGAACGCCGCATAGGTCATGAACGTTTGTAGCGGAATGAGCTTCGTCTGATACGCAACTTCGGTGAACTGCGAATAACGCCGAGTCTGGCCAGCCATGCCGAGGTAATGCATGGGCATGAAGATTGCGTAGGTTCCGGCGAGAGTGATGAAGAAGTGAATTCTTCCCCAAGTTTCATTCATCATGCGGCCGAACATCTTTGGGAACCAGTAGTACGTCGCTGCGAAGATGCCGAATATCGCTGCCACTCCCATGATGAGGTGGAAGTGACCGACCACGAAATAGGTATCGTGCAGTTGAATATCCAGGACTGGCTGCGCAAGGAACGGCCCGCTTAGTCCGCCAGATACGAATAGCGAGACGAAGCCGATGGCATAGAGCATCGGCGTGTCGAATCGTATGTGGCCCTTCCACATCGTGCCGAGCCAGTTGAATGTCTTGATGGCTGACGGTACGCCAATGCACATGGTCAAAATCGAGAACGCGAAAGCGGAGTAGGGGCTCATCCCGCTCATGAACATATGGTGGCCCCAGACCATGAAGCCGAAGAATCCGATGGCCAGCATGGCGTAGACCATCGCGCGATAACCGAAGATCGGCTTGCGCGAGAACGTAGAGAGAATCTGCGACGCAACTCCCATGCCCGGCAGAATCGCGATGTAGACCTCAGGATGTCCGAAGAACCAGAACAGATGTTGCCAGAGCAGGGGTGAGCCGCCCTTGTGCCCCAAGACCTGTCCGTTCACGACGACTAATGGTACGTAAAAACTGGTGCCAAGATTGCGATCGAGTAACAGCAGAATTCCGGCGGAGAGCAGTACGCCGAACGCGAGCAATCCGAGGATCGCGGTGATGAACCACGACCAGACGGTAAGCGGCATGCGCATCAATGTCATGCCTTTTGCGCGCAGGTCGAGAGTCGTCGTGATGAAGTTCAGAGCTCCCATTAGCGACGCGATACAGAAAATTGCAATGCTTGTGATCCAGAGGTCGGCACCGAGAGCCTCACCTGGACCAGCGGACGGTATGGCGCTCAGTGGCGGATAACCGGTCCAGCCATGCAGTGGAGCTCCGCCTGTCACAAAGAACGCAGCAATGATGACCACGAATCCGACGAACGTCGTCCAGAACGACAACATGTTCAGCACCGGAAACGCCATATCTGGCGCTCCGATCTGGATCGGTAGGACGTAATTGCCGAATCCGCCTTGCGGTGCGGTCGTCAGCACGAAAAACACCATGATCGTGCCGTGCATGGTGAGCAAGCTGAGATAGGTCTCAGGCTTAATCTCGCCTATCAATGGAATCGTGGCGCTAGGCCAGATCATGTGAATGCGCATCAGCAGCGATAAGAACATGCCGACGAACACTGCCGTGAGCGCAAGGAAGTAGTACTGGATTCCGATGACTTTGTGATCGAGGCTGAAAATGTATTTCCGAATGAACCCCTGAGGAGCGTGCGAATGAACCGTAGCCGCGGTCGCCATTACTGTTTCTCTGCCTCCCGAGCAGCCAGCCACTTGTCGAAATCTTCTTGGCTGACCACGTGGACCATGCCGTGCATTTTGTAGTGACCAAGCCCGCAGAGCTCGGCGCAGGCGATTTCGTATTCGCCGATAGCTGTGGGCTTGAAATGCATGTGGATATTCAAACCGGGCACCGCATCCTGCTTGAAGCGAAGCGAAGGGACGAAGAGATCGTGGATGACATCCACCGAGCGCAGACTGAGATCAACCTCGCGATTCACCGGTAGATACATCGTT
>DATJWZ010000244.1:0-1454 GCA_035500795.1 Candidatus Eiseniibacteriota bacterium | reverse complement strand
ACGCGGCGCAGATTGCGAGTGACGAGCGCGTGGATGTGGCCCAGCTCGAAAGCTCAATGCAACAGATGCAGCATGTTCTGTCGCGTAGCTTACCGTCCTTTTACCGACGCGCCTACAGACTTCTCGGCAACACAGCAGATGCCGAGGATGCAGTGCAGGACGCGCTGTTGGCCGCGTATAAGCACATGCACCAATTCAGGGGACAATCGCAAATGTCCACGTGGCTGCACACCATTGTTGCCAATTGTGCCCGGATGCAATTGCGCAGACGGCCACGGTACGGCCACGTGTCCTTGGATTCACGCATGGGGGAGAAACAGGAATATTCCCTATCAGAGACGATACCGGACGAGGGGCCCAATCCCGAAGAGCAGTGCCGCAATGCAGAGATGAATACGTGTCTGAGAGTGCTGGCTGCGAATCTATCGCCCACATTGCAAAGAACATTTCAGCTACGCCTTATTGACAACGTTTCGATCAGCGAAACAGCCCGCACTCTGGGAGTACCAATCGGAACCGTAAAAGCTCAGTTGTCTCGTGCGCGAACCAAGCTCAAGAAGTCAATACGACGAGCGCTCCAACCGCGACCTCGGGCTTCTCACGCAGCACGCCGCGGCCAACGTTAGCGGGGACTCGATAAGATCGGGTGAGATGGACCGCGACTTGTCTGCATCGCGTTCCGCAGCTGAGGTAAGCGCACGCGGTGCACAGTCTTGCTTAGTCCACGAAGAAGCTAAATGGACACTTAGCCATACGGTGCAACTCTGACGCTTACGTTGAGAGCAACGTAGTGAAAGCGGAGAGCGCACCGATCGAGGGTGCAAGGGATCTGGGCCACAGCTGTCAAGCTTTGATGTTTCGACATCGGCGCATAACACGACGATCTTGCATACATCCAGGCCAGCCGGACATTCAGGCAATAGCCAGCAATTCCTTTCCAATCGCCAAAGCATTTTGGGCATGGCCCAGAATGCTTCGGCATATCAGCCCGTGCCCAGACCTGCATCTGGTTATGACCTCGTGAAGGCGGCTGTCCTGATGTGGGCACACGCAATGCGATGTGCATGAACCATCTCCCTCGCCTACAAGAAGTCGCACTTGGCCCCCCGAAATGCCTTTATCAAATGCGTTATGGCGACCTTTGACTGCCCTTCCGACTTAGTTGTCCCTATCACTCAGTTCCCCCAACAATTGGCATGGCGAATGCAGTGACGATTGTCGATAACTCAAACGCCACAAACAAGAATTCGAAGATGAAAAGGAGAAATATCGTGTTGAAGCAAATAGTACGCTCGGGTCTAATTCTTGCATGTGGCCTGCTGACGACCGTCGCATACATGACAGCGACCGATCAGCCAGCCAATTCCTCGCCAGAATCGGCTGTTCACCACCCGGCCGTTGCGGTTTTCAGATTTGTAGGCAAATCTGAGTCCGTCACAGATTCCACCGCGCTG
>DATJWZ010000243.1:0-22473 GCA_035500795.1 Candidatus Eiseniibacteriota bacterium | reverse complement strand
GCGCGACGCAAGATTCGCCTGCCATGCAGCACCTGACGAATCCCGGTGCGACCGTCGGAACGATTGCTTACATGTCTCCAGAGCAGGCTCGAGGCGAGGAACTCGACCGGCGGACCGACCTGTTCTCGCTCGGCACTGTGTTGTATCAAATGGCCACCGGCAAGCTCCCGTTTACCGGGGCGACTTCTGCGGTGACGTTTCACGCGATTCTGGAACTCGATCCACCGCCTGTCTCCCAGCTCAATCCTTCGTTGCCGCCGAAATTGCAGGAAATTATCGACAAGCTGCTCGAGAAAGATCTGGACCTCCGGTATCAGTCTGCCGCTGACCTGAGAGGTGATCTGAAGAGATTGAAACGCGATTCGGAATCGAGCAGGCGGACATCAGCGCCTGCCTTGAGTTCCTCTGCAGTTACGATCGGCGTACCGGTCGCTGACTCAGGCTCAGCTGCAGCTAAAAGTCCGGAGGCGGACTTCCCGCCTGCAATCGCAACCGCCATGCCAAAGGTGCGAACTGGATTTCTGGCGCTGCTGGGTCTCGTCATTCTGCTGGCGGCGGGATATGGCGTGTACTCGCTCCTGATGCGGCACCCGATGCGGCCATTTCGAAACTTCACCGTCAAAAAGTTGACCGAAGAGGGGAACTCGGCCCAGGTCGCGATTTCGCCGGACGGTAACTATACCCTCAGCCTCGCGCGCGACAGCAGCACGGGACTGGCTAGTCTGTGGCTGCGCAACGTTCCCACGAATAGCAACACGCAGGTGCAGCCTCCGGCAGACGTGTATTTCAACGGGCTGCGCTTCTCGCCCGATGGCAACTATCTCTATTTTGTACGCAGTGATCCTGGGAACGCGGACTTGAAGTATCTCTACCGTGCACCGCTTCTAGGAGGTACGCCGGAACGGCTCGCCGAAGATGTGGATTCGAATATCACCTTTTCTCCAGATGGCCACAAAGTCGCCTTTATGCGCTATGACAATCCCGAGCAGGGGAAGTACCAGTTGATCGTGCGTTCGCTCGACACGGGACAGGAGACGCCGCTCACCAGCGGTTCTGACAGCCAGAGCCTCGTGAATCCTGCATGGTCACCGGATGGCAGGACGATTCTGTGCGTCGTGAATCATCCCGGCAATGCACTGACGGGGTTAATCGCGGTTGATGCAAGCAATGGAAATCAGAAGTTGATATTGAGTTCCGACAGCGTGCTGATCTCGCCGACGTGGCTGCCGGGAACTGGCGGATTGCTGGTGCTGGTGCGAGGGGCAGATAGCAACTACACGCGGCAACAGATTTACTTCATGGCTTACCCCGAAGGGAAGATGGATCCGATCACCCGCGACACAAACAACTATCGCGATCTGAGTGTTGCGGGCAATGGGCAGATTCTGGCGAGTGTGCTCACGGAAGAGCGCTGGAATCTGGAAGTGATGTCGGCCTCCGGCGCTGGAGCGGATGTACATCCCGTCGCGCAGGCGGAGATGTTCACGAATTTCACGTGGACGCGCGACGGCCGCCTGCTCCATGATAAAGACAACAGGCTCAACTGGGTGAACCCGGACAGCGGTGCGAAAGGAATATTGGCGACCGAGCAGAACTCCGCCAATGGCGATCCCTGGCAATGCGCCGACGGCCGTTATCTTGTCTTCCTCTTTGGATTGCACGGGAGCGATACCAACGAGAGGGTTTGGCGCGCCAATGCATCAGGCGGCAATCTCAAACAGCTCTCGCAGGGCAAATCCGACAATTTTCCGGCGTGTGCGCCTGATTCGAAATCTGTGTTTTACGTCGCAGGGGATACCGGTCACATCATGCAAGTTCCGATCGATGGGGGCACACCGAGAACGGTTTCGGAATTGAATGTCGCCCAGTCTTTCGATATCTCGCCCGATGGACGCACGGTGGGATTTGCGACCGTCGATCACACGATGGGACACCAGGAGCGGCTAGCGCTGGTTTCCGTTGACTCTGGCCAGCTTATAAACAAGATTGAATTCCAGCGTCCTCGTATAGGGTTGGTGCACTTCTCCCGCGATGGCAAAGCAATCATCTATCCCATTCGCGAGAACAATGCGGACAACCTATGGCAGCAACCGCTCGATGGGTCGCCAGGTCATCAGTTGACGTCGTTCAAGTCGGAGCACATCTGGGATTATCACTGGTCGCCGGATGGATCCAAGCTCGGAATTGTCCGCGGGCATACGGATTCGGATGTGGTACTGATTCGAAGTGAGCAGATGTAGGAAAGAGGCTCGCGTTCTGAACATCCTTAACGAAAACTGCGCAAAACACTAAGGGCGGCCATTGCTGGCCGCCCTCATTGCGGATTTTACTTGCGAAGCGGTGTTAGACGCCCTTGACGTTCTCTGCCTGCCAGCCCTTGGGGCCTTTGACCACGTCAAACTGTACTTGCTGACCTTCCTGCAGGCTGCGGAATCCACTCGCCTGAATCGCGGAGAAGTGTACGAATACATCCTCTCCATTCTGGCGGCTGATGAAACCATAGCCCTTGGCGTCGTTAAACCACTTCACTGTTCCTGTTTCCATGTTGGTGCTTGTTCCTTTGTGCTTGATGTAGCGCTGAAACTTTCGGATTCTTCTGCAGGCAGGTCAACGCCGGGTTAAGCGGAGATGCTTGTACTGCGAGGAACTCTAAAGTCAAACGCAACTAAATTATACGTGAAAGTGCCTCGAAATGGCTACAGAAATCGGAATAGGGAGACGGTAACCCGCTGAATTAATTAGGTTTCCGATGGGAGTTGCCAGCGTGCCAGCCATTGCAGATTTGAGATCTTAGATTGAATAAGGGCAAGCGGGCTGTGAAGACCTCGGTCGGGAGCTCTGCAATCTGAAATCGGAAATTGAGAATGAGAGATTCGGGTATTTGCCACATTTCGTCGATTCCATCATCATAGGAAAAATGTGTTTTCGTTTTCTTCTCATCAGCATTCTTCTAGGGGCGAGTACGGCTTGGGCCGGGATCGTCGACAATGTCCGCTACTTACTGGCACAGAACAACTTTGCCGGAGCTGAAGCGCAGCTTGCTTCCTATCGCAGCCAGCGGGGAACTGATCCCGAATATTTGGATGCATATTCATGGCTCGCTCGAGCCGCGCTTGACGCTGGACAGTACGATCAAGCCTCCGCCTACGCGAAAGAAACCAAATCTCTGGCGCTTGAGCAACTGAAGACTCGGAAACTCGACGCGGAGCCGCACTTGCCTCTCGCGCTTGGAGCCGCAATCGAAGTGCAGTCGCAAGTGCTTGCCGCGCGCGGGCAGAAGACGCAGGCGGTCGCGCTCCTACAGTCCGCGTTGCGGACATACGGAACTACTTCCATTCACGATCGAATTCAGAAGAACCTCAATCTGATTTCGTTTCAGGGAAAGGTCGCGCCGGCGTTGAAGTCCGACGAACATTTAGGCTCACCCCTGCCAGCAGCCGCAGAGCTGAAGGGATCGCCCGTGCTGCTCTTCTTCTGGGCGCATTGGTGTGGGGACTGCAAAGCGGAAGCCCCGATCATCACCCAATTGCGGTCAGATTATGCGTCCAAGGGATTGAAGGTGATCGGTCCGACGCGACTATACGGTTACACAGCGCAGATCGAGCACGCCCGCCCGAGCGATGAATTGCAATACATCGACGCGGTTCGGCATCGTTTCTATAGCGGACTGCTCGATATGCCGGTGCCGATCAACACGCAGAATTTTTTGGTGTACGGCGCATCGACGACTCCCACACTCGTGCTTCTGGACAAGGCAGGAAAAGTTGCTTGGTATCACCCCGGAGCCGTGGCGTATGGAGAACTAAAAGGAGAGATTGAGAAGGTTGTCGCCAGATAGAGGCGTTCACCTTTTTGCGCAGCCTGCGAGAGAGGGTGCTACCCTGTTCGGCGATGATGTACTTTTCCGTGAGCCGGGCTTGGCTCTTCTCACGAACCGCGCAGCGCATTTATCTGCTTTGTGCCATCTTGGATCTCGCATTACTCGGTACACAAATAGCGATTCGCGCGGCTATGAGGGTTTCAGGCGTTGTCACCATTCCGAATGGGACTCGGATGGTTTTGAGTCTATTAATTGTTCCCGAGATGATCGGTACAGCAGTTCTAGTTGTTGGGATGACTTACTGCTGGCTAGCAATAGGTGGTTCCTGCGGCCGGAAGCTCGTCTGGATTTTCTACATTCCCTGGTTCGTGATCACCATGCCGGTCTATTACTTTGCTGTTTACAGGCGATTCGTTTCCAACCTCGACGGCCAAACTTCGAGTGCACTGGTAACGACGGCCGACAGCACTACCCAGCTTTTACCTTCTGCTGTTCGCCGACTTCCGTGAGCCTACCCGTCTTGACGTCATAAATGAATCCGCGCACAGGAATGTTCTTCGGAATCCATGGGTGCGATTTCACTTTGCGAACCTGCTGCCGGACATTCTCTTCAAGATTGTCGAATCCATAGAAATGGGCCGGCTCACTGGCGACGGCCCCCATTTTCTCCGCTAGCTTCGCCCGCATCTCGTATTCCTTCACCTTCAGCAGGCCGCAGTCAGTGTGATTGATGATGATGAATTCCTGTGTGTCGAGAAGGTGGTGAGAGACGATCAACGAGCGTATCGCGTCATCCGTAGCAATGCCTCCAGCGTTGCGAATCATGTGCGCATCGCCCGGCCTCAGGCCGAGACAATGCTCGAACAGGATTCGCGAGTCCATGCAGGCAAGCACGGCGGCGTGGCGGCGTGGGCGAACCTGCAAATCGCCGAGGTTGAAACTGCGCGCGAAGATTTCATTGGCGGCTAAGAGTTCGTCGGCTACAGACAAGATTTTCCTCCGTCGTTAGTCGTTGGTCCCTGGTCGTTAGCGAAGGCCGATCATGATTGACTTGGCCAACGCCCAACATCGGTTTAACTGTCCAGTTTACAATCTGCCCGTGAATCTTGATGACACGATTGTGGCGATTGCCACGCCTCCGGGCCGCGGAGGCATTGGAGTAGTTCGCCTCGCTGGACCAGAAGCGCGAGAAATCGCCGCGCCTATGCTGCGATTGCGTCATCAGTTGGCCCCGGAAGGCACCGTATTCGGGGAATTGATCGAGCCTGCCGCTGAGCACCTAAAAAACACTTCTTCCCGGCCTAAAGACATCCGAGAAATCCCCACTCAAACATCGCGCATCGATGAAGTCGTCGTCACTTATTTCGCCAAGCCCCATTCCTACACCACGGACGACATCATCGAAATTTCCGCGCACGGTTCTCCCGTCGTGTTGCGGCACATCGTCGAGATGTGTGTTGCTGCTGGTGCCAGATTGGCCGAGCCTGGCGAGTTTACGATGCGTGCGTTTCTCAACGGGCGCATCGACCTGACACAGGCCGAAGCGGTTCGGGACCTGATCGATTCTCAGACTCTGTACCAAGCGAAAGTGGCGGCACAGCAACTTGATGGCGCACTTTCGCGACGGTTGCAGCCGATCAAGCAGAAGCTGGTTGAGCTGATAGCTGTGCTCGAGGCCGGCATCGACTTCGCAGAAGATGATATCTCCGTGCTGCCGGACGCCAAAATCCTCGAGCGCATCGATGATGTACGAATGCCGCTGGAGCAGCTGAGCGCTAGCTATTCGTACGGTAAGATCGTGCATGAAGGTTTGACGCTGGCGATTGTGGGCCGGCCGAACGTTGGTAAATCGAGTTTGTTCAATCGGCTCGTTGAGCGTGAGCGGGCAATCGTGACGGCCACTCCGGGCACCACACGAGATCTGGTCACCGAGACGGTTGCGCTTGGAGGCATCCCCGTAAAGCTCGTCGACACGGCGGGCATTCGGCAAGCGTTGGACGAAGCGGAGTCCATCGGCATTCGCAAATCGATGGAGGCGCTGGCTGATGCGGATTTGGTGCTGGTTGTGCTCGACGCTTCGCAATATCCCACCCAAGAAGATGTTGAACTGTTGGAGGAGGCGCAGAAAGGTTCTTTGATTGTCGTTCGGAACAAGACTGACCTCGGAAGCGTCCAGTTCTCGGCTGCCAGCGGTCAAGCCTATAGTCAGATTCAGACGTCAGCCTTGACTGGCGAAGGCATTGACGAACTACGAGAGAAGATTCTTGGCCATGTCAGAGGTGAAACCGGAACGCAAGTGGAAGCAGGATTTCTCACGAATGTGCGCCATACCGCACTCATTAAGGATTCGTTAGCTGCGCTTGAAGGGGCGACGGCGGCTGTTGCTGGAAAGATTCCGCACGAGATGCTGTTGCTCGATCTCTATAACGCCTTGCGTCCCCTGGATGCGATTACGGGTGCGACCACGACAGACGACATCTTGAATCTAATCTTCAGCACATTTTGCATCGGAAAGTAACTACTTTGATAGTGCTCCCAGCGCTTCGCGGAACAAAGTGTCGAAGGATCCGCCTTTACTATTTTTCGTGGCGATCTCCAGCGCTTTTTCCGCCGCGGGTCGCTGATATCCAAGATTCATAAGAGCAGATAGCACATCGTCCTGCACCGGACTTACGGCTGGTACCGTTGCGACAGCAGAAGAGCTGCTTTGCGGCAGTTTGTCGCGCAATTCGAGCACCATCCGCTCAGCCGTTTTTCTGCCGATGCCGGGGATTCGCGTCAGTTTCGCGACGTCGTTGCCCCGGATTACTCCAACCATCTCATCGGCAGCCATACCGCTAAGTATTGTGATCGCCAGTTTCGGCCCGATCCCACTCACCGTGATCAGTTTCTCGAATAACAGCTTTTCCGAGGGCCTCAAGAATCCGTACAGCGCCAGAGCGTCTTCGCGCACGTGCGTGTGGATGTGCAGTGCAATCTCGGAACCAACTGCCGGCAGGTCAGAGAAAGTGGGGACTGAAATCGTGACGTCATAGCCAACGCCGGCCGTCTCAACGATCGCCTGGTTGGGATGTTTGGCCAGCAGCTTTCCTCGAAGGTAAGCAATCATGCATCGCCATTGTATGGGATCAGCGCATTCAACTTTTGCTTTTGACAGTCCTTTTCAATTAAGTCATAATTGACACTATCATGAATGACCTATTGTTACTCGCCATGCTGCTTGACGGGCCAAAGTATGGATACCAGCTCAAGCGAGAAGCGGGCTGGATGGCGGGGCAAGACCTTCACAACAACATCGTGTATCCGATGTTGCGGCGATTTCTGAACGAGGGATGGGTGAGTAAGAAGTCGGTCCCCGGAGAACGCGGGCAAACTCGCCAGCAATATTCGTTGATGACCGAGGGAAGACGCAGTTTTTTCGACCGCATTGGTTCTTTTAGCGAAGCCGATGCCGCTTCGGCCGAAGCCTTCTACCTGCGGGTTGGGGTATTTGCCGCGCTGGAAGCAGACGTGCGCCAAAGGATTTTGTCGGCGCGCGAGTCCTTCATCCAAAGTCGCGATCAGACATTGAGCATTCTGCAGGAAAAGATGGACTTAGGAAAATTCGGCGGAGAAATTGTGCGCCACATGAGGAAAGAGATCGAGATGGAGTTGGAATGGATCCGCCATCTCCGGCGAATGGCGAAAGCAGACAAGGCGAGCAAATAGTTAACCAGGGGCGATGCCTGTATGAAATTGCGGAGGATCTTATGAACCACCTGAGCTTGTGGCAACTTGAACTGATGCCCTGGTCGGTATTCGCGGCCTATTGGCTGGTCACGGCGCTGCGCGTGAAGCGCACGAAAGAGAGAGAAAAATCGGCAGATCGTCTGATCACCATCGTCGTAGTCGTGGTGGCGTATGAAATGCTATTCGCACATTGGTCCCTGGGACCGTTGCAACTCCGGTTTGTCCCAAACGAAAGTTGGATCGCATGGGCGGGCATTGCGATTACGTGGGTCGGAGTGGCTCTCGCGATCTGGGCGCGTTATTGCCTCGGAGCGTATTGGAGCGCGCGCGTCACTTTGAAAGAGGGACATCAGCTCATCAGTTCAGGCCCGTACGCTTACGTGCGGCATCCGATCTACACGGGGATGCTGGTTGGGTGCATCGGCGCGGCGCTGGTTGTCGGAGAGTGGCGCGGAGTCCTGGCTGTGATTCTGCTTTTGCTCGCGCATTCGCGCAAAGCAATGCGCGAAGAGTCGCTGCTGACAAGGGAGTTCGGCGAAGCATACGCCAGCTACAAGACCCGAACGGGCTTCCTGTTCCCGAAGTTTTGGAACAAGGTAGCGTAGACACCCGGGGCGCAGGCTCTTAGAATCGATATTACGTTCCGGCGGCGATTATGGGGCAGAGAGCCTGGTTTCAAGGCGCGATTCTAGCGACGGTCTGCGTATGCCTGTTCTCTGTGGCGCCCGCTCAGACCGCTACTGATCTCGAAGGACACGCAATCGATCCACTCGCATCCGGCACAGGCAAGGCCGTCGTTCTGATCTTTCTGCGTAGGGACTGCCCGGTTTCTGGCCGCTACGCACCGACGATCCAGCAGATCAGCAAGGAATACTCTGGCGCGGCCAGCTTTTTTCTGGTGTACCCCGACAAGTCGGAAACCCCTGAAGCGATTCGCAAGTCGGTGACCGACTTCGGTTATCACTTGCCCGTGCTCCGCGACCCAGAGCATGTACTGGTAAAGATGAGTCGTGTTCAGATCACCCCGGAAGTAGCCGTGTTCGATCGCAATCGCAAATTGATATACGACGGCCGGATCAATGATTGGTACATCGATCTGACCCGGGCGCGACCTGCGCCGACCACGCACGAGCTAGAAGATGCCATTCGCGCTGCTCAATCCGGCGGATCAGTCTCGAACAATGAGATCCGGGGAGTGGGATGTTACATCTCGGACGTCGAATGAGTTTTCTTCGACCGAACTCGGGTCTCTGGCTGGTGGGATCACTCGTGCTTTCAGTGATCGTGTCGTTGATTGCGCGACAGGTGCCAGCGACCGCCGCGCCGGCTCAGGTTACCTTCAACCGCGACATTGCGCCGATCATTTTTCACTCCTGCTCTTCCTGCCACCGACCCGGCGAAGCTGCTCCTTTTTCGTTGCTGACCTATTCCGATGTTAAGAAACATGCGCGCCAGATCGCCGAGGTCACGAGATCGCGCGTGATGCCTCCTTGGCTTCCGGAGCCTCAGGAATTGAAATTTACGGACGAAGCCCGGCTGACAGATCAAGAGATTCAGCGCATCACTGATTGGGTCGAACAAGGCGCCGTTGAGGGGAATCCCAAAGAACTGCCTCCCGAGCCGAAGTTTGTCGAAGGATGGCGGCTGGGAAAACCCGACCTCATTCTGAAAGCGAGCAAGCCCCTCACTCTGCCACCCAGCGGCACCGACACCTACTGGAACTTCATCTTCCCCGTACCAATTGACGGCACGCGCTGGGTGAAAGCTATAGAGATCCGTCCCGGCGATAAGCAGTATGTGCATCACGCCAACATCCTTGTTGATCGTGCCGGCGCCTCGCGAAGGCGAGAGAGCGAGCCCGGTGCAGGTTTCGGAGGCATGGAGATCCGTATCGAATCGGACGTTTTCGATCCCGACAGCCACCTCTTATTCTGGAAACCTGGCACAATCCCCTCTCCAGAACCGGACGGCATGGCGCTCCGCCTCGACAAGGGAACGGACCTGATCCTCAACACGCATCTACAGCCTTCTGGAAAGCCTGAGATCATCCAGCCCAGCATCGGCCTGTATTTCACAAATAAACCGGCTACCAAATTTCCCATGCTGCTGCAGTTGGAGAATGACGCCAAGCTCGATATTCCTGCGGGAGACAAGGATTTCTTGGTTACCGAGGATTTCACGATTCCGGTGGATGTTGATCTGCTCGGGATTTATCCGCATGCCCATTACTTAGGAAAGGATATTCAGGCGATCGCTACCTTGCCGGATGGAACCAGGAAGACTTTGATCCATATTCCGCAATGGAATCTGAACTGGCAGGCCGTCTATCGCTATGCTGAGCCGGTGATCTTGCCCAAAGGAACGACTGTCAGCCTGCGATACACCTACGACAATTCGGACGAGAACCCGATGAATCCGAATCATCCGCCGATTCGAGTGAAGGGCGGCAATCGATCGACCGACGAGATGTGCCATTTGTGGTTGCAGGTGCTGCCGGTCAACTTCGATTTTGCGCAGGGCGATCCACGCATGACACTGCAGGAGGCTCTTGCCCGCCACAACGTCGAGAAAAATCCAGGGGATTTCGAGGCACATTACAATCTCGCAGCTATGCTGCAGGCGAAGAACGAGGTGCATGCGGCAATTCGCGAATATGAAAGCGCTGTCCAACTGCAACCGGATGACGCGGCGGCGAACAACGGCTTGGGCGCCGCACTGCTCGCGGCTGGGCGGCCAAAGCCGGCTACTGCGGCGCTGGAGGCAGCGATTGCGAAGCGTCCGGATTACGCCGAGGCTCATTACAACTTCGGTATTGCTCTTGCACAGATGGGAGAAATGGAGCGAGCGGCAGAGCAGTTCAAAGCGGTCGTCAAACTTCAACCGAACGACGCCAATGCGGAAGCCAATCTTGGCGCAGCCCTAGCTGAGATAGGCAGATACCCCGAGGCGAAGGCTCACCTTGAGAGAGCATTGCAGATCGACCCGAATCAGCAGAATGCAAAAGACAATCTCGAGGCGCTACAGAAACAAATGAGTGCGCGCTAGTTCGTTCCCTTCAAATCGAAAATCGATATGCTCTAATTTCCACTATGAAATTTCGACTCCACGCGCCCAGACTTCTAGTCCTTGCGTTATCCGTCGGCTTTTCGGTGACGGCTTTCGGACAGCAACCTGTCCCGGATGCTCCCAGCGCGCCGATATCGGCCTCGGCTTCTGACCTGACCGAGGCGCATAAGCTCATTCAACAAGGCAAGACCGATGACGCAATTACAAAGTTGCAGGCGCTTGATCCATCGACAATAGGCGTGTCTTTAGAACTTGGTAATGCGTATTACAAGAAGAGCGATTTCTCGCAGGCAATCCAGTACCTGAAAAAGGCAAACGCGCAAGATCCGGCGAATCAGGAAGCTACACAGTTGCTCGGCATGGCTTACTTCGCCAGTGGCCATCCTGACGATGCGATTCCTCTGCTCGAACGCGTACAGGGATCCATGCCGCACGCCAACGCCGATGGCTACTACATTCTCGGCACGTGTTATATCCAAATCAGGAATTACGACGGGGCGCGCAACGCCTTTGCGAAGATGTTCGGTGTTCCAGGCGACTCTGCGGCGGCGTATCTGTTCGCTGCGCGAATGCTTTTGCGCCAGGAGTTCGATCCGGTTGCGGAACAGTATGCAACGAAAGCAGTAGCGCTCGATCCCAGGTTGCCCTTAGCTCATTATCTGCTCGGAGAACTCGATCTGTACAAAGCTCGGCTGCCAGAGGCGATTGCGGAATTCCAGAAGGAATTGGAAATCAATCCCGCAAACGCGGCCACGTATTACAAACTTGGCGACGCCTATGCCCGTGCGCAGAAGTACGATGAAGCGCAGAACATGCTTCAACGGTCGATCCGTCTGGATTCGACTTCAAGCGTGCCGTTCATTCTGATGGGGCAGGTCTTGCAGAAGAAGGGCGACTATGATCTTGCGGTTCTATCACTGAAGCATGCGGTGACCATGGAACCGAACAACCCCACGGCTCACTATCTGCTAGGCCAGACGTACCGCGAAATGGGAAGGAAAGAAGACGCCACCGAAGAATTGAAACGCGCTCAGGAATTGCACGGCACCGAAGACCTTCAGTGAAACCGATTACTAGGACACGAAGGAGTACTTGTTTTCCTTCGTGGACCTTCGTGCCCTTTGTGGGTAACAGTTTTGCTAGGAGATCGCAATGGCTTGTTGGCGTCGCCGAGCCTGGATTTCGATGTACACGTTCACTAACGACACCGCGGCGGGAGTCACGCCGGGGATGCGCGATGCTTGCCCAATCGTCCGTGGACGAATTTTCGTCAACTTTTCCTGCATCTCGCGTGAGAGTCCGCTGACCGATCGGTAGTCGAACCATTCAGGGATCGAGTGCTGCTCGGATTTCTTCAGGCGCTCCATCGCCTTTGCCTGCTGCTGGAGATAGCCTTCGTACTTAATCTCTGTTTCGACGGACTTGAGTTCGTTACGAACTTGGGAAGAAAGCTTTGGCGCGGAGTTCGCTGAAGGTCCAGAGAAATCGCACTCGAAGAACTCTGGACTAAGCTTCCGCAGGACTGGCGCCAGACGTTCAATCGCAACTTCCGGCCGCTTGAGCAACTGTGCTAGTGTCTGTCCCTCCGCCGAATTCCATGCGCTGCCCGCGATAGCAGATTCCTCGGAGCCTTGCGCCCCGGAATGACAAAGGGTGGAAAACTCTCGCGTAAGCCGCGTTCCTTCCAGCAACTTCTTCATCTGCGCCAGACGTTCTTGCTTCGACTGGAAATCTGCCCACGCAGTGTCTGAGATCAGTCCCACGCGTCGGCCGTACGGAGTGAGCCGACGGTCTGCATTATCAATTCGTAGATGCAGACGAAACTCCGCCCGCGAAGTAAACATCCGGTACGGTTCGTTGGTGCCTTTCGAGATCAGATCATCGATCAGGATTGCCGTATAAGCTTCTGTCCGGTCCAGGATTAGCGGCTCTTGCTGCTTCACTTTGAGCGCGGCATTGATTCCCGCCATGATTCCCTGGCACGCTGCCTCTTCATAACCCGACGTTCCGTTGATCTGGCCGGCAAGGAAGAGTCCGGAAATCTTTCGCGTTTCCAGCGTGCGCTCAAGTTCCGTCGGATCGATGGAGTCGTATTCGATCGCGTAGCCCGGCCGCAGCATTTCTGCAGCGTCCAACCCCGGAATAGACTTCAAGATCGCAAGCTGCACCTCAACCGGCAAAGACGTGCTCATTCCGTTGACGTAGATCTCGTGTGTGTTCAATCCCTCGGGCTCAAGGAACAGCTGATGCATTTCCTTATCGGGGAACTTGACGATCTTGTCTTCGATCGAAGGGCAGTAGCGCGGACCGATCGACTGAATTTGCCCGCTGTACATCGGAGAGCGGTGCACGTTCTCGCGAATGATTCGATGTGTCTCGGGCGTGGTCCAGGCGATGTAGCACGGCACTTGGGAATCGTGATGCGCAACGCGCTTGGTGCGGAAGCTGAATGGAGTGGGATCGTCATCTCCCGGCTGTGCGGGGAATTTAGACCAATCGATGGTGCGTCCATCGAGACGGGGCGGAGTTCCAGTCTTGAGGCGGCATCCGCGCAGGCCAAGGTTCTTGAGCGCTTCACCCAGTAGAACCGCATTCGGTTCGCCAGAACGCCCCGCAGGATATTGCTGCTCGCCGCAGTGAATGAGTCCGTTGAGAAACGTGCCCGTGGTGATAATCACGACCTGCGCGCCCACGGTGCGGCCGTCGCGAAGCCTGATGCCGAGAACCCGGCTTCGGGCTTTCGGCGGAGAGGTGTCGTCGGTTGTTGGTTGTCGGTCGTTGGCGGAAGCATCTGGTTCTCCATTTCCGGCGAACGACGAACGACCATCGACGAACGGCGATTCCACAATCAAATCCGCCACTTCCGCCTGCTTGATCTTGAGATTCGCCTGCGATTCGAGGACCTCGCGCATCTTCAACCGATAGGCTTGCTTATCGCATTGCGCGCGCGGGGACCATACTGCCGGGCCGCGGGAAGTATTGAGGAGTCGGAATTGGATGCCGACTGCGTCCGTAATCTCGCCCATGATGCCGCCGAGGGCATCGACCTCGCGAACGAGATGTCCCTTCGCGATTCCGCCGACCGCGGGATTGCATGACATCTGCGCAATGAGGTCAACGTTCAGGCTGTAGAGCGCCGTCTTCAGGCCCATGCGCGCGGCGGCCATAGCCGCCTCGCATCCGGCATGTCCGGCGCCGACGACCACTACGTCGAATTGTTCGGTGAAGGGCATTTGAACGGCAAGTTTCAAAGTTTCAAGTCAAAAGAGCGTGCGTCCGACTGAGCTTTCATTTTGGAACGTTGAAACCCGCAGACGAGAAGGCAAATCCCCAGAGCATCTCTTCTTTCATTCTAACAACTTGCTCTCGCTGGGTGATCTACATCACTTGCTGATGCTGTCTCCTAAACGTATATTGGGCTGGCAGGCCACCAGCCTTATCAGGAGTGTATCTGAATGACCACCGTCGAATTTTTCAAGGAACTGGACACTCGCATCGCGAAATATGACTTGCTCTGCCACCCGTTTTACAAAGCATGGTCCGCTGGACGCCTGAGCCGCGAAGATCTGCGGGAATACGCCCAGGATTACTACCACCATGTGGAGGCTTTCCCGTCTTACCTGGCCGCTTTCGGGATTCGTCTGCAGGACGGCGAACTGCGTCGCGCGGTACTTGCTAATATGTGCGACGAGAAAGGGGCCGAGGGAGACAAGTCTGCGGTTCCGCATTCTGACCTATGGCTCGATTTTGCCGAGGGCATGGGTTCGACCCGAAATCTGGAGTGGCACACGCCGGTGCCTGAAATTCGGCAGTTGATTCGCTCTTTTCAGCACGTGGCCACTGAGGGAACTCCCGAAGAGGCGCTAGCCGCTTTCTACACATACGAATCGCAAGTACCCCGAATTGCGACCGAAAAAGAGCGCGGGCTCCGCGAGATGTACGGCGCCGACGATAAGACCTGCGGCTACTTTGCTCTGCATGCTACGGCTGATGTGCACCATTCGCGCGTGTGGCGGAGGCAACTGGAAAAGAGAATTGAAGCTAATCCGGAAACGGCAGGAGTTGCTCTGGATGCCGCCGAGAATGCAGCCCGCATGTTGTGGCAGGCACTGGACGGGATCGACGCCCGGCGGCATGCGATGGCCATCGCCTAATCAACTCACTACATCGGAAGTGTCCGGGCCAATGGTTCGATAGGATCACTGGCTCCTTTATTTCCTATGGAGGGCTTTCTCAGTGAAAGATGCTCCTGTAGGCGCGCGCGGCGAAGCATCCGAAACCGCCGAATTCAGGCACACTCTGACGGCGCATCATCCCGAACTGCCACCGGTTTATTCAACGCCGGATATGATCCGATTGATGGAAACCGCTGCATTTCATGCGCTGCAGCCTTACTGCGAAGGTGATGAGATTACGGTGGGCACGTCAATCAATATTCAGCATCGCGCAGCGAGTGGAATTGGCTCGCAGATCAAGGCCGAGGCCGTGCTGGAATCCTTTGATGGTCGCTTCTACACACTGCGCGTAACGGCTCGCGACGATACACAAGAGATTGGCCGCGGAACTGTGGGGCGCGCAGTGGTCAGCGTGGGGAAGTTCGTGGAAAGAATGAAGAACGGGAGCAAATGAAGTGCCCGTCTCGAAAGCCGAACAGATTAAGAAAGCGGAAGCGTTCCGCGGAATGCATTCCGGTCCGGAGCCGCTAGTTCTGGTAAACGCCTGGGATTCTGCCAGCGCGCGGGTTGTGGAAGAACTCGGTTTCCCGGCCGTTGCCACGACGAGCGCTGGAATAGCTTTCTCCCACGGATTCCCGGACGGGCAAAGAATTCATCCTGACGAGATGATGGCCACGGTCGCGCAGATTGCCAATTCTGTCCACTTGCCCGTTTCGGCAGATGTCGAAGCCGGCTACGGAGACAGCCCTGAACGTGCGGCGGAGACGGCGCGTCAAGTGATTCTGACCGGCGCGGTTGGGATGAATTTCGAAGATGCTACCGGCAATGCTGGGCTGCCACTCTTTGATATGACTTTACAGGTCGAGCGGATCCGCGGGATTCGCGAAGCTGCGAACCAAATGGGCATACCTCTCGGGCTGAATGCCAGGACCGATATGTATCTGTTGCAGGTCGGAGAGCCTGGCACGCGGTACGACGAGACGGTGAGAAGACTCACAGCCTACCGAGACGCTGGAGCGGACTGCGTCTTCGCCCCGGGCATTCGCGATCGGGAAACGATTGGACGATTGGTCAAAGACGTTGGCTGCCCGCTGAATATTCTTGCGGTGCCGGGCTCACCATCAATCCCCGAAATGAAGGCATTCGGAGTGAAGCGAGTCAGTTTGGGCTCGGGGCCCATGCGAGCGGCGATGGGACTGCTTAGGAAATTGGCGGCGGAAATAAAAAGCCGGGGCACCTATGCACTGATGGATGACGCACCGTCACACGCTGAAATGAATCAGCTAATGAATGCAAACCTCCAGCCTGCTACAGAGAAGTGAGAACTCCCATCCTCATTATTGGTGTCATCTCCGATACGCATGGACTGCTTCGACCTGAGGCGATCGAGGCTCTCCGCGGGGCTGATCACATCATTCACGCGGGCGACGTCGGAGATCCTTCGATCCTGGATCACTTGCGGATGCTGGCTCCGGTCACGGCCGTCCGCGGCAATATTGATAAGGGGCAATGGGCACGGAAACTGCCGGAGACACAAGTCGTGGAACTGGGTGGCGTTTCAATTTATGTTTTGCATGACCTTGGCAAACTGGATCTGAAGCCGGAGGCTGCCGCATTCAGAGCCGTCATTTACGGTCATAGTCACGTTCCAAAGCAAGAAACTAAAAACGGCGTGCTGTATTTCAACCCAGGAAGCGCTGGACCGCGAAGATTCAAGCTGCCGATCTGCGTGGGGAGGTTGACGGTTGAAAACCAAGGCCTGGGCGCAGAAATCATGGAGATTGCAGCTTAACGATGCCCTATTGCAGATTTATTGGCTCTCTACGAGTTGAAGAGATGTGTCGCTGTCGGCAAAAGGCAGGTTCCTCGCTCACGCTCGGAATGACAAAAATCAAGGCCGACCAGCTCTGGCGCTTTCGATTGCTACAATCTCCACTAAATGTCGTTATCGTTCCGGGTAGATAACACCGCGGGTCCTGCGCGCCGAGGAGTTCTTTCTCTTCCGCATGCCGAAGTGCAGACGCCGGTTTTCATGCCCGTCGGCACTGTCGCATCGATCAAAGCAGTGCCGCAGGAGACTCTGGAAGAGCTTGGGGCCCAGATCATCCTTGGCAATACATACCATCTCTACCTGCGGCCGGGAGTTGAGACGGTCCGCAAAGTGGGCGGGCTACACGGGTTCATGTCCTGGAACCGTGCAATTCTCACCGATTCCGGAGGCTTTCAGGTCTTCAGCCTGAGTGAACTGCGGAAATTGAATGAAGATGGCGTCACCTTCCGTTCGCATCTGGATGGGTCATCGCACTTTTTCAGCCCCGAGAGCGCCATGCAGGCACAGATCGGACTAGGGGCCGACATCATCATGGCCTTCGATGAGTGCACGGAATATCCGGCCGAATCCGCCCGCGTTCGGGAGTCCATGGAGCTAACGGCTCGCTGGGCGGCGCGGAGTAGGAAGTATTTCGAGGAGCATAAACACGAAGTACCTTGGAAGGCAGGTTCGACTGTCAAGTTTCAAGTTTCAAGCGATGCGAATTCTCGAAACTTGAAACCTGAAACTCGAAACTTTGATGGGTATACTCAATCCCTCTTCGGCATTGTGCAGGGTGGGATGGATCCCGCGCTCCGCAAAGAATCGGCTGAGCGGACGATTGAGATCGGGTTCCCGGGCTACGCCATCGGTGGCCTGAGCGTAGGCGAGCCCAGAGAACTTACGCGGGAGATCGTGGAATCCACGTTGGAGCATTTGCCCAAGGACAAGCCCCGCTACCTGATGGGCGTAGGAACTCCCGAAGAGATCGTGGAATACGCCAGCCTCGGCGTCGACATGATGGACTGCGTTCTGCCCACCAGAGCCGCCCGCCACGGCCTCCTGTTCACATCCGAGGGTAAGATTTCGATCAAACAGGCCCGTTATGCCCAGGATCAAGGCCCGCTTGATCCAAATTGCGATTGCCGGGTTTGCCGGCGTTATTCCCGGGCCTATTTACGCCATCTTTACGCATCTAACGAACTGTTGGGGCAGGTCCTGAACTCAGTGCACAATCTCAGCTTCTACCTTGACACCATGCGCCGCGTCCGGGCCTCGCTGGACGCCACTTCCACGAGGCCGTCCGGTGTCCAAGGGTGTCCAGAGCCATAGCCCCGTAACACGCACACGTCACGCGTCGCCCAAGTCCTCACGGAAGTTGCTGGCAAGGTCCGCGCGTCGAAGCTCGCCCCGCACCACATCGCGGAAGCGGCAGCGCGCACGAATTCGCTGAGTGCCTGGACACGTTTCGGCCGAGCCTCAGCCATGCGCAAGCTGCTTCGCTATCTCAAAGACTCCGGAGCGCCCGACCTCACCAAGTACGTCCCCCGCGTGCCGCTCCCGGCGCCCCGCGACGTCATTGTCACCGAAGCAGAGCGTGACCTGATCCTCAACGCCGCGCCCATGTATCTCCGCTGCTGGCTGCTGCTGTGTTCCGATCTCGCACTCCGCAGCGGCACGGCCGCGCGCCTCGCTCCGAAGCACTACAACCAGGAAGCGCGCGAAGTGTCCATCGTCACCAAGGCCGGACGCAGCGTCCATCTCCCCGTCACCGACGAACTCGCCAACATCTTCGCGGCCGTCAGTGACCGCGATCCCGAGACGCCCTTCGTTCACCAACTCCACCGCCGATGCAAGGTGAACGCCGACTATCTCCGCAATGTGTTCTGGAGGCTGCGCCACTCCCTCGGAATCACCCGCGATCTCAGAGCTCACGACCTTCGCCGCACTACGGCCGTAAAAGCTCTCGATATCACCGGCGATCTCCGCCTGGTGCAAGCGCTCCTCGGACACACCCAACTTCGCAGCACGCTCCATTACCTCGACCACCGGAACACCAGCGTTCCGCGCGAGCTCGTGGAAGCGATCGCACAGAGAGGAAGGAACCCGCGTGTTTGACGACGCGCAGCTAAGGAGCGCCGCACCATGCCCCGAGCCGACGACGCCGCACTCTGCTACTGCGGACACACCGCAAGCGCCCACGTCCCCATCGATCGAGGCACACACGAAGGACGCGGACCCTGCACCGAACTCATCCACCAGCCCAACGGACCCACCGTCCCATGTCCCTGCACTGATTTCCGGCGATCAGCCAACCAGTCCCCGCTGGCCCGACCGGCCGGACCTCGACACGCCGGAGGGCAAAGCGCTTGAAGATCGCATGCGTCACGCGAATTCACTCGCCGAAGCCCTGCTCCTCGCCATCGGCGTCCCCTTCGATGAGCGCGACGCGGAAACCAATCCGGTCCAAGCCATCGAGCCACCCATCACCGCCGCGAAAGTCGCGGCCCAGGTCGCGGAAGTGTCCAACGCGCTCCTCGCCGGAACTCTCGAGCCCGAGCGCGCCAAGCCCGTCCTCTACGCCCTGCAAACCATGCTCACCGCCATCCGCGTCCACCAGCTCGAACTCAAATCACAACGCACCATCGAACCCGAACCCCGCGCCCGAAGGAGCGCACCCAAATGCAAGCCCCGAAAAACCGCCTCATCGCCTTCCCGTCGTCGGAACAGATCGCGCTAACGCCGGCACTCTGGCTCGCCTGCGGAGTCATCAGCTACAACTTCGCCCTGCTCGCGCAGCACGCCATGCGGATCCTCGCGCCCAAGGAAATCCCCCATCTCACCGCCTCCCGCCGCGAAACCATCGACCGAGGCTTCGCCGTCGCCATCGACGCGCGCGGACTCATGCCCTCGATCCGCGCCGCAATTCTCCAGATCTCGCGGACGCTTCTCACTCCGCTCCACTTCGCCGTCACGCTCCAAGGCCGCGACGGAAGCTCCTACCTCCTGGTCGAATTTCACGGAGCGCTCGATCTCCCGTTGAACGATCACACCGAAAACACCCCACCCCCCTCCCCCACCCCGAGCGGTCGCGAAACGGCGGCAATTCACCCGCCAGAGGCAGCCAACGCATGAGCGGACCGCCACTGTTCCCCCTCACGCCCGACGAAACCGCCCGCCTGCAGCGCGAGCTCGTGGCCGCATGCCTCGAACTCGCGCAGCAGGAGCGCGACGAATCCGACCGCCGCAAAGACGCCGCCGCGCGCATCGCAGCCGCCCGCGCCAACGTCCGCAAACTGCTCAACGCTCTCCAGCCCCAACCCGTGAGCCAGGTCACGGAAAAACGCGCGCAACCCACGTAAGCTCCGACCATGCCAGCGCACCTCATCGTCTTTCAGCACCCGCGCAATCCCACGGAGCACGATCGTGCGATTCTCGAACTCATCGCGGCCGGACACAGCCACACCTCCGCCGCCGCCGAACTCCACACGCGCACGCGCAACGTCACCCAGGCACTCGCAAAGATGCGCGCCCGCTACACCGCACCAACGAATGAAGCGCTAATCGCAATTGCGGTGCGCCTCCAGTGGATCGCCGTCGCGGTCGAGATCCACCAGCACGCACAGACACACCACCCCGATCAGTGGTAAGGTGTCCACAACGCTGTGCTTTTAAATACGAGTGTGGAGCTCTTCTGTGCGGGAAGAGACTCAGTCGCCGTACGAAATCTGCGTCTACTGCAAGCAGCCCATCACCGGAGAGCGCAAGCCGATCCGCCGCTTGCCCAACGGCAAAGCCGCCCACCTGCAGTGCTACCTAGATCACATGGACGACGAAGAGAACGAAGCCGGCCGCTGACCGCGCCCAGGCTGCCGGGATTTTGAGTGTAATGGCCTGGTTTCGACAGTTAACCACAGGAACTTCAGGTGATTCTGGTCACTGCACCCATCGTTGAACTCGATAGGCTCGACTCATCGGTTCTCCGTGATGGCCGCCGCTTGGAGGAACCGTGAGGCTGGCGAGTGAAAATGAAAGGCCGAGTCAACCGCAGCGAGTCGGAAGCCTCTGATCTGAGCTGTCTGTGCCGGACAGGTGGAATTGCTGCATTCGTTCTGATCGCCTATGCCCTCTTGACGATAGTTCAACTCATTGTCCTGGGCGGCCCGCCCGCGACTGCTGCCGAGGCGTTCCGACTGCTGCAGAGCAACAGAATGGTTGGACTGCTACGCCTCGATTTGCCCACCATAGTCGCAATGCCGCTGTACTACCTCGTGTTTCTCGGTCTATTCGCTGCTCTGAAACGAACTGACCGGGCGAATGCAATTCTCTCCACATCTCTCGCCTTCGTTGGGGTTACGCTGCTGCTGGCGACGCCCACAGCGCTATCGATGATCTCGCTCAGTCAGAAGTATGCGGCCGCTACCACAGAGGCGTCGCGAACTCAGTTCCTGGCTGCGGGAGAAGCGATATTGGCCACCGACATCTGGCATGGGACTGGCGCCATCATGGGTGGAATCCTCCTGCAGAGCGGCGCTGTACTAATCTCGGTCGTTATGCTTCGTAGCAGCGTTTTCAGCAGGACAACCGCTTACCTAGGTATCCTGATGCATGGACTCGATCTGGCCCACATCGTATTTGGGCTTTTCCTGCCGGGCACAGGCGTTGTCCTCTTGGCCATTTCTGGACCCTTTTACCCGATATGGCTCTTCCTGGTTGGCCGAAGGCTCCTTCAGCTAACATCCAGAAGTTCGACTCAACTGGCGTAATATCTCTATTACACTCAGAATCCCCCAATCGACGCCACCGGAGCACGTCGCGCGCCGCGATAAAGCCGCGTCACGCGCCGTGCAGCCTCACCGGACGCAGCGCCGCCCGCCTCAGCCCCAGTGGTGATGGAGTCCCTGAGAGACGCGGTGACGCCCATCCCCGCGCGCGCGTCAGGCCCAGGTCCGCGACACGCCCACGCGCGCGCTAGGGGCGGCGATTTATTTCACGTCGGGGCCGCGATCGGCGCGGCACGTTGCGCGCCAGGCGCTCTCCCCAAAAGGGGATGCCCCACTTCTCGCCGCAGTTGCGAGAAGTGGGAATGCAAAGCTGCCGGCAGCGCCCGTCACGCAACGTGCACGAGCCGTCGCGAATTGCAGCTGCGCCTCAGCCAGCAGTCATCTAGCAGCCGCTCCACGCCCGTGCCTCGTTGCTCTCACCACAAGCGGCAATTCAGAAGGGACAGCGCACGCACGCTCCACGCCCCGGGTGTCCAGGGCGGGCCATTCCGCGTGCGAAATTAAACCGGGAGAGGGTGAAGGTTGGGAAAGGGTTGACTTACTCCGACACCAAGCTCTCCTCCCGCGGTGCGCGAGATGGCAGGGACACACGCTCTCGTATCGACTGCAACTCGCCTTCTGGAACTCTGAAGGTAGTGGAACCGCACTCCAGGCAGACGACGAGGTGAGGAAACACGAAAAGATGAGGCGTGTTCAGGTTACTCATGCCAGGGAAGTGGATAGCGACCTCAGCGGTAAGTTTGGCATTTCTGCTGGACTGGCATGACGGGCACTGCATAACTTGCGCCTCCCTTCTGGCTGCGTTGTTCTGCCAAAGACTAAGAGGGCAACCAGCTTGTTGGCTGTGATTGTAATCACACTGACAGAGGGGCTGGAGTCACACCATTCGTACTCCAAGCTGTCGTGGGCGGTGCGGCCACTCCGCTCCTCGCGCCGCCAGAAGCCGAGAGCCGGACGCCGGCACCCGATCGCGGCGGCGCTCCGGTGCTCGGGACCGCCCCGCCCCGGCAGCGGCCGCAAACCCCGCGGCCGCAAGGAGTAAAATCAAAACCGAGAAGGGAGCCGCCCTTCAGGAGGTGTTTCGTTGAA
>DATJWZ010000242.1:0-37008 GCA_035500795.1 Candidatus Eiseniibacteriota bacterium | reverse complement strand
GGAAACGGACGTCGGTTGAAGCGGGCGAGCGTTAAAAAGATGGATGTGAAATAGCCGAGTTCTCCCCAGTGCGCGAATTGACGGGCCCGCAATGTTGCGACATCTGCGGAAAAGCCCATACTGAGCAAGTTGATGTAGTAGATCGTGCCCCCGCGATGGCGCAGGCGCAGGACGTCGCAGGTGCGGGCACGGTCCGAAAGGATCGATTCGATGGCATAGTCGGCGCCTTTGTCACTGAAGTCGCGCAGGAAGGAATTGCCGGTGCCGAGCGGAAGAAATCCCAGGCGCGCTGGTTCCTTGTCGATCGATTCGGGAAAAAGTCCGTTGACAACTTCGTAGGAAGTGCCGTCTCCGCCGACGGCGATGAAGTTGCGGATACCGCGTCCATAGGCTTCGCGGGTAATTCGCGTGGCATCGCCCGATGCGGACGTGTTCGCAACTTCGACCTCGATGCCGCCGGCACGCAGGCGGTCGAGTGCAGGCCCGAGGAGTTTCTGACTCTTCCCTCCTCCGGCAGCGGGATTCACGATTGCGAGATAGCTTCGCCCCAATTCGAAGTCCGACTTTCGATTACAACTGCGTGATTGCTGAACGCACTACAGACTTGCCAATTTCTTCGGCCAGGACCTGACGCTTGATTTTCATCGAGGCGGTGCGCGGGAAATCTTTCTCCCAGACGAGATATCCGCCGACACGCTTGAAGTCAGGCAGCTTGCGGTTGCGCGCTGCGATGTCTTCCAGTAAGGCCGGCTCCAGTTTCTGGTTCTGCTCCAAGCGCAGAACCAGCAGTAGAGCCTCTTTGCCGAGTTCCTTTTTTGGCCAGATGTAGTTCGAGGCGAAGATCGCGTATTCCTTCACTGCCAGGCCATCGAATACAGTTTCGATGTCTTCGGGGTAGATATTTTTTCCGCCCTCGGTGACGATCATGTTCTTCTTGCGGCCGAAGAGTTGAAGATGGCCGTGTTGCTCGAAGCGTCCGAGATCGCCAGTGAGCAGCCAGCCGTCGACGATAGTTTCAAGAGTGAGTTCCGGATCATCAAGGTAATGCGACATCACCGTCTTGCTTTGCACCGCTACCTCGCCAATGCCGTCGGCGTCGGGATTCAGAATGCGAAGCTCGACTCCCGGCAGGGACTTGCCGACGGTGTCTGCGCGGAAAGGCTTGAGATCGTTCAGCGTCAGAGCCGTGCCCGCCTCAGTCAGGCCATAGCCGTTCACCACGGGGACGCCGAGGTCGTAGAAGAACTGCATGGTGGAGGGCTCCATGAAGGCGCCACCGGTGATGAGGGCGAGCAACTCTCCGCCGAAACCTTGATGAATATTTGAGAGCAGCATGCGGCTGAGCTTCACGTTTGGCCTGCGCTTCGTCAGAGCGCGGTTAAGCGAGATCATCGTGTTCAGGATGGCGCGCTTCCAGCCGGGTAATTCGTCGAACTTTGCGCGGAGACCTTTTTCGAGATTCTTCAAGATCATCGGGACCAGCGAAACGTACGTGATGCGGTATCGCACAAAGGCATCGCGCACAAACTCTGGACGCAGCGTGCGGAGGTGCACGACGCAGGCGCCGCAGACGAAGGGCCCGATGAATCCCACCATGAAGTCGATCGCGTGGTTTGTCGGAAGGATGCTGAGGTAACGCACTCCCGGCCAGAAGGGATACCACGCCGTCAGCGAGCGGCACTGTTCGAGATAATTCTCATGGGTCAGAACGCAGCCTTTCGGACGGCCTCCGGTTCCGGAGGAATAGACGATGCAGGCAACGTCGTCCTTCTGGCGCATCACGAAATCGGGCGCGCCCTTGCGCTTGAAATCTTCCCAGCGGAAGGCGCCAGCGAGATCGGCGCCGAGCGGAGCTTCGGTGACTAATACGATCTTCGTCGCGATTTTCTGAAATTCCTGAGCCTGCATGATCGCGCGCCACAGGTGATATTCGACGATCAGGACTTTGGCCTTGGAATGAGCGAGCAGTTGGAGATGCTCAGCGGGAGTCAGCTTGTAGTCGAGGGGAACGAGCACGCCGCCGCAATAGAAAATGGCGTAGGCCGAGACCAGCCACTTCGACTGGTTGGTCATGATGATCGCGGCGCGATCGTTTGGATCGAAATCGGCATCTTCGAGGGCACGGGCGAGAGGGAGCGCCATTTCCTTGAAGTCGGAGTAGGTGAGGCGCAGTTTCTCGCGGTCGCGTTCGGCTTCGATCAGACACACTTCGGAGGAAAAGCGGTCAAGGGCATCGCGAAGGGCCGCTCCCAGGCAAGTGTATTGACGAAGATCGAGCATGGTTGAATTGCTGCTTGTCGATTGTAGATTGCTGATTGAGCAAGTCGAGCACAGTTGCGGGAGCATGTTCCCTCCCGATCAACAATCAGAAATCAACAATTGGAATCTTTGCTACAAGCGCGCCTGGATTTTTCCAGCCAGCGTGCGGAAATCGGTCACTCCCTGCAATTCGTAGTCAGGCAGTTCGACGTGAAAATGATTCTCGAGTTTTGTGAGCAGATCGAGCGTCTGGAGGCTGTCAATCCCGAGCGCTTTGAAAAAGTCGTCATCGGGGGAAAGTTTTTCGCGCGAGACTTTAAAGTGCGCCGAGGCGAGATCGAGGATCTCATCCAAGGTCTTTTCAGCTGTTGGCATAAGCAGTCATTTTAATTCAGTTTCGCCTAGGGCAAATACGGCTGCGCGTCTTTTGATTCGACAAACTTCTTGAGTCCGGCCTGCACGGCTGGACGCGAAAACAGTTCGCAGAAGATATCGATCTCGCGACGGAGTTCCTCGTGAGGGATCGGCTTGATGAACTGCTTCGCCGTTGCCGAGGTGCCGCGGTCGAATTTGGCGATCTGGGCGGCGGTGGCCCGGGCGGCTCGCAAGACTTCTCCTTCGGCAACGACCTGGCTTGCGAGTCCGATCTGCTGCGCCTTGGTGGCATTGAAGCTGCGGCCGGTGAGTAACAGATCCCGTACGACGGCATTGCTGATGTCGCGCTTGAGGCGTGGGATACCGCCGAATCCGGGGATCAGTCCGAGACGCAATTCGGGGAAGGCGAAGCGCGCCGTCTTGTCGGCGACGATCAGGTCGCAGGCCAGCGCTAATTCGAATCCGCCGCCAAAGACGACGCCGTTGACCGCAGCGATGGTCGTTAAAGGAGAGGCGTCGATTATGTTCAGTGCGCTATGAATTCGCTCCAGAAATTCGCGGACGCCTTTGGCGGCGTCGGAGGTGGCCATGGCTTGCGAGCGCTGGTAGAGCTCGCGAAGATCGGCTCCGGCGCAAAACCCGCATTTCAAGTCGCTGTAGATTAAGACCGCATGCGCCGATGAGTCGAGGCTTTGCAGGTAACGCGAGAAGGCTTCAAGTTCGTCGAGCGATTTGGAGCCTATCTCGTTGCAAGGGGTGCGGTGAAGGCGAAGCTCGACGACGCCTTCCTTGAACTCCCACGACATGGTCTGGCCGAGATGCGGAGTGGTCATGCGGTCTTCACCGTGCGGTACATGGCCTCGATTTCGTTTTTCATCCGCGTAGCGATCACGTCGCGCTTCAGCTTGCCGTTGGCGGTGAGCATACCGTTGTCGATCGAAAAGGCGTCTTGTGAGATGTGGAAAGCACGCACCTGCTTGTAATGTGGCAATTGAGAATTGACCGCGTCCAAAGCGGACTGCACCTCCTCGCTGCTGACACTGCCGGTGATAAGCGCCGTGAGATATCCGCGGCCGTTGCCGATGATCACGACCTGCTGTGCGTTTGGCAGATGCTTGGCAATCTCTTCTTCGACCGTTTCGGGAGCGATCTTGTGGCCTGATCCCAAGACAATGAGGTTTTTGATGCGTCCAACAATGCGCCAAGTACCGGTCGAGTCGAGTTCGCCTTGGTCGCCGGTGTGGAACCATCCGTCGCGCAGTACATCGGCGGACTGCTGCGGGCGATTCCAGTAGCCGGGGAAAACGTTTGGCCCACGAACGATGATCTCTTCGTTTTCGGCGAGCCTCATCTCGATGCCGGGGATCGTCGGGCCGACATGAGCTGGCACGGGATTTTTCGGGTCGTCCATGGTGAGAATGCCCGTGGTCTCGGTGAGTCCGTACACCTGTAATACCGGGATGCCGAGCATGCGGAAGTAGTCTTGCGTCTCCGGTGTGAGCGGAGCGGAACCGCAGATCAGGGCTTTCAGATTCTCCCCGACCATCTTCTTGCGAATGGTCGGAAAGACGAGTTTGTTGGCCAGCCAGAGCCAGAACGAGCTAGCGCCTTTATTCGCTGTCCAGTCCGCCTTTGCTCGGGAATAGATGGCTTGGCCGATGCCGCCCTTTTTTGCGATTTGCTCGTCGACTCCGCGCCGCATGCGCTCGAGCAACTGCGGCACGTTGAGGAAATAGTGCGGCGCCACGGAGGGCATGTCGTTGGGAATCTTCGTCAGATCGGTATTCAACGTGACCAGGCTGCCGCGAAGCATGAAGGTCAAGACAGCGATCCATGAGGCGCAGAAACTGAATGGCAGGTAATGGAAGATGCGATCTTGCCCGGTGCGGCCGTCCATTAACTCGTCGAGGCGGGCGGCGGTACGGCCCAGCATGAATCCGACGTTCGCAGCGGTGAGCACGACGCCTTTCGATTCGCCCGATGTTCCGGAGGTGTAAATGATGGTGACTGCGTCTTCGTCGCGGACTTGCGGGCGATCGAGGGTGATGCCATCGACACCTGCGAAGATTTCGTCCAAGAGGAAGTGCGGAGGCGCATCTGGCCAGGCTTGCTGAATTCCGGCGCGAAGGCCAGCGTCGCCGCAGCCGACCAGAGAAGGCGCGCTGTCTTTCATGATGGCGACAAGTTCTGCCGGGGCTTGGCGGAAGTAAAGCGGAACGACGATCAGGCCCTCGGCCATCGCGGCCAGATCCATCGCGATCCAGCGAATGCTATTCGCGGCGAGGATACCGCAACGGTCGCCCTTCTTGAGTCCCTTGGACGCGAGGAAAGTGCGTGCTTTCGCGACCAGTTCTAGGAGCTCCGGCCCGGTTACGCCGGTGGTATGGCCATCGCGGATCTCCTGCAACACGATGTTGCCTGGAGCGGACTTGAGTTGCGCAAAGATGTCGCCGACGAATGGCATATCTTTTCTGGGACGAGCGACTAACTATATGCGGAAATCAACTGCCTGAGAGAATCGTTCATCGGCGGCAGATAATCTTCCCAACTCCACTCGCCGGTGCGCGTGGGAAATTCCGGATAGCGGCGCTGCACTTCTTCTTCGAAGAAGACGCCCATCTGCGCCATGACTTTGAGGTTCTTCACGACGGTCCGCGCGATTCCATCGGAAATCCGCTCGCCCTCTGTTGCCAAAACATTCAGCGCTGCCAGCAGCTTCGGCTCGAGATCGGGATCATCGACCATCGTCAGCAACTCCGGATGTCCGCGCTCGCGCATCAGGTTGCGGATTCGTTCGTCCATGGTGATGCCGGCCGATGGAACAAGGGCGGGCATGGATGTCACGATGCCGTGATAGCGCGACGACGCCATCATGTGGCAACAGCGCAGGATGCTGACCAGTTCGTACATGTTGTACTGATCGGAGGTGAGGACAGGAACTCCGCCAAGCTTTTCGGCGATGCGATTGGCGGGGCGCGCGTCGAGACGCTCAGTGGCCACCATGATCACGAAAACTTTGCGCTGCTCTCGGAAGGCGTCGACAGCATTCGCGATTGACTTCAGATAGTGCTGATAGGCTCGATCGGCAGCTGGCCCGGAGTTATGAAAGTACACGGTACGGTAGTGGCTGTCTTTGTAAGCGCCCGTCATGGTGCGCAGAGCGTACTTGACCACGGACGCGCGTACGGGCCACTCAAACGGATTGATCGGACAAACCACCAGCACGGGAGTTCGGCCATCCCATCCGACCTCGCGCAATATCCTTTGACCGTATTCTGCCGGTCGCGGCTCGAAGGTCCAGGCCGTATCGGTGCCGAGTTGGGTCGGAACTCCCAGCTCGCTCAGGATTTTTCGTGACTCGTCATTGCGCGTGATCACGAGCGACTGCTTGCAGTAACGTCCGCACATTCTTGCGACGAGGGGATCCATGTGCCCGGCTTCGGCGCCGTAACCGACTGACAATTTGTTTTCGACTGCGGCGAGGCCGAGCGATCCGATCATCATGGTGGTCAGGGCATTGGCGAACTTGCTCTTGAACATCGAGCCTTCGCACGCGACGACGCCGTGATGCTTCGGGACTTCATCGAACAGAAACGGCGGGAAAATGTCGGGTAGATGAACCTGCGTCGTGCCCTCAAAGTATCCCTTCGAAAAGTCGAAGTTCTGGCTCATGACGCTGAAGTCGACGCGGTCTGCGCCCAGAATGTGGCGGATTTGCCGGATCATCTCTTCGACGCGGACATCGGATCCCATGTTGCGGGTACCGTTGTATCCGGCGAACAAGAGCTTTAACTTTTCGCTGGGCTGCCAAGGCTTGTTGCCGCCCATCATCCAGCGGACCTTGGCGCGCTCGATGTTGCTGCTCACCCAGGCTTCGAGGACGAAATCCATCATGCGGCGTTCCCTCCTCTGGTCGAGGGCCACGGCTGGTATTTGTATTCGAAGTTGTTCTCGCGGCTGAACTTCAGCAACGGAAAACTGTATTGCGAGAACGGTACGGGTCGGCGCCCGAGCTCGGAAGTCACGCGGGTGTTGTCGAACACCGTATTCCACACGAGGTACGGCATGAAGACCTTCATCAACGAAGCGCCCCGGCCCATTGGTCCTTTGCGGTTAGACAGGAACTTGACCGACTCGGTAAAGGGACGCTCTGCGAATGGCACGAAAACGGGCTTGCGCTTCTGCTGGGAGGAAGCGAGTGCGGCTGTCAGTTCGCGGAATGTCTGGGAGTCGACTCCCGACGAAAGATGATAGGTATCGAACTTGGGCTGCTCTTTCTGATGAAGCGTCGCAATGGCGTCGGCTACAAAGTCGACGTTCACGATATCGATCTTGTCCGTCGGCCGGAACGGGAGCACGGGCAATCCTGCCAGGAAAACGAAGGCGCGCACCATGTCGAACTGCGTGGTTTCAGCATGGCGGCTGTCGCCGAGAACGATGCTGGGACGAAAGACGGTCTTCGGAGTATCCGGCAGCAGGACTCGCGTCATGTGCTCGCAGAACTTTTTCGTGCGCGCGTAGGGGTCGTAGTCGGAGCGGTCCCAATCGATCGAGTTGTCTTCGGTGACGACTTCGTTGCTGCGCTTCCCTGCTACGGCAACTGTGCTGACCTCGCTAAAGCGGCGCAGGCCGTGATAGTGTTCAGCATTCCGCGCCAGCGTGAGGACTTCAAGTGTTCCTCGAAGGTTTACGTTTAAACAACTCTTTTCAGACTTGCGATTCAATGACGCCGCGCAGTGAATAATCGAGTCGGTGGTGTGAACCAGCCGGTCATATTCGTCGCGGTTTAAGCCGAATCCGGGCGAAGTCAGATCGCCGCAGAAGATACGGATTTTGGTCTGCAAGTATTCGTAGAAGCCGGGAAACTGCAAATGCAACTGTAGTGATTGCCACAGGCGCAGCTGCGCTTCCTGCGGATCGCGCGCGCGCACCAGCAAGTTCAGCGAAGCACCGTGGCCTTGCAGAAGGTTGGCGGCGACGTGTGCGCCGATGTATCCGGTCGATCCAGTCAGGAATATCGCCACGTTGCTCCGTCAGTCCCGGTTTTCAAGGCGTCTCCGTTCGAAGGCGCGAGTTGAAACGTGCGGGGAGGCCGTACCTCCAGCGGACGGCCCTCAATTAGAGGATAGGTCCAGCGCCGCAGCGCCGGAATATGAATATTGATCCAGTACTCCCACCAATCAAGCGAGCGGGTATTGTAGCCGAACTGCTCGCGCTCTTCGGGGATCAGCGCATATGAGAGCTTCTCGACGTTCTCGGCGGTGAAGTCGTGCTCGTTGAGCAAAATGAAAGGCTCGAATAGTTCGATGAGCTTTTCGACCCGCTCGAGATTCCGTTCTGCCTTCACTAGCGGCGCCTTCTTGAGCGGCAGCGGCGACATGATGCGCTGGATCGATTTTACGATTGCTTTCTGTGCCGGGGCCGACATGCGGTTGTAGCGCTCCTTGGAGACGGAAATCGCATCAAACCGCAGCCTTAGCCAAGCTTCCAAACCTTCCTGGGCCCGGTAGTGTTTGCGATGTGCTAATGAAGTTAATTCGATGGAACGCCCCATGTCGCACGGATTCGTCACCGAAGTCGCGAGTTGATAGAGCGGGTCGTGGCGGCGCTCCATTACGGCGGCACCAATTAACGTCATACCCGCGCAAACCGAATCCACCGGGATGATGTCGAGCCGCTTGCTCTCTTTCGAAGGCAGCTGACGGAAGTAGGTACCGAGCAAGTACGAGAGCGACGCTGAAGTGTTAATCCCTTCATTCCACCCGAGGAATGGTTTGGCCAGCGAAGTTTCGACAATTGCGGGGCGGACGACTGCAATCGGGAGGCCTGCCCCATACTTGGCAATCAGCGATTCGGCCAGGCTCTTGGTCAGTGTGTACGTATTGGGCCAGCCCAGTTCTTTGGCGCGGCGCGTTCCGGCCTCGGTCAGGTAGGTCTTCAGCCAGCGCACCCGTCCCTTGCGGATCTGGTTCTCGAGGGCGGCGCCTTGAAGGTCTTTGGCCGCATGCTGCTTGGCTCGGGCTTCCATTCGCAAACCAGCCGTCACTTCCTCGCTTTCGGATCGCCTTTCGCCTTCCTCAATCAACTGTTTGAGGGAGTGCCACTCCTGCTCGGCATCAAAGCCCGCCAAGCCTCGCGGAGTGTAGTTCGGAACCAGCCTCTCGCTGACACGTCCATCCTGCTCTCCGGCTACGTAGCAAGTGGACAGATGCAGGAGTCCGGCGTGGTCAGCACCACGAATAAATTCCAGAATGTTGAGGGCGGCATCGGTATTCGTGGTGAGGGCGTCACGCAGGTCCGGATTGAAATCAGTGAGGCCTGAGCTGTTAATCACCAAATCGAGGTTTTTTTGCAAAACCTCAGTCGCTTCGAGACTTAGACCTAAGCCCGCCTGCGTCACATCTCCCTCGACGACTTCAACTTTCTCGCGCAGGAAGTCGCCAAGTTTGTCGCCATACTTCTCGAAAAGAGGATCGAAGACTGGCGAATCTTCGATCATCTTCTGGAAGCGTCTCTCACCCGGACTGGACTTCTGCCGCCGGATCAAAAGATAGATCCGCTTTATTTCGGGAAGAT
Source organism: Candidatus Eiseniibacteriota bacterium (assembly GCA_035500795.1). Classification (GTDB taxonomy): domain Bacteria; phylum Acidobacteriota; class Terriglobia; order Terriglobales; family Acidobacteriaceae; genus Sulfotelmatobacter. The sequence goes on along the minus strand of DATJWZ010000242.1, from coordinate 27,798 downwards.
CCAGCAGCGTATTAGCCAGCCAAACTTTCCCGATAAATCCGGTGACGCCAATCAGCATCACGCTCTTGCCGGCGAAAGCTCGTCGGACCGAGAAATCAGCAGCCTGCTTCGTCCCTTCGAAGTGAACGACGGGGCGGACCGCGACAGGGTTCTGCCGCTCGGCAGAGGTTACAGCGCCGATCAATTCCTCGTAACTGATATCGAGATGGCGCGCCAGAGTTTTGGGAGCGCGGCGGCCGTCGGGCATGTTCTCCCGAAATGGAGCGAAGGCACCCCGGGGCCGGATGACCGGATTGAGCAGGCGTCCCGTTGCAGTTCCATCGCGAAATTCGAGGCGGTTCGCGACGATGTGCCGCACCCCGAGATGCTGGGCCAGTGGACGCATCAGGTGATCGAGAGCCTGGCTCACGAGCACCACATCTGCCCCGGACTGCAAGAGCTCCTGAACTTTTTCCACGCCCTCTTGCTTCAGATGGGGCTTCAGCTTGTATTGGAAAAACTCTTCGCCGAGCAGGTCCAAACGATCGCGAGTTACTCCTCGAAGCACGGAATGAACCACTCGGGTGGCGAATTTTCGATTGGCCGCATAGAGAAAGGGGCGCAGCACCGCCATCAGAAAAATGAGGCCCCGCCTCCGAAAACGGTCCGAGAATGTCTGAGCATTCCAGGTGAAGAAGGCGATCGGTCTGACCACAGTCAGATCGAGCAGGCTCCCTTCAACGCGCCAGTAAACGGTGGGGGCCGTACTGGAGTTGTGGCTTAACGGGTCCAAAGTCGTGTGTAATCCTCAGGTTGCAGCGCCTGCGGGTCGGTGAAACGTTTATTGTAACAATCGAATCAATTTTGAGACACAGCTTTAAGGGGCACAAGGAGCTATTTACGAAGGCGTGGTCGTCGATTTCGTCCGTATGAGCAGGGCCACAGAGCCGCTTATGACAAGCACGGCGGCAATCGACAATAGTCCACCGCGGAATCCGCCACCGATCGTGCGGAAGAAGCCGATGATATCCGGCCCGAAGTAGCCTCCAAGGTTCGCCAGCGAGTTAATGACCGCGATGCCCGCAGCTGCCGAAAGTCCACCCATGCTCGCCGTGACCAGCGCCCAGAACGGTCCACACATCCCCTCGGCGAATGCCATCCCTACACCAATGCCGGCAACAACAATCGCAGTTGAAGTTCCGTAACCCGCGACAACCAGTCCGGCAGCAGCGATGAACGCCGGAATTGCGATATGCCAGCGCCTTTCTCCGCTCCTGTCGGACCGGGCTCCTACAGCCACCATCACGAGTACGGTTAGGAGAAATGGCAGAACAGCAACGATACCGGTCCAGAAATAACTCAATCCTGAGATTGATCGGATCACGCTGGGCAACCAAAGAGTAAGGCCGTACATGGTGGTCGATACGGCGAAGTAGATCATCGATAGCAGCCAGATCCGTCCGCTGACAAGGACTTTCCAGAAATCACCGGCAGCGACGGGTGGCTCATTGAGCCGCTCTCGTTCGAGTGTTTCGAGGAGCCAGGTGCGCTCTTCACCCACCAGCCACTTCGCATCGTGCGGATGATCGGAAAGGGTTAGGAAAACGGCGCCACCAAGCAGAATGGCTGGCAGTCCCTCAATCAGAAACATCCACTGCCATCCCGCCAGCCCTCCGCCGTGAAGATTGAGCAAACTTCCCGAGATCGGGCTTCCGACAACTCCGGCGAGCGGGTTTGCTGTCATGAACCAGGCGACGGCCGTAGCTCGCGCGCTGGCGGGGAACCATCGTTTCATATACAGAATGATTCCTGGGAAGAACCCCGCCTCTGCCGCTCCAAGCAGAAATCTCATCGCGTAAAAACTGACCGGGCCGCGGATCAGGATCATCAGGCAGGAAACTACGCCCCATGCCACCATCAACAGAGAAATCCATCGGCGCACTCCGACTTTTTCGAGCACAAGATTGCTGGGCAACTGAAAAAGGAAGTAGCCGATGAAAAAAATTCCCGAGGCACGGCCGATCACCCGATCACTTAATCCGAATTGCTCGCGCATCTGCAACACGCCGAAGCCAACATTAATTCGATCGAGATAGGCAACGATGTAGAGGAGAAACAGAAACGGCATGAGCCGCCACATCAGTCGCGAGACAACGGCGGATTCCATGCGGTCAGATGTCGTTTGCAATGGCGGGTCCCAAGGAAAGCGAAGCGGAGCTTTTTCCGTCTCCGCCGTGCGAGGATTCTACTCTAAGGCAAGGCTTTTCCTGATTTTGCGGACGATCTGCTGCGGGGTACCGGAAATTTCTACCGTGGTCGCGTCACCGGGCTCCTCAAGATCGGCTAACTGGCTGGCGAGAATCGATTCGTTGGCAAAGTGCCCGCGCCGCGCCCGCAGCCTGGATGCGATTAACTTGCCAGTTCCCTTCAGATAGACAAAGCGGACCTCAGGACCAGCATCGAGTTTGTCGCGATAGATTCTCTTCAGAGCCGAGCACGCCAAGACTGCGCTCTGTCCCTGCTCGATCCACTCGACAATTTTTGCGCGGAGAAGATCGAGCCATGGCTCTCGATCCAAATCAGTCAGGGCTATGCCGTTACGAATTTTTTCGACGTTCGAGGCAGGATGAAACTCGTCCGCATCCGCGAAATCCCAGCCCATCTGCTGAGCTAGCAGTTCGCCGACGGTGGTCTTCCCGGCCCCAACGACTCCCATGACGATTACGATCATTGCGAGATGATAACCGTCATTTCTTCACGTAGGTCTTCTGCCGGCCGGTGCGTGCGTTCATGACGGTAAAAGTGCCGTCGTTTTCCGCAGTGACCTTGAAGTACTTCCCTTCGCAATTTTCTTTCACGTTCGCGATGTGTTCGGGATCGACATTGTGATCTTTGTCGGAATCAGCCGCATAGTGCAATTGCCAAAGGTCCTCCAGCCCCGGAGACTCATGAACGATTTTCCAGGCCGCCGGGCTCCCGCCCTTATGCGCACCATTGTTCATGATGGCAACGCGAGGACGAATTGCCCAAACCAGAGCCTTGGAATTCGACTGATCCAAGCCGTGATGGCTTACCAGGAAGAGATCCACGGTGCCAATCACGTTGTTGGGGCACATCAGTTCCAGTTCTTTCTTCTTCGTCAGGTCGCCGAGGTCGAGAAAACGGAACTTCCCGAAGGTGACCAGCACGCCAACCGATCTCGCATTCTCGGAATCGTCCGACGGCGGGTTCGGTTCAGCGGAACAGTAGGGATTTGCCTCGCCCGTATTCGGCAGTGGACTGGAGATGTGCTCTCCATTCGCGGTCAGGACGCGAACTTCGATGTCCTTGATGGGCAGCGCCCAGCCCGGCTTCACGATGACATGAGCGTGTCCGGCGATCGCTTTTTCATAGGCCGCATAGTCCGTGCGCGTAACTGCCGAATCCTCCATGTTGGGTCCGTGGTCAACAAACGTTCCGATCTTGATACCGTCGACAAGCTGCGGAACTCCGCCAACGTGATCGCGGTGATAATGCGTGATCAGAACATAGTCAATCTGTTTGAGGCCCGCGTCGTGAGCGGCAGCCATAATGCGATCCGCGTCTCGACCTTCTCCACCGGGCCATCCTGTATCAATCAGCAGCGACTGCCCGCTCGGACTGACGATCAGGGTGGATTGCCCGCCTTCGACGTCGATGGAATAAATATGCAGTGATTTGGGACTCGATGCCGCTGCATATGAGCTCACCGCTGCCCAAAGGCAGCAGAACAGGATTATCAAAGTTCGACGCATGCGTTGCATCCTATTCAGAAGAATTTCCGGAAATTATGCCATGCGAGTTGCTTCGACAGCCGGACTTCTTCGTCCTGGTAGTTTTACGTTTGTGTTAGCCTGAGTGGGTCCGGCTTTTTGCTTGACATTGAAAGACGATCAGAGTACCTATGCTGTCCGAACACTCGTTACGGTGTGGGGCCGTGCGAGTTCTTTAAAACGGAAAGACTCCCGGGTAGAACGAAATCACTCATGAGTTCTGTGTCACTGCCTTTTGCCGGTGTCCGCTCGCGGGCCACGTTATTATTGCGCGACTATGCCGAACTAACCAAGCTGCGGGTCACGAGCCTGATCGTGATGACCGCCTGGTGCGGTTACTTCTTCGGCGCTCACAAGGCCTCTGAATCCTGGTTCACTTTCGGGCTTTTCCACGCTTTGTTTGGGATCGGATTGGTTTCGAGCGGAACTGCCGCCCTGAACGAAGTCATGGAGCAGGATGTTGATGCTCGGATGCGGCGCACCGCAATTCGTCCCCTGCCCGCTGGACGCATGAGTGTATTTCACGCAACCGCGGTTGGCCTGATTGCTGCATTGGGTGGCTCGTTGTATCTTGCTGTTTTCACTAATCCGCTCACAGGTTTCCTGACGCTGCTGACATCGGTCGTTTACTTGGCCGCTTATACGCCACTGAAGCGGATTTCACCAATCTGCACGTTCATTGGAGCTTTTCCGGGTGCCATGCCCGGAGTGCTTGGCTGGACCGCGATCCGCGGCCGGTTGGAATGGGAAACCCTGGTTCTGTTTGCCATTCTCTTTGTCTGGCAGTTCCCACACTTCTTCTCGATTGCGTGGTTGTACCGGGACGACTACGCGAAGGGCGGCATCAAAATGCTGCCGGTCGTTGAAGAAGACGGTCGATCCACGGGGCGCAGGATTCTGGCGTATTCAGTAGCGCTGATTCCCATCAGCGTCCTGCCCAGCCTGATAGGAATGGCAGGAAGACTCTACCTGATCGGCGCGGTGGTGCTCGGCGTAGCGCTTCTCTACTTCGGCCTCCGGCTCGCATTTCTTGGTCTGCCTCTATCGGCGGCAGCCTCAAAGATGCGCGCTCGCCATGTCCTGCAGGCGACTGTGATCTACTTACCGCTTCTCTTCGCCCTGATGATGGTCAATTCCGCCGCTCCCTGAAACTACTTCCCGGCATTCTTAGCAAATTCCGGCGGAGGTCCGACATTGTCAGGCAGCGGAGCCGACAGAGACTTCAGGAACTCCAGCAGATCATCCCTCTCGTCAAAACTCAGAAAATCAATGGCATGAATCTCTTTATCGAGATGAGGATTTGCATTCCCACCCCCGATGTAGTGTCCAAGCGCATCGTTCAAACTCGGGAACGATCCGTCGTGCATGTACGGAGCCCGTTCTGCGATGTTTCGTAAGGACGGAGTTTTGAAGGCTCCCCAGTCCGCATCGTTCTTCGTTTGCTCAAAGCGACCGAGGTCAACCATGTTGCCTTGAATGTCAGCTCCGATTCCCAGATTGTGGAACTTGTTATCGGTGAAGAGGGCGTAGTCTTTGCCGATCGTGTGACACACCTCGCAATTGGCCTTCTTCGGGTCCATGAACAGCTTCAATCCACGCTGCGCCGATGCCGAAAGCGCCTTCTTGTCGTGGCCATAGTAGAAGCGGTCAAAGGGCGAGTTCCCGCTCAGCACCGTCCGTTCAAACGATGCAATGGACTTCGACACGAGATCGATGGTGATCTGGTCCGTTCCCCATGCTTGCTTGAACAAAGCAACATACTTCGGATCCGCTTGCAGTCGTTGCACTGCGTCGTTATGAGTCGTCGCCATTTCCACCGGATTCGCAATCGGCCCCTTGCATTGCTCCTCGAGGCTTGGTGCCCGCCCATCCCAGAACTGCAGGGTGTTGTATGCGGAGTTGATCACCGTCGGGGAATGGCGCGTGCCCTTTTTGCCTCCCACTCCCAATGACACCGGGTGCGTATCCGTGAACCCCATCTGTGGCCCATGGCACGTGGCACAGGAGACCGTATTGTCCGCCGAAAGAATCGGGTCGTAGTAGAGTCGGCGTCCGAGCGCGATGGTATCGGCAGTCGGCGGATTGTCTGCTGGAATCGGCACTAGAGGCAATCCCAGCGGCACCTTGATCTCGAAAGGCTTCCCTGCCGGCATGGTTGCGCCAGCTGGACGAGTGAGCGCCTTCGTCGGCGTATATAGAATGGCGAAACTAATGAGTGCGACAAAGAATATTGAGAAGAGCAGGACGCGAGTCTTGTCGGAAGATCGCATAGCGGACTCCTTTTGCAGAATTGACGTTAAAATTCTAGGATTCAAGGACAGAATCGAATGTGTTTGGAATCACAACGCTGGCGAGATTCGTAAGGTGAACGCTTGAACCTAACCGAAGAACCACATCGCAGACTCAACCCGCTGACGAACGAATGGATACTGGTTTCGCCCCATCGTGCCACTCGTCCGTGGCAAGGAGAAGTTTCCAAGACAACGCATGCGATCGAGCCCGCGTACGATCCGACTTGCTATTTGTGTCCGGGAAATCTTCGTGCCGGAGGCGTGCGCAATCCGTCGTATCCATCGACATTCGTGTTCGACAACGATTTCGCGGCGTTGAAGCCGGGCACCGATCGCCAGCGAGTTGACGTCGATGGCATGAACCTCATCGTTGCCCAAGGCGAACCCGGAATCTGCCGTGTGATCTGCTTCTCTCCCCGCCACGATCTGACTCTAGCGACTATGGAGACCGGAGAGATTGAAGGCGTGGTTCGTACCTGGATCGAACAGTACCGGGAACTCGGAGCTCTCGACTCCATTAATCACGTTCAGATTTTCGAGAATCGCGGCGCGATGATGGGCGCCAGCAACCCGCATCCTCACTGCCAGGTCTGGGCTACGGCATCGCTCCCCGGCGAACCGACGAAGGAACTTTCCTCCCAGCACACGTATTTCGAGAAGCATCACCGCTGTCTTTTATGTGATTACCAACTTTTGGAACGCGGCGAGAAGACTCGCATCATTTACGAGAACGATGGATTCACCGCACTCGTGCCCTTCTGGGCAGTATGGCCGTTTGAAATCCTGGTGTGCAGCCGGCGTCATATTGGAAAGATGAGCGAGTTCATCGAAACTGACTCGAGCGCATTAGCAGATATGTTGCACGTAGTGACTTCAACGTACGACAAGGTCTTCGACGTTCCCTTTCCTTACTCGATGGGATTCCATCAGTCCCCGACAGATGGCGAGCCACATCCGGAATGGCATTTCCATGCACACTTCTACCCGCCATTGTTGAGGTCGGCGACCATCCGCAAATTCATGGTTGGATTTGAAATGCTGGGCAATGCTCAGCGAGACATCACGGCTGAAACGGCGGCAGAACGCTTGAAGGAATTGCTTAACAACAAAACGAGGTAGCGGGCAATCTTAAGCCTGAAAATCCCAGCCTTCGTCCTTCATCTTGCGGTTGGTCCAGTGCTGGAGCTGTTCGAAGAGTGCAGGCTCGATTACGGCAAACCGAATTCCCACACGGCCCTCGTCGCCCACCCACATGAGCCGCGCCTTTGCCTGGAACCGGACATCACTATCAGGCAAGGTGAACGACACATCAAGCAGTCCGGCAAACTTGAGAGGTTCTTTCAGACCATCCAGCCCCATACCACCTGTGCTCAGATTCATACCACGCACCTGAAGCTCTTCGCCTTGGGGACTCCTGACTGTGACAGCAATGTCGACACGCGCCCGGAAGAACTTTTGCTGTTCGTTGCTGATGAATCCCAATGACGCGGTCGTCTCGCCCGGGGCGAAGCTAATGCTGTACTCCTTCAGCTTACGGCTCAACGTCCGTCGGGAAATACCAAGTTGCTCGGCCGCGAGCGTTCGTTGTCCGCCCGTGCGCTCGAGAGCTTTCATAATCATCTGTTCTTCCATGCTCTCCAGATTGCTAACCGGCATCGAAGCGGTTTGACGCAGAGCCGAAGGCTCCCCCGTCAAGGCTGCGCTCAAACGCGAGAAGTCAATTTCCATTCCCGGAGCTTCCATCGCCATTTTCGCCACAAGGTTCCTGAGTTCGCGGATGTTGCCGGGCCATGCATGCGAAAGCAGCGCCGAGATCGCCTGCTCCGAGAAATTCTTGCCAGGGGCTTTCAGGCGTAGGAAATGCTCGCCGAGAGCGACGATGTCTTCCGGGCGTTCTCGCAGCGGAGGCACGCGCAGTTGGAACTGTCCTAATCTGTGGTACAGATCTTGCCGGAAGCGCCCTTCTTTTACTGCGGCTTCAAGATCCTGGTTCGTCGCGGCGACGATGCGGACATCCACCCTGATCTTGCGATGTCCTCCCAGACGGTAAAACGGTTGCCCGTCGAGCACGCGCAGCAGTTTGACTTGTGTCTGCAGTTGCAGCTCGCCAATTTCGTCCAGAAATAACGTTCCCCTGTCGGCGAGTTCAAAAAGCCCTGGCTTGGACGACTCCGCGCCGCTGAATGCTCCTTTTTCGTATCCGAAGAGTTCGCTCTCGACGAGGTTTTCCGGCAGCGCCGCGCAGTTGATATCGACCCAAGGCTTGCCCTTCCGGTTCGACGACTCGTGAATGGTGCGGGCAATGAGTTCTTTACCGGTTCCTGTCTCGCCGGTAATCAGCACTGTTTCACTATGACTGGCAACGCGATCCACCAGACCCATGAATTTGTGCATCGCCGGGCTGGCAAGGATGAACTCCGTGTCATCGATCTTTCGCGAAATGATGCCGCGAACTTTTCGATTCTCAGCAACTGATTCGGCGGCCGCGGCAGCCGACGCGAGATTGACCGGCACCACGGTGGCAACAATCGCCGTCGGGGTTGCCGACGCATCCTTTAGAACGGTCGCAGTGAAGTCAACCGCAAAGCTCGCTCCAGTTTTCGGCTGTGCGAAAAGTCTTCCGCGATAGTCGACTTGCGTCAAAGTGGCCGCAAGTACGGCCTTCCGCAAGCGGCTGATATCCCGTTTATCCGCATCGTCACCTGCAAACAGAGGGAAGCAGTCACGCCCGACAAGTTCAGCGGGCGAATATCCAAAAAGTTTGCTGAAAGCGGCGTTGCAGGCACCAAACTTCCCCATCATGTCGGTGTAGAAAACGGCCGTGGAAGGCTCGGCATTCAATCCGTTCGTCGGAGACGCCGCCGTGGGCGCGGAATGCTCGTAGCTTTGACGAGAAAGTGGCATGTTCGAGCGTTTGGGACGATGTTGACATAGCCCAGGGCGTTCTCCCACAGCCCAGTTCACCTGGAGGTAACAAAAGTAACCCGCATGTGAGATCTACCGGGGCGGATGTTCTTATCGTTCGTTCCGAAATGCAGTGCAAGTCTTTTCCTGGAACCATTGGTTACCTTAGTAAGCTTCTGAAACCCTAATCTCTGCAATAGGATTCCAGCGGCGCCAGAGTGTGAGCGGATTCCTCCCCGCAAGCCCTGACGGTGGATTGCGTGTTTCCCGCGAGAAAAGTGTGCCTCGCCTTCGTGTAGGCGGGCGACCCACGCCGTCGCGGAGGACATCGCCGCACCCACGAAAACCCAAATGAAATCGGAATCGGGCGAACTATCGATCCAAGCGAAGTCGTTCGTCGGCATCACTGCGTCGATTGGCGTGGTTGTGCTGGGGTATGCCTTTTCGCACTGGCAGTCGCAAGACCTGATGCGATTCGCCAGTTACCTCGCAGTCGCCCTGCTGGCTTCCGGATTGAAGGTGCAACTCCCCGGCATTGACGGCACGATGTCGGTCAATTTCCTCTTTATCTTGCTGGGCGTGTTGGAATTGGGCCTCCCTGAGACTCTCGTTCTCGGCTGCACGGCCACACTGGTTCAGAGCGTCTGGCAGGCACGCAAACGAATTGATCCGATCAAGATCATCTTCAACGTAGGGATGATGGCGAATGCCTGCTACCTGACCTACGTCACCTATCACTCTTTGTCCGGTCGATTCGATTCGAACAAGCCCATTCTGCTGATGTTGGCGGCATTGGTCTTCTTTTTCGCCAATACGCTCCCGATTTCCGCCGTCATTGCATTGACGGAGAGTAAGTCCACTCGGCGAGTCTGGTCTGAATGCTACTTCTGGTCGTTCCCGTATTATCTGGTCGGCGCGGCCGCAGTCGGGCTCGTAGGAATTGTTAATAAGAGCGCGGGATGGCAAACATCTCTGCTCGTGCTCCCGTTGATCTACTGGGTTTACCGTTCCTACCGTCTGTATCTCGGCCGCCTGGAAGCTGAAAAAGAGCGCGTCGAAGTCGAAAAGCGCCACGTCGAACAGATCGCGTCTCTCAACATGCGGACAATCGAGGCGCTCGCGCTCGCCATTGAAGCCAAGGACCACACCACGCACACGCACCTGCAGCGCGTCCGCACGTACGCGGTTGAGTTGGCAAAACAATTGAATCTTGGCGAGGAGCAAACCGAAGCTCTTCGTGCCGCGGCGCTCCTGCACGATATTGGCAAACTGGCTGTACCCGAACAGATCATTAACAAACCCGGCAAACTGACGCCCGAAGAGTTCGAGAAGATGAAGGTTCACCCGATTGTGGGAGCCGAGATTCTCGATCGGGTTGCGTTCCCATACCCAGTGGCTCCGATTGTGCGTTCGCATCACGAACGTTGGGACGGCACAGGCTATCCCGAAGGCCTTTCCGCGGAACAAATACCGATCGGCGCCCGCATTCTGGCCGCCGTCGACTGCCTTGACGCGCTGGCTTCACATCGACAGTACCGGCCAGCGTTGCCGCTCGCGGAGGCAATGGAGAAGGTCAAGGAAAAGTCTGGCACCTGGTTCGATCCAACGATCGTCGCCATGCTGGAAGACCGGTATATCGAACTGGAACGCATGGCACAGATGTCGGAAGACACCGCCGTGCCATCCGGACTTTCCAAGAGCGTGCGCGTCGAACGCGGCCATGCGCCTGCTGCGGGATTTGAGCGTACCGATACGACGCTTGGGTTCGTCGAAAACGCCGACTTCCTCAGCTCGATTGCCTCGGCGCGCCAGGAAGCCCAAACCATGTTCGAACTGAGCCAGGATTTGGGCGTATCACTGAGTCTGAGTGAGACGCTCTCTGTTCTTTCCATGCGCCTGAGGCGAATGATTCCTTATGACTCGATCGCCGTTTTTGTGAATCGCAACGGCTGGTTGCTGCCCGAGTTGGTGAGTGGAGACAACTTCCGGGCGCTCTCGTCATTAAAAATTCGAGTAGGCGAAGGCCTGTGCGGTTGGGTTGCGGAAAACTCGAAACCCATCGTGAATGGTAATCCTGAGGTCGAAGTCGGCTACATGGCCGACGCCACGAAGCAGACGAAATTGCAATCCGCGCTGGTTGTTCCTCTCGAAGGAGTCAATGGAGTGGTTGGCGTGCTCGCCATGTACCAGGCAACCCGCGACGCCTTCACGCCGGACCACCTACGTATTCTGCTGGCGGTTGCATCAAAGGTTGCCCTATCCGTGGAAAACGCATTGAAGTACCAGCAGGCGGAGAGCTCCGCGACGACGGATTATTTGACCGGCCTTCCCAATGCGCGCTCTCTGTTCGTACATCTGGCGCAGGAAGTTGCCCGCTGTCGGCGCATGAAGTCTTCGCTGGCGGTGCTCGTGTGCGACATCGATGGCTTCAAGCAAATCAACGACTCTTACGGACACCTCGAAGGAGACAAACTTCTGCGCGAGTTCACCTCGCGTTTGAAAGACGTGTGTCGCGGTTACGATTACGTCGCCCGTATGGGCGGAGACGAATTCGTGATTACGGCTCCGGGACTCACGCCGGATGCGGCGAAAGAGAAATCGGAACGATTGAATCAGGCCGCCATCGAGTCCGGACGGCACGTTTGCGGCCGCGATCTGATCAGCCTCAGTGTTGGCATGGCCTTCTGCCCCGAAGATGGATACGACGTCGAACGGCTCCTCGCTGAAGCCGACCGCCGGATGTATTCCATGAAGCAAGCTCATCACGCCGAAGCGGCTGCGCGCGAAGAGTTCGCCAAGACGCGCGGAGCCGGCGCTGAATAGGAGATCTGACCATGCTGGGCCGAAAAATTGCGCGGCATGGAATCGCGATCCTCGCCACGGCTCTTATCGGCGGTCTTCTTTCGGCAACGCTGGTCAGGCTTGCCCCAGGTTTCGACGCCGATGAAGCGCAACTCGATCCACATCTAAGTTCCGAAAGCATTCAGGCCCTGCGCCAGTCGCGCCAGGAGCAGCACAACATCTTCCATTTCTATTTTCAGTCGCTCCAACGCGCGTTGAAGGGGGACCTCGGACGATCACTTTCTCTAGGACAGCCAGTCAGCGAACTCCTCCGCCAGCGAGTTCCGCTGACGCTCCGGCTCGTAGCACTGGGATTCTTCTTAAGCTGGGCTGCTGTGTTGGCCCTCGCACTGAGCACCGCTTGGCTGAGAGTCGCCGCCTATGATGGACTCGCTACCGTGATGAGTGGGACGCTGCTCTGCATTCCGGCTGCAGTACTAGCGCTCCTGTCTGTGCTGTGGAACGTTCCCGGAGCTTTGGCGATCGGATTAATCATCTTTCCGCGGGACTATCGTTACGCGCGGAATCTCCTGAGCAAAGCCCATGCGCAGCCTCATGTTCTCGCAGCCCGCGCCAAAGGACTGAGCGAACTGCGGATCCTTTTCTGGCATGTCGTTCCAGTGGTCGCTCCGCAATTATTGGCGGTTGCCGGCGTTTCGGTCAGCCTTGCAGTGGGCGCGGCGATTCCGGTCGAAGCGCTTTGCGGTTTTGCGGGCGTGGGACAACTCGCGTGGCAAGCAGCACTGGCTCGCGATTTGCCTCTGTTGGTGAACATCACAGTTCTCGTAACTCTCGTTACGCTGCTAGCGAACTCAGGAGCCGATGTACTCGGATCCGTGCTGAGAGGCGAGCACGCATGAAGATCTGGCGCACGATAGCCTGCGTCGTCTTGCTGCTCATGGTTGGCGTGTCTCTCTCTGCCAATTGGCTGGCTCCGGACGGCTACGCAAAGCAATATCGAGAAGCCGCGGGCGCACCTCCATCCCGTCAACACTGGCTGGGAACTGACGAAATCGGCCGCGACCGCTTTGCTCGAGTACTCTACGGAACCCGCATTTCCCTGCTTCTTGCTCCAGCCGCGGCATTGATTTCTACCTTGATGACCGCTTTTGTTGGAGGACTCGCCGGATATCTCGGCGGAGCTTGGGCCCGAGCCGCGATGGCCGTCACAGACTTGTTCCTGTCTCTACCCTGGCTCTTTCTGTTAATCACAGTTCGCGCCCTGATGCCCTTGAACGTGTCGCCGCTTGTGTCCGTGCTGGTGACGTTCTTGCTCCTGGGGTTGCTCGGCTGGACAGGTGCCGCTCGCGTGCTTTGCGCGACCGCAAGTTCGCTGCGTAATTCGGATTTTGTCCGTCAGGCTCGTGCTTCGGGCGTCCGCGGACCACGTCTGTTCTGGATTCACGTGCTTCCCAACCTCAAGCCAGTGCTTTATGCGCAGTTCTGGATTTCGATCCCTGCGTTCATTCTGAGCGAAGCAAACCTGGGAATCCTCGGTCTCGGTGTCGCAGAACCACTGCCCTCGTGGGGAAGCCTACTGAAGGAACTCGAGGGGCTGGTCTCGGTGGGCGAGGAGCCCTGGAAGTTTGTTCCGCTCGTTCTGCTTGTAGTCGTTGTGACTTCATTTCAACTTGTGCTTTCAAATTCTGATGAGGTGGCTGCGTGAGCCATAGAAAGACTGTTATCGCCATGTTCGCGACTTGCAAAAAAGCAATTCCCGCCGGGGTATTCTGCCTCGGGCTTTTGATAGGCAGCGCCACAGGCCAAGGTGAACTGCGCTTCTGTCTGCGCGCGGAACCAAAGACCTTCGATCCCCTCAAGGTTGAAGATGACGCTTCCGTCGCAATTCGCTATCTGACGGGAGGCGTGTTAGTTCGCCTGAACCGTCAAACACAGGCCCTCGAACCAGAGCTGGCGCAGTCGTGGAAAGTCTCGAAAGATGGCAAGCAAATCAGTTTCAAACTTCGCTCCGGGATTTCTTTCTCGGATGGAACTCCGTTTTCCGCAGAAGACGTTGCCTACACCGTCCAGCAATTGATGGATCCGTCGCTGCACTCTGCCACCGGCGACGCGTTCCGCACCGGACCGGGCAAGGTTGAGACAAAAGTGATTTCCCCAACTCAAATTTCCATCACCTTTCCGGCGCCCGTCGCTGGGCTCGATCGCCAATTTGATCAGGTCGCCATCATGTCGTCGCATTCTCCGAAAAAAGAAATGGCGGTACTCGGACCGTTCATGGTTGCCGACTACAAGCCCGGCGCAACACTCGAATTGAAACGAAATCCGAATTACTGGAAGATGGATGAACAAGGTCACAAGCTTCCTTACCTCGACGGAATTCACCTCGATATTCAGGCGAACCGCGACGTCGAAATGCTTCGGTTTAAACGCAACGAGATCGATCTGATCAACTCGCTCGACAGCGAATACTTCGATAAGTTATCCGAAAGCTCAGCGAACGTCGCACATGACGCCGGGCCGTCCCTTGACTCCGAGCAGATGTGGTTCAACGAAGTTCAGAAGGCGCCGATCCCGGCTTACAAAAAGAATTGGTTTCGATCCGCCAATTTCCGTCGCGCGATCTCGGAAGCGGTCAATCGTGCGGACATGGCCAAGATTGTCTTCCGTGGACATGCGCAGCCCGCAATCGGGCCCGTGTCTCCGGCAAACAAGTTCTGGTTCAACGCGAAACTCAAGCCGCAGCCTTACTCGCCCGACACCGCCCTCAAAATGCTTCAGGCAGATGGCTTCCGCATGGAAAATGGAACGCTCAAGGACAAAGATGGGAATGCTGTTGTCTTCTCGATCATTACGAATTCGGGGAACAAATACCGCGAGCGCATGGCGACGATGATGCAGGAAGACCTGCAGAAGATTGGGATCCACGTAAACGTCGTGACACTCGACTTCCCTTCCCTCATCGAGCGCATGACACAATCCTTCGACTATGAAGCGATCCTGCTGGGACTAACCAATGTTGGTCTCGATCCCAACGATCAGATGAACGTTTGGCTGAGTTCTTCTGACAATCATCAGTGGAATCCTTCGGAGAAAACTCCCGAAACCGCATGGGAAACGGAGATCGACAAACTGATGCGCGCCCAAGCGTCTTCGGCCGATGCAAAAAAGAGAAAAGAGAGTTTTGATCGCGTGCAGGAGATCGCCGTGGATCAGATGCCTTTCATCTATCTGGTAAATAAGAACGCATTATCAGCAGTCGCCGCAGATGTTCACGGAGCCAGTCCGGTGATTCTGTCGCCACAGACCTATTGGAACGCAGAGCGGCTGTCGGTAAAGTGAGAGTCACTGCCAGCAGATGTTAAAGAGCAAATCAGTACCCGAAGAAACGGAATAATGAATCAAGCCCCACAAGACGTTCTGCTCGCAACGCGCCTTTCGGTGCGCTATGGCGGCAAGCCTCCTGTGTTGAAGGATGCGGCTCTTGAGGTGCGACGGGGTGAAGTGCTCGGCCTGATCGGCCAAAGCGGCTCAGGAAAAAGTACCCTTGCACTCGCGATATTGGCATTGCTCGATCGCAAGAGAGTATCGCTTGAGGGCTCGATCGTCTTTGACGGCTGTGATCTATTGAACTTCCGTGAAAAGGAAATGCGCGATCTGAGGGGCCGGAAAGTTTCTCTCGTCCTGCAGAGCCCGCTGTCATCTCTCAATCCTGCGCTGAAGATTCGCACTCAACTGAAAGAAGCATGGCGCGCCCATTCCTCACAGGCGTCGGGACAGTCCGATTGCGATCAGGTAATCCGTCGATCGCTGGAGAGCGTGAGTCTCCCTTCCAGCGATGAATTCCTGACGAAGTATCCCTCTCAGATGAGCATCGGGCAGGCTCAACGAGTCCTGATTGCAATGGCGGTCATGCACCGGCCTGCCCTCTTGATTGCCGACGAGGCCACTAGCGCGCTCGATGTGATCACGCAGTCTGAGATACTGGCACTTTTTCGTGAATTGAACCAAGACTCCGGGATGTCGATTCTGTATATCTCTCACGACCTCGCATCAGTAGCCGGAATTTGCGACCGCGTTGCCATCCTGCACGAGGGAGAAATCGTGGAATCGGGAGAAACTTCCCAAGTGCTCACCGAGCCGCAGCATGCATACACTCGCCGCCTCGTCGCATCCATACCCAAATTGCCTGTTCCGCGCCCAAATAGTCGAGCAGCAAACGTCTGATCGAATTCGCGCTGCACACCGCACCTCGTTTGACTCACGTTCCGCTCTCTCGCCAAACTCATCCGCCAACCGTTCTTCAACCGCGGAGAAATGAGACAAACTGTCCCACGCCCACCTTCGTGGGACACATTGACCCAACCACCTTCTCGCGATCCATTATAACGCCTTTAGAATCAATAGCTTAAATTATTAGAATTGGTGCATCTCGTGCAACGTACCCGGTGGTACATAGCGCGAAGTTCCCCCGATCCGTTCAGAAAGGTGCCACTTTTATGGTGCGGACACAGAAAGTACCGAAGCCGATTGGGCGCAACGAGCGTCATAGTGCGGCTTGGGGTAAACGTCTCGGCATGTTTGTCCTGCTGGCCAGCAGCATGGCCTTTGGCCAGTGGACGAACAATGCCGGCCGCTTCTCACGCATCTCTCCGGAACTTTCCGGATTGATGAGCCAGGCGAAGCTGGGTACAGCGCGGGGAAAGACTGTTCAAGTCATCGTGCAGTACAAGCAGGTACCCACGGCAACCCACTATGCAACGATGGCTGGACGTGGCGGCCGCCTGCACAACAAACTGCACTCCATCAAGGGTGCGGCCTTCACAATTCCGGTGAGCGCGCTGCCTGCTCTCGAGGCAGATCCGGCAATCGCATCGGTCACGATCGACCATCCTATGCAGTTGATGGACGATACGACGGATGCTGCTATCGGCGTTGCCTCAGCATGGAACTCCGGTTACAACGGGGCTGGCATCGGCGTAGCGGTGATCGACAGCGGTATCAACGACAGCCATCCCGATCTTTGGAACTCGGCTCACACGAATTCGCGGGTCGTCTATCACCAGGACTTCACTGGAACCCCGACGACGAACTCCAGCGGTGGCAATTATGACCTCTATGGCCATGGCACGCACGTGGCTGGAATCATCGGCGGCAATGGTTATCTTTCCGGCGGGCAATATCAGGGTGTCGCCCCCGGCGTGAACCTGATCGACCTGCGCGCGCTCGATGCCAATGGCGCCGGCACCGACAGCACGGTCATCGCCGCCATTCAGCAGGCGATTGCCTTGAAGAACGCCTACAACATCCGCGTCATTAACCTCTCGCTAGGCCGCGGAATTCCTACGAGCTATACACAGGATCCTCTGTGCCAAGCCGTGGAAGCGGCTTGGAATTCGGGAATCGTCGTTGTCGTGGCCGCAGGCAACTACGGCCGCCTGGGCATTAGTGGCAGCAACGGTTACGGAACCATTACAGCTCCTGGCAACGACCCCTATGTGATCACAGTGGGCGCCACCAAGAGCGAAGGTTCTTCGCTGTTGTCCGCCGAGACGATTGCCAGTTACAGCTCGAAAGGGCCAACGACGTATGACCACGTCGTGAAGCCTGACCTCGTTGCTCCTGGAAATGCCATTGTTTCGCTGTCAGCTCCCGGAGCCACGCTGGAGGGACTGTACTCCGGCGATCTAGTCACCGGAACTGACGGGAACTCCGACTACTTTAGGCTCAGCGGCACAAGCATGGCGACTCCGGCGGTAGCCGGGGCAGCCGCCATCCTGCTCTCCGAGCAAAGCACTCTTACTCCGGATCAGGTGAAGGCTCGCCTGATGAAGAGCGCGTACAAGATGGGTCTGACCTCCAGCATGGCCTTTGTGCCTCACCTGCAGCAGACCTTTACCAGCTTGTACGACCTGTTTACGGATGGATCCGGAATTCTCAACGTGCAGACTGCCGTTGCGAGCACGGATCTTGCTCCGTCAACGGTCGGATCAGCTCTGTCTCCGAGTGTTGTTTTCAATCCTCAGACCCACACGGTTTCGCTGGTGAACGGAAACTCTTCCGTTGCCAGCAACTCGGTGGTATGGGGAACCTCGGTGGTTTGGGGAACTTCGGTGGTATGGGGAACCTCGGTGGTTTGGGGAACCTCAGTGGTTTGGGGAAGTTCGGTGCCGTGGAACGACAACACCACCAGTGCATTCAGTGTGGTGTGGGGCTCCAGCACTGGAACCGCCTCAGCCACCAGCGTCGTGTGGGGCGCATCGGTCGGAAATGCTGACGGTGCCTTCTCCGATGCCGGTGACGATGAACAGTAACGCCGTGTGAGACCTACTGAAAGGAGGACAAGATCATGAATAACACACGGCAAATCAAGACATTCATCGGCGCAATGACACTCGCTTCCCTCGCGACCGCTGGATACGCAATCTTCGCCAGCCACTCGATGCACCTGTACTTCGCGCTGGCTGTGCTCGGACTTGCTGCCGCTACGTCGCGGATGAAAGTAAAGCTTCCCGGCGTCAACGGCAACATGTCGATGAATCTGCCGTTTCTGCTGACGGCAGCGGTAAATCTGAGCGCTGTGGAAGCAGTTCTGATTACTTGCGTCTCGACTACGGTGCAGTGCTGGCCGCGGAAAGGTGCGAAGTTCAACCCACAACAGATGTCTTTCAACCTGGGCATGATGGCGTTTGCAAGCACTTCCGCCAGTCTCGTATTCCACGCCGGATGGCTTAGCCATCTGCAGTGGAGTGCAAATCCAGTCGGACTCGTGCTGGCAACGGTCGCGCTGTTCCTGGGCCAGACCGTCCCAGTAGCTGGTATCGTCGCCGTGAGCGAGGGCAAGTCTGCGCTTCAAACGTGGCGCAGCGTGGCACTGCTCTCGTTCCCGTATTACGTTGTCAGCGCTGGAATCACCTCGATGGTTGAAGCGGTAAGTGCGCATCTCGGCTGGGAACTGGCTCTCGCCGTCTTCCCGGTCATGTATGTCATTCACCGCTCGTACAAGCTGTACTTCAGCGGAATGGCCGAGACCATGCGTTCTGAGCTTCTGGTCAGAGCCGCCGGTGCTGGTGCCTAACGGGTTTCAGCAACCACGAATGGCAGGCGGATGACGCCTGCCATTCGTTTTTCAGGCCCAATTTCGTATTTTCTGCCCACTTTTCTATCCTGACAGTTTTTTGCCGACTCAATACAACTACGTGGACGCGGGATGTATCAAAACTATTGTTACCCTCCGCCGTTTCATTCAGTTGCGGCTCACTGCTCCAATATGCTAAGAATTGCTCGGGTGGCAATGTTACATCTCAGGAATATGGGGACTTCGCGGCCCAAGCGCTGGTGTCTAGCCTTGGTTTTGCTGGCGGTGTGTGCCCTTACCCTTAGCGTAACGACACGTTACGGGAAATCCCCGGCTACACCTGAGCGCTCTCAGACTACTGTTACGACCATTCATGCATGGACGCCGGGCCTGCAGCGTCTGCTAAACAATGCGTCCAGCTGGATTCCGCCCGTGGTCATTGCGGCGATCCTCCAGAATCCCGGCTACCATCCGCATATTTCGCCAACGACTCCCATGGTTCCGAGCGTCTTGCTCGAAAAAAATCTTTACAATCGTCCTCCTCCCTCTTCTTCTCTTTCCTAGCACCGGCAGCGAACATGGGTTTTCAGTCGAGTAAGCCTACAACCTTATAAGCAGAAGTAGGCTCAAACGCAGCTGCGAACCTCGTTTCGGCTTCGCCGGACCCCTGCAAGAGCGTTCCTCAGGATTGGATTCGAGATCGCCTTGCCCCTTCCAGGTCACGAAACATCGAGAGGCGGCGTCACTTTCAGTACGAACCCGCCAGAGCACAGCGTCACTAAGGAAAACGGCATGAATAGCAGGACGTTGTTGGCAGAGGCGGAACTCAACTCTCTGCGCCAGTTCAATACCTGCATGGTTGCGAACGCAATCGAGACGTTCAACGTTCGTTTGCGGAATACGGGATTTACCGACAGCAAGACGCACTGCATATTTCCAGACCAACCTCCGATGGTGGGATACGCCATCACCGCTCGTCTGCGAACTGGGGCCCCCCCCATCAGCGGTAGCTATTTCCATGATCGAGGCGATCTGTGGAGTCACATTCTCGAGTGCCCTACCCCGCGAATCCTCGTGCTGGAGGACATGGATCAAACTCCGGGACGTGGCGCTTTTGTCGGTGACATGCATGCCGCAATCCTGCGGGCTCTGGGCTGTATCGGGTACGTCACGAACGGTGCAGTACGGGAGCTGTCTGGAGTCCGCAGTTTGGGCCTTCAACTATTTGCGGGAAACATCGCCGTTTCGCACGCCTATGCGCACATCTTTGACATCGGCGCTCCAGTGACGATCGATGGGATGGAAGTTCATACGGGCAGCTTGTTGCACGGTGATCAGCACGGCATCGTAACCGTACCTGACAAAATCGCGTCGCAGGTCCCGAACGTCGCCGCGAAGCTGCAAGAGATGGAACAGCGCGTAATTCAGTTCTGTGGCTCCGGCGATTTTTCGATCGAAACGTTAAACGATGTGATGAGGAGAACACGCTAGAACACCGGCTCCCGATTGCCGAGTCTTCTGCCTTCTGGTGAATGAGACGATGACACAAAACCAACGAAATACGAATCTCAGGCGATCCATTGCATGGGAAAACCTTTCATGCGCCGCCTTCTCTGCTCTTGGTATCGCGCTACTTGTTTTGTCTTCGTCTTGTTCCAGCGCAGACAAGCATGTGCAGGCCAGCGGACCGACGACAACCGTTGGGGTCACGAAAGTGATTAAGAAATCGCTCGGCCGGGACATCACCCTGTCCTCCGAACTAGTTCCGTTTCAGGAGATTGATGTCTACGCAAAGGAATCCGGATACGTAAAGAAACTCCTTGTCGACTACGGAACTCACGTGAAGGCCGGCCAGATTATGGCAGTTCTCGAGATCCCGGAACTGGAAGCACAGCTCCAGGAAGATGGAGCGGAAATCAAAAATGCCGGCAACCAGGTCGTGCGAGCTCAACACGAGCTCGCACGTTACCAGGCGCAATACAAGGCTCTGCATCTACAGTACACTCGCTTGAGCGGCGTATTTCAGAGCCAGCCAGGCATCGTGGCGCAACAGGAAGTCGATGACGCGCAGGGCAAAGATCTCGCCGCCTCTTCACAAGTCGATGCCGGACAAGCCGCCCTCGAAGCCGCCCAGAGCCAACTTGCTGTAGCAAAGGCCAAACTGGCTCACGACCAAACTCTATACGACTACTCGAAGATCACCGCACCATTCTCTGGAATTGTCACGCAACGCTACGCGAATTTGGGGACCTTGGTTCAGGCAGGCACAACATCAAGCACCCAAGCGATGCCGATCGTTAAATTGTCGCAAGATGATCTTTTTCGCCTTGTGATTCCGGTTCCGGAATCGTACGTCCCGTTCATTCGGGTAGGCGATCGAGTCGATGTTCGAGTGCCGTCTTTAAACCGCACCTTCCCAGGAAAAGTCTCCAGGTTCTCGGTCGACGTGCGTGAAGACACGCGTACGATGCACACCGAAGTTGACGTCCGAAATCCCGATCATTTGCTGGTTCCTGGACTGTACGCCGACGCCGACTTAACGCTTGAGCACAAAGAAGACGTCCCCACGGTTCCGTTGCAGGCAGTGAATCATGAAGGCGACAAAACCACAGTGTTCGTTGTGGATAACAACAATCAGCTCAAGGACCGTACAGTAAACCTCGGCCTACAAAACGCGACAGATGCTGAGGTTGTTGCGGGCCTTCACGAAGGAGAAAGCGTCGTAGTGAGCGATCGAAGCGGATTGAAACCTGGGGAAAAAGTTATTCCGCAAGTCGTGCAAGTCATGCAGTATCACGAAAGCAATCAGGAGTAAGTGGCCTCAGTCATCATTTAGAAAGCGGCTTAAACATCCATGTCGGGCTTCTCAATTCGTAACCCTTATTTCATCGTTGTGGTCTGCCTCGCGCTGATGGTCATTGGCATTACCAGTCTGCTTCGTATGCCAATCGATCTGTTTCCGTCCATCAATCTCCCTGAGGTGGTGGTGGCAACCTTCTATTCGGGCATGCCGCCGCAGGATATCGAGACCGACATCACGGATCCCCTGGAACGATTCTTCACGCTCGCCAGCGGCATTGATCACATGGAGTCGCGCTCGCTGTTGGGAGTCAGCATCATCAAGGTGTACTTCCAACCGGGCACCAACGCCGATGCAGACGTCACGCAGTTATCAAATCTTGCGTTGGCTGACCTGAAGCGATTGCCACCCGGTACACTTCCGCCGGTAGTACTCAAGTTCGATGCTTCAAGTCTCCCCGTCTGTCTCGTGACCCTCAAGGGAGAAGGGTTGAATGAAACCCAACTCCACGACATTGGGCAGTTCACGATTCGAAATCAGATCGCCGTGGTGAAAGGAGCGGAAATCCCTCCGCCCTTTGGTGGGAAATACCGCCAGATCATGGTCTACGTGGACCCGTACAAACTGGCGTCGCGCCAGTTGAGTCCCATGGATGTCGTCACGGCTGTGAACAGTTCCAACCTCATCTTGCCCGCGGGAGACGTCAAGATGGGCCCCTTCGACTACTACGTGTACTCGAACAGTCTTGTCGACAACATGGATCAACTCGGCAAGATCCCCGTCAAGACAGTCGGCTCTTCGTGGGTCTCCGTCAATGACCTCGGTAAGGCGGAGGACGCGAACCAGATGCAGTACAACCTCGTTCGCGTGGACGGACAAAGGTCCGTATACCTGCCGATCATGAAGCAGGGTGGCGACACGAACACTATTCAGGTCGTGAACGGCATTCGCGACATGATCGGCCATCTCTTCGATATTCCAAAACAACTGAAGGCGACGGTTGTGTTCGATCAATCGGCGTTCGTGAAAGAAGCCATCAAGACCTTGCTGCATGAAGGCTTGATCGGCTTGCTCCTCACGAGCCTGATGATTCTCATTTTTCTAGGAAGCTTTCGCGCGACGTCAGCGGTGTTCCTCTCGATTCCATTGTCGGCACTCGCGACGTTTGTCGTGCTTTACATGATGGACAGCACCATCAACACGATGATCCTCGGAGGACTCGCGCTGGCTTTTTCCCGCATCATCGACAACTCAGTCATCTCGCTAGAAAACATTTATCGACATCTCGAAATGGGCGCTGAACCAATGAAGGCCGCGGAGATCGGAGGGAATGAAGTCAGCCTGGCTGTGCTCGCGGCAACTTTGACTACAGTCGTAGTGTTCTTCCCGGTTACGTTTCTTTATGGCGTTAGCAAGTTCTTGTTCACGGCTCTGGCTCTGGCTGTCGTGATCTCGCTGTTCGCCTCGTATCTGGTCGCTATGACCGTCATTCCACTGTTCTGCTCGCGTTTTCTGAAGACAATGCAGCACGGTGCAGCGCATGGACAGGAAGGTGAGTACGAAATCGAGCCCACGGTCGCGGAAGGACATTCCTGGTGGGATCGCTTCACCGCAGGATTCAATCGCAACTTCAATCGCATGCTCGACTTCTACGAACTCTGGGTGCGTAGAGCGTTACGTCGACCCGCGCTCACTGTCGCAGCACTAAGCGGAGCGTTCGTCTTAAGTTTGGTCATCTATCCATTGATGGGACTGGCCTTCTTTCCACAGACTGATGCGGGACAGTTCACTATCAACCTGAAAGTTCCGACTGGTACGCGGCTCGAAGTGACTGAGCAATATGTCGCCAGAGTCGAAGATCTCATTCGGCACAAAATCGCACCCGGCGATCTGAAAATGATCGTTTCCAATCTAGGAGTGGTACCTGATTTTTCGGCTCTCTACACGACCAACGCGGGACCTTATACGGGGACCATCCAAGTCGCCCTGCACGACGATCACAGCAAGAGCAGTTTCTGGTACATGAACCAGGTTGAGAAAGAGATGGCGAGGCGCTATCCCGACATTCGCACCTTCTTCTCCAGCGGATCAATGGTGGATGCAGTCCTAAACATGGGAATGCCGGCTCCGATCGATGTGCAAGTCAGCAGTCCGCATCTGCGCCAGAACTACGCGGTAGCCCAGGCTCTCGCGAGCCAGATTCGCAACTTGTCTGATGTCGGCGAAGTCTACATTCCCCAGGATTTGAATTACCCCGCGCTGCGACTGGACGTTGACCGCGTACACGCCGCCGAATTGGGACTGACGCAGAAAGAGATCGTTGACAACGTGATTACAGCCTTGAACTCCAATTCAATGATTGCTCCCAACTACTGGGTCGATCACAAAACGGGCAACGATTATTTCCTCACCGTCCAATACTTCGAAAAGGGCCGTCCAGCCATTCACAACTTCACCGACCTTACCAACATCCCGATTCATGCTCCGAATCTTAAACAGCCGACTACGCTTGATGCGGTCGTCAAGCTCGAACAAGTCCAGACTCCAACAGAAGTCGATCACTATCAGATCCAGCGTGTAACGGATATCTACGTCACGCCTTCTGGGGAAGACCTGGGTAAAGTTTCCGATGAGGTATCGAACCTGATCTCCAAGCTCAATGCACCTGAAAATGTTCGCATCAACATGCGTGGAATGGTACAGGGAATGAATGCTTCGTTCCGCAGTTTCGCCATTGGACTCTCGCTCTCAGTCGTTCTCCTCTATCTGATTCTGGTCGCGCAGTTCAAATCTTTCAAAGATCCCCTTCTCATCATGCTCGCCATCCCGATGGGCTTCATTGGCGTGCTCATCATCCTCCCTCTCACAGGCACCACACTCAATGTGATGTCGCTCATGGGAGTGCTGATGCTCGTCGGCATCGCAGCTTCGAACAGTATTCTCATTGTGGAATTTACGCACCGACTGGAAGAACAAGGCAAATCGGTTGAGGAAGCAGTGATTACATCCTGCCGCGTAAGGCTGCGTCCGATTCTGATGACCTCATTGGCTACCGTTATCGGGATGATACCCATGGCGCTTAAGCTCGGGACCGGCAGTGAGCAGTATGCTCCGCTGGCGCGCGCCATCATTGGCGGACTGACCGTCTCCGTTGTCCTCACGGTGTTCATTGTTCCTGCAGCTTATCTGCTTGTATATGGAAAGCGGGATGAGCAGACCGCCACAGGTTCTTCCGCGGAGATCGGCGGATGAGAGTCGCTACTGCTATTCTGCTAGCGTCGATTCTCTTCTCAGTGGCGCGTTCTGGCTCGGCGCAGAGTGTCAGTGACTCTGACCAGCAAGCTTCCCTACCTTATGCCCCACAACCGAGAGGCTCTCAACCGTCGTTCTTCGTTTCCATGCTGCAAGCCAGCATGCAATCGTTGTCCGGTTCTCAGCAGAGTCCCGTACCGTCAGCTCAAGCTGCTTCCGTACCGACTTCGAACGCGCCAATGCGCCTCTCTCGCAAAGACGCGGAGCAATTAGCCATCAAAAACAACCCGCGCATCTCCGTTGGGCGCCTGCTCGCTCTCGCACAGCATCAGGTATCTCGCGAGAGTAGGTCCGCGCTGCTACCGGCTTTCAGCGGTAACATCACGGCGGTGGATGCCAAGGAAGGAAGCCGTGTCGGCGCCGGCACGCTCAATGCCTCGATCTTGCTCGAACACGCTGGCGCAGGAGTGACTCTTTCCCAGCTTTTGACGGACTTCGGTCGCACCACCAATCTTTTCTCTGCCGCGAAGCTTCGCGAAAAAGCCCAGACTGCGAATGCACTGGCTACAACGGAAGACATTGTGCTCGCCACAGACCAAGCCTTCTACAACGCCCTCGAAGACCAGGCTCTGCTGAAGGTCGCGCAACAAACGGTGGCCACTCGGCAGTCGGCGGAACAGCAGATCGAAGAACTCGCAAAGAACCAGCTGAAATCGAATCTTGACTTGACGTTCGCGCAGGTGAATCTCTCGCAAGCAAAACTGCTGCAGCTCGACGCGCAAGACAATCTCGACTCGACGATGGCAGCGCTCGCTGCTGTTCTAGGCTTTGACAAACAAGTAACCTTCGAGTTGCGCGAAGAGACGGCTCAGCCGCCGGCGCCACCGACCGATGTGGATGGCCTGATTACCACGGCATTCCAGCAGCGGCCGGACCTCCAGGCTTTCACCTACGAGCAGCAGGCTGCGGAAAAATTCCGACGCGCCCAACGCGACCAGCTTTTTCCCACCATCAGCGCTCTGGGAATCGCGGGTGGGATTCCCGTGCGCCCGGACTGTTTCGGCGGATGCTTCCCGAATTACTTCACCTCCAGCTGGTATGGCGCCATCGGAGTGAATATGAGCTTCCCGATATTCAACGGATTCTTGTTTAGTGCGGAGGCCTCGGAAGCAAAATATCGCGCCCAGGCAGCCGCCGAAAACACTCGTGACTTGCGTGATCGCGTTGCCCGCGATGTCCGCACTGCGTGGCTGGCAGCTAATACGGCATTCCAACGCGTCTCAGTAACAGCAGAGCTCGCGAAGCAAGCCGATCTCAGCCTGAATCTGGCGCAAAGCCGATATCAGCTGGGGCTGGGATCAATCGTGGAATTGAGTCAGGCGCAGTTGCAGCAGACTGATGCTGCCATCAGCTACGTGAATGCTCAGTACCAATACCGGCTAGCTCTGTCCACCCTGGACTTCGAAACGGGAATACAGCCCTAACACCGAATACCGGCGCGAAAATAACGTATCGTGGCTGGTGCCGGGAGGGGGAATCGAACCCCCACAGGCCTTTTGGGCCCTGCGGATTTTAAGTCCGCTGCGTCTGCCAATTTCGCCATCCCGGCTCGCGTTTATTCTAGCTTAGGTAGCTTGCGCGGACGTGTCCGGCTGAAGGAAAACACGACGGAAAGAACTTGAAGGGCGAGAACAAGAACCGAGAAGAGATTGAGAAGAGTAGCAGGAAATCCGAATGAAGAGATAACCGCCGATCAGGCGTGCGTCGCAGCGGCGCCATCGGCTGTGACTGGCGGAATACCCCGCTGCTTGCGTAACGCCTCGTGAAACGCTTCCACGCTCTGAGGCTCTCCGTAGAACAACTGCAGCAGCGGATCGTCGGTCTCTACGGCCGAAACCTCGCGCGGTGCCGCTTCTGTCTCAAGCCCTTCGGGCTGCACCCATAGTTCCGGCAGCAGCGTGCGATTCTCGGTCAGCACACCCACGAACTTCTCCAGCGCCGCGCGCTGTTCCGTCGTGTGCTGCGTGAACTCCACACCCATCCCCTTCTCCGGATGCATCACGCGCACCGCTCCCTGCACTTTTACTTCGACTTCCACAGCACGCATCGACAGCGTCACGCGGCTTCCAGCCGGAAACGGCGACGCAATTTCCAGGTAGCAACCGCCCAAACTAAGATCGGTAAGCTGGCAGCGAATCGGCGGATCGTCCTGCTCGGCGTCGGGAGAATTCTGGTTCAGCCACTCGCGCAGCTGGCGTGCGGCCTCCATCGACGGTTGCACAAAGCGCAATCCACCTTGCGCCCGCGCGCCTTCCCAGGCAAACTCCGCAGGGATCTCCAGCATTGTGCTGGTGCCAGGCAAGGTAAACGCAATCTGCCAATGCCCGCGCGGAAGCCGGCGGCTCGGCAGCGCCACCGCCATCCCTCCCTCGCTCAAATCGATGGTCGTCACCTTCATGTTTCCGCCGGCTTCGGGGCTCCGCATGACGACTGGAATCTGCACGGCCACGCGGACATTCCGCCGGCGCTCACTCTTCATCAGCGCCCGAGCCGCGCGAAAACTCGACTTTGCCCGCTCAATCGACACCGGCTTGTACAACACAAAGTGCGCGCCAATTTCAAACACCGCTTTCAGTCCAACGATCGGTTCCACCACAGCGACCGCGACCGCCTGGCGGTTACAAGGAGCTTGCCGTGCGCTGCGCAGCACTTCGGTTGCGCCATCGTCCGATAGGTCCGAGATGATCGCCTCAAACCGCTGCCGCGTCAGTTTGCGCAGCGCGGCATCAGCGTTGGGACAGAGTTCGACCTCAATCTCCAGGTCTCCTAGCACCCGGCGCAATACGCGCACGATCTTCTCGTCGGAACAGAGCAACAGAGATTTCAGAGCCATGGGCAGTACTT
>DATJWZ010000241.1:0-3391 GCA_035500795.1 Candidatus Eiseniibacteriota bacterium | reverse complement strand
ACTCGATCCTGAGCTCTGGGAGCTGACACAGAATCCGTGGGTAGTGCTGCAGACCGTTTCCAAACAGACGATTCGCGATGCTTCGGCTGATCATGACTTTTGCCAGAAGGTCGAACAGATGGTTCGCAGGAAGCACGACCGTGAGGGCGCATCCGCGTGGTTTCAGACGGCCCATCCTGCCTCTACTCTTACAAACATTGCGTACTTCAGCATGGAATTCATGTTAAGCGAAGCGCTCCCGATATATTCCGGCGGACTGGGGAATGTGGCCGGGGACCAACTTAAAGCCGCGAGCGACTTAGGCGTCCCGATGATTGGGATCAGTCTGCTTTATCAGCAAGGTTATTTCCGCCAGGAGATCAACCGGAACGGGTTCCAGCAGGCGCTTTTTCCGTTCAATGATCCCGGGCAACTGCCCATCACACCACTCCGTGATGTGGATGGCGAGTGGTTACGCATTCCACTCCGTCTTCCGGAAGGTCCCCTCTGGGTGCGCGCGTGGCAAGCGCAGGTCGGCAGAAGGAAGCTGTATCTGCTCGACACAAACGACGCCGCTAACATGCCCATCCACCGTGCGATCACCAGCGAACTCTATGGCGGAGGGCCCGAGCTACGCCTCCGGCAGGAAGCAGTGTTAGGCATGGCTGGGTGGAGACTTCTCTCGGCGCTTGACGTTCACCCGGAAGTCTGCCACTTGAACGAGGGACACTCCGCATTCCTCGTCCTTGAGCGGGCTTCAGGCTACATGCAAAAGCACCACCAACCCTTCGATGTTGCACTGACGGTGACTCGGGCTGGAAATCTGTTTACGACCCATACCCCGGTCGAAGCTGGCTTCGATCGTTTTGCACCGGAATTAATGGACCAATATTTCAGAAAATACGCCGAGAGCGAACTGAGGATCGAATTTGACGAGCTCATGGCTCTGGGACGAAGAGACCCACTCGATCGTTCTGAACCGTTCAATATGGCATATCTCGCGCTGCGAGGCAGCGGGGCTGCGAATGGCGTCAGTCAACTTCATGGCCGGGTTAGCAGGAGAATCTTCCAAGTGCTCTTCCCGCAGTGGCCCGAGGTCGAAGTGCCGATCGGGGCAGTAACCAACGGAGTTCATGTGCCTACTTGGGATTCCGCGGAGGCCGACGAACTCTGGACGAAGCAATGCGGCCAGGATCGCTGGCGTGGAGCGCTGGAGAATGTACACCGCCTTGAGGAAGTAAGCGATGAAAAACTTTGGGAGCTGCGTATGAAAGCACGCCAGTGTCTTATTGAATATGTGCGCAAGCGCCTATTGCGACAACGCGTGCAACAAGGAGCATCGCGGCAGGAAGTTTTGCAAGCCGAGGCCATTTTCGATCCGCAAACGCTCACCATCGGCTTCGCGCGGCGGTTCGCACCCTACAAGCGTCCCAACCTACTGCTTCATGATCGAGAGCGGTTGGCCCGCATCCTCACGAATCGAGAACGGCCGGTGCAATTAATTCTGGCCGGCAAAGCACATCCCCAGGATCAGAGCGGCCAAGCCATGATCAAAGAATGGAATGACTTCATCGCTCGCGCTGATGTTCATTCCAGTGTCACTTTTCTAAGTGATTATGACGTGCTGCTCACTTCCCGTCTGGTCGAAGGCGTGGACCTCTGGCTTAACACACCCCGGCGGCCGTGGGAAGCGTGTGGCACCAGTGGCATGAAAGTTCTGGTCAATGGGGGACTGAACTTGTCTGAGCTTGATGGTTGGTGGGCCGAGGCTTATTCCCCCGACGTTGGCTGGGCCGTCGGAGATGGACAAGAACACGGAAGCGATCCCGATTGGGACGCGCACGATGCCTATACCTTGTACGATCTCCTGGAACAAGAGGTGATTCCCGCCTTTTACACTCGCGACGCTGGCGGAATCCCCAAGACTTGGGTAAAGAAGATGCGGGCCAGCATGCTGCGATTGACTCCGAATTTTTCGTCCAATCGTGCGCTTCGAGAGTATGTGGACAACTACTACTTGCTGGCAGCAAAACGTTACCGCGAGCGAGCCGCAAATGAGAGCAAGCTGGGGATCGAACGATGCAACTGGTCAAAATCGATTGCGGAGGGTTGGCCCAGCCTCCGATTTGGCTCCGTAGCCACACACAGCGAAGAGAACCAGTACGATTTTCAAGTCCAGTTGTTCTTGGGGGAACTTGATCCAAATGCCGTGGAGGTGGAAGTCTACGCGCAGCCGCGGGCTGATGGAAGCATCTTTCGACAACGAATGGAGCTGGCGCAGGATCTTCCAAATTCAGGTGGTTATGTCTGCTACGCGTCGAAAGTACCGGCGAACCGTCCAATAACGGACTACACGGCGCGTGTCATTCCCTGTGAATTGCACACATCAATACCACTTGAAGCCACCCAGATCTTGTGGCAGAAGTAGCGCTGCGGAAACGTGTTCGATATAGCGGGAGGGTGAAACCATGGTGATCAATGAAATGAATGAGAAGGAGTGTAACGGATTCCTGGCAAGCGCTTCTCTCGGAAGACTTGGCTGTTCGCTCGACCACCAGCCGTACGTCGTGCCGATATATTTTGCCTACGAGCCTGGCTATATCTATGTACTCTCGACCTTCGGACGCAAGGTCGAGTGGATGAGGGCAAATCCCAAAGTTTGTGTGGAAGTTGACGAAATTGAGAATCCGTCGCAGTGGACAAGCGTGATTGTCAATGGTCGCTACCAGGAATTGCCCGAGCCACAGTATACCGACGAACGAGAACATGCGCGGAAGCTGTTAGAAAAGCACTACCACTGGTGGCAACCCGCATTGGGGGAGCGCCAGCTAAGAATGGGCGACGAGTTGATTGATCCTCTCTTTTTTAGAATCCAGACTGATTCGATGACCGGCCTGCACGCCGTCGATGAGTCTGCTGAATCCGAAAAAGCGCCGCAGAAATAAAAGCCTGCGGCGCCACTTCTGCCCAAGAACAACCGAGCAGTTCACTCCGCGCGGAGCGGCGCTCCTTCGTCGTTTTGACGACCGATCCTCACCGTGTTGCCGTTCAGGCGCATCGCACGGGCCAGCTCCGCAAGCAGGGCAAAAGCTCTCATTTCTTCGATGCTTCGAAGGTTTGGCTTCTTAACTGCACTGATGTCGGTTGAACCCCTGCCAACTAAGTACTGATGGCGATAAGCAGAAGCACGCTAAGGGGGCGATTTATGGCGCGATACCAGGTTTGGACTGAACCAAGAGATTCGAGGTCGATATGAAAATCTTAGTAGCAATCGATTCTTCAGCTCCATCGCAATACCTGATAAGTGCGGCAGCAACCCGGCCTTGGCCGTCTGGTACGGTGTTTTGTGTCGTGAATGTTGCAGATCTGCGCCAATGGGAGGGAATGCCTGTGCTCATCGAAGATGCACAGC
>DATJWZ010000240.1:0-6243 GCA_035500795.1 Candidatus Eiseniibacteriota bacterium | reverse complement strand
TGATGGAACTTGCGTGATTTCAGTCACGTACCCATGTGATGATCCCCACGGGAAACTCGCAAACCATTCTCGTAGTGCGGTGTGGGATAATCTGTATTGCATTTCCGCTGTCCGCGTGGAGGAAGTATGGCATCCCTTTCTCGCCTTTTGACCGCTTTTGTTGTCGCTGGGCTGGCCTTTTCGCTTCCAGCATTTGCCGGTGGTTCTCATGACCGCACGCAGTTCGGACACGATGTAACGGTGGGTGCGGATGAAGAGGTCACAGAGGTCACCTGCTTCGGATGCAGCGTCCGAGTGCGCGGCAACGTGGCGGGCGATGTCACGACTTTTGGAGGAGCCATTTTCGTCGAGGATGGCGGTGAGATTGGCGGAGATTTGACCAGCTTCGGCGGAGATGTTCGGCTGGACAACGGCGCCAAAGTCCAGAGCATGACGGTGTTCGGCGGGAAAATTCGAAGGGATCCCGGCGCATCTGTGAGTGGTGACGTCACAACATTTGCGGGAGGCGCGGCGCTCTGGCTGTTCCTAATCTTCGGCCTGCCATTCCTGATCCTTGGCGGCATCATCGCGCTTATCGTCTGGCTTGTCAGGCGATTCTCGCAACCGAGACTGCCAGTCACGGCGCGAATATAGCCCGCTTACCATCGCCGGGTACCGAATGTTTTGCGCACTCCGACGCTCATGTAGCGTCCCCAAGGACCGTTAGTCCCGAGATCTGCCTGGCCGAGATTCTTGTCTCTGGCTCCCAAACGATCAAAGAGGAAGTGCTGCGTGATGCGGAATTCAAAACCTTTGGTCAAATAGATGCCGGCTCCCCATGAATGCTCGATTCCGATCGCGTCCCAAGACCAGGTGTAAAGGGTTTTCGGAACATTCTTCCCGAAAAGGAAGGATGGAGCGCCATACAACATGAAGCGGCGCAGTGGACCGCGACCAAATGGGCGCACTTCAAGGATCCCAGAGAGCATATAGCGCGCGAACATGTTGCAAGGTGCGCTGACGCCACCGTAGACGTAAGCGTTTCCGCCGCATTGATTGGGATCGATCTCGTTGTGCGGCGGAGCCAAATCGAATTGAGCCCATCCCCAAAACATGTCTTTAGGAAAGAACATTCGGTCCTCTGCCCCGGCCTCGTGCCAAGTACCTTGCGAGCGGCCACTTGCATTGTCGTCTTGCAGGTTCAGTGAACGGCTCACCTGCGCCACTCCCATCGAGCTTAAGACCGACAATCCCAACAACAATGCCCAACGTTTCATTTCGTTTCCCCCGGATCGTATTGACTGCACACGAGCGCTCTCGAGGCGCCATGTGGGCGCAAAATTTCCAATGCTCAAATACTCATCTGATTTAAGCGGAACATTGTAACTTGGGCTCGGTTTGATTCATGGGAGAACGAAGGAAAAGGCACGAATCGGGACCATCAAAATCGCAACGGAGGTTGATCCGAATCAACTGTCCAAACTGTTCTTCCAGAATTCATATTCCAGGCCAGATTTATTCCATTCATAGTACGTTCATGTTACCTGCTATACCGCGAAAGTGATTGAAAAGGCTGGAGTTCCCATTTGGTGCATCGATTGCACTATACGGATGTACAGGAAACCCAGGAACCCTATGCCGCAAGAGATTTCGGTCTCGTATCAAGCTATCAAAAGCAAGGTTTATCGTCTCATCGACGCACTCGTCGTCGGGGAAAAAAGCGAAGCGGAAGTGCAGGAGTCGGTTCGCCGCTGGTGGTCTCTGATCCACCCCGCTGATCGTCCGATTGCTCAGAAGTACTTGTTGATGGTTCTGGGTCGTTCCAATTCCGCTTTGGATGCGATGGGCACGGAGTTGCTTTCCGTCAGCGGTTGCGAACCGGTGCCGGCGCGAATGGTAGAAACAATGCCCTCCAAGCGCATGCGGTTGATGGAGCGGACTATTAAAGAGAATTCGGTCCGGACTGCCATCTAGCTCATCCAACTGACTGCGATCCGAAGATTTTACAAATCCGCAGTTGTTTTTCCTTTCGCTTACCCCGTATCCTCGACCTCACTTCGCAGTAGGATGTCTTACCTGCTAGACCGAAAAGCCGTTGTCCGATATCCCGGAGGATACATGAGGAAGATCGTTCGCAAGTCTGTTACTAAATCTCTTACGTTTGGAGTCACACTGCTCATGGCTACATCCCTGTTCGCCGGGCCCGGACTGTACAGTTTCACCTTGAATTCCATCGATGGCAAACCGGCGCCTCTCGCCGACTACAAAGGCAAAGTTGTGCTGATTGTGAATGTGGCGAGCCGTTGCGGCTACACTCCGCAATACACCGGGCTCGAAGCCTTGTATGAAAAATACAAAGGGCAGGGATTTGTGATTCTGGGGTTCCCAGCTAATAATTTTGGTGCGCAAGAACCCGGCACGAACGAAGAGATTAAGACTTTCTGTTCGCGAAAATATAACGTCTCGTTTCCCATGTACTCGAAAATTTCCGTCAAAGGCGACGATCAGGCGCCCCTTTACGGTTATCTGACGAAGCAAACTGGCCCAGGCATCGAGGGCGACATCAAATGGAATTTCACCAAGTTCCTTGTAGACCGGAACGGCAATGTAGTGCAGAGGTTCGAACCGGCAGTTACACCTGATTCGCCGGAGATAACTGATGCAATCAAGAAACAGCTGTAAATAACTGGTCGCCCCTCCAATTGAGCTGATCCGTTCGCCAGGTCGTTCCAGTCGCGACCGGGCGATCCCGCGCGTGCAAGTATGCTCCGTCAGCCAGTGCGAAGCTTATGAAGCCTAATTGAGAAATAAAACTGTTTAGCATTGTTCTGTTGAGCCAGGACAGAAATTCGAAAAGCCATTTCTTTCACAACGTAAAAATAAACGTGGCGTCCACTGTTTTGTTAGTGTTTTTCCGTTAAAACAATCGGTTGGCTACTCGAGGGTGGACACTTTTATCTGCTATAAAAATCCAGCCATTTCGCAAGCATTGCTCACCCGATCAAGGAGACCCATATGTTTAGTCGAACGGTTCGCGGCAGTTGTGCGGCTGCCGCTCTCGCATTATTGATTGCCTTTTCGCCGCAATCCAGTTCTGCGTCCAATCATCAAGAGGGCTGGAAACAACTTAACTTGAGTTCCCACCCCTCTGCCCGCGTCAACCCGGCTATGACGTACGACCCTGCAGGAAAGAGCATTGTTCTTTTCGGCGGATACGACGGAGTCTCGCATCTCAGCGACACCTGGATTTTCAACGGAAAATCCTGGGCACAGCTCAATCCGCCGGTTTCTCCATCTGCGCGAAGCGCATCAGCCATGGGTTATGACGTGGCCACGAAGAAGATCGTAATGTTCGGCGGCTTCAGCGGATCGCAGTACATGGGCGACACATGGTTGTGGGATGGTGTAGCCCAGACGTGGACTCAGGCGACACCATCCACAAAACCTACACCGGTGACTCTGCCTATGGTATTCACGGATCCGTTGAACGGACATGCGGAGATGGTCGGAGGCTATGATGGCCGCTTCTATCAATTAATCACATGGCAATGGACAGGATCCGACTGGAAGAAGAGGCATCCCGCGAATAACATCACGGCGCGCAGTGCCGCGGTTGTCGCAAACGATCCACTCCATCATAACGTCGTGATCTTCGGTGGGTTGGCGGATGTCAATCCGGTCAACACGTGGACGTGGGATGGTGTCACGTGGACTGAACAGAGTCCCTCCGCGCAGCCGCCGTGGAGTTTCTACACTCCAGCCGCTTATGACCCGAGTTTGGGAGAGGTCATCATGTTTGGCGGCAGTTCCGGGCTCAACCAAACATGGTCCTGGAACGGAAGCGATTGGATCCTGCTGTCGCCCGTATATTCTCCGATTGCGGAAGACTCGCAAGGACTCGCGTATGACTGGACTTCCCATCAGATGATCATGTTCGGGGGAGAAAACGGCAAGACACTGCTCGACAGCACCTGGGAACTGATCGCCAGATAGCAGTGAATATTCAGAGGATCGAAGTGGTTCATTCCACCTCGATCCTCTCTCACTGAAAAACCAGCAAACTTCTCTTCAAATATCAAAATAGAGGGCGAACTCGTATGGATGCGGCCTCTGCCGGATCGCATCCACTTCTTTGGACCGTTTGTAGTCCACGTAGGTACGCAGCAGTTCTTCGGTAAAGACGTCTCCCTTTAGTAGAAAAGCGTGATCACGCTCCAAAGCATCAAGGGCCTCGTCCAGAGATCCGGGCATCGACGGGATCTTCGACAGTTCTTCAGGATCCAGTTCATAGATATCTTTGTCGAAGGGCTGACCCGGATCCATCTTGTTTTCGATTCCATCGAGTCCGGCCATCAGCATCGCCGCAAAAGCCATATAAGGATTGCAACTCGGATCGGGAGGGCGGAACTCCACGCGCTTGGAGGAACGCGAAGTGGAATACATTGGAATGCGGCACGCCGCCGAGCGATTGCGGCGCGAATATGCGAGATTCACCGGGGCTTCAAAGCCAGGGACAAGGCGCTTATAAGAATTGGTCGTAGGCGCGATGATTGCCGAGAGTGCCGGTCCGTGCTTGACCAGTCCGCCGACATACCATAGCGCCATCTGCGAAAGACCGGCATAGCCATCGCCCGCGAAAAGGGGCTCACCATCTTTCCACAGTGACTGGTGTGTGTGTAAGCCGTTTCCGTTATCGCCAAAGATCGGCTTCGGCATAAACGTTACAGTCTTGCCGTTGCGGTTCGCGACGTTCTTGACGATGTACTTGTACAGGAGCATCTTGTCAGCCGACCGAACGAGTGAATCGAATTTTAAATCGATCTCCGTTTGACCACCGGTCGCAACTTCATGATGATGACATTCGACAACCATGCCGCAGGATTGCATGATCAACATCATCTCG
This sequence comes from Candidatus Eiseniibacteriota bacterium, assembly GCA_035500795.1. Taxonomy (GTDB): domain Bacteria; phylum Acidobacteriota; class Terriglobia; order Terriglobales; family Acidobacteriaceae; genus Sulfotelmatobacter. Next base: position 1,361 of record DATJWZ010000240.1, on the reverse strand, counting down.
GAGCGCAGGTCCTGGTAATGATCGGTAGGTGGAACCGGGAAATATCCCTCCCCGTAGCGCGGGCGGTAGCCAAGATTGTTCGCTTCCCTGCCCGCATTCCAGCGGCCCTCCTCCGCATCAATGTAATAAAAGGCGTAATTCTCGCGCTGATCGAAGCGTACATTGTCAAAGATGAAAAACTCGGCTTCGGCTCCGAAATAGGCAGTGTCGGCGATACCTGACTCAGCCAAAAATGTTTCTGCCTTGCGCGCGATATAGCGGGGGTCTCGATCGTAGCGCTGCTTGGTGACAGGGTCGACAACGTCGCACACCAATACCAGAGTCGGTACATTCGTAAATGGATCGAGCAGGAAGCAAGTGGGATCAGGTTTCAAAAGCATATCGCTCTCGTGAATGCCCGCCCAGGCGCGAATCGAGGAACCATCGATTCCAAAGCCATCTTCGAAGGAAGCTTCAGTCAACTGCTCAATCGGATAGGAAACGTGGTGCCAGAGCCCGGGGATGTCGGTGAAGCGTAAGTCGAGGATCTTGGCTTCTTGTTTTCGGGCAAAGTCGAGAACGGTTTTGGGATCAGCCATAGGGGCTCCTTCGCGGGAGTCAGTGAAATCGTCGCTAGTCGTCGGTCGTTAGTCGTTTAGCGAGGTCGCACGAGGCAGTTGCTCCAAGCCTCGGGGAGAAGGCGGACGACGCCTTACTTCCGCCTGCTACAATCGGTCGCGCTGTGCAAACCGATGAGTCTAATGCCGAGCGGGAATCGTCGCAATTCGATTGTTCTTATAGGCGGGATAAAGCCGAATTTATACTTAAGCTATCAGCTGTTAGCGATCAGCCATCAGTCCGAACAAGGCTGTAAGCGCAAGCTTTGGCCTGAACGGTGACTGCTGAAGAATTCCTATGGACTTCGATCAGCTGGAAACCTTTCTCGAAGTTGCGCGGCACGCGTCGTTCTCGCGGGCGGCGGAGAAGCGGTTCCGCACCCAGCCGGCGATCTCGTCGCAGATTCGTGGCGTCGAGGAAGAGGTCGGAGCTAAGCTCTTCGACCGCTCTGGCGGCAAAGTCTCGCTTACAGCAGCTGGCAAGGCTTTCTTAAAATACGTAGAAGACACTTTGGATGCTCGCAAAGCCATGATGGTCTCCATCGCCGAGATGGAGCGCGTTCCCCGCGGCGAGATCATCGTTGGAGCCAACGAAGGCACCTGTCTGCACATCCTGCCCTACGTCTTCGCCGACTTCAAAAAGCAGTACCCGGACGTCTCGGTCAACATCAAGCGCTCCGATTACGCCAAAATCCTGGAATCCATTATCGATAATTCGGTCGACTTCGGAGTCGTTTCCCTGCCCGTCAATGACAACCGTTTGAC